>JAAYVH010000098.1 GCA_012517255.1 Chthonomonadales bacterium
GCCCGCGCACTCCAGAGCTCGCGCTGCGGCGGTCGGCTCCGATCGACGCTACACCGGCCCGCGTCCCCCTGCGCATGCTCGTCAGGGTGACATCTGGGTGAACCCCAGGGATGGGGCAGAGCTGGTCTACGTGCCAGCAGGCGAGTTCACCATGGGCAGCGAGGATGGAGAACCCGATGAGAGACCTCAGCGACGAGTGCACCTCGATGCCTTCTGGATGTACCGTTATCCGGTCACGGTGGCTCAGTATCGGAGGTTTTGCAACGAGACGGGGCGGGAGATGCCGGAGGCGCCTGAGTGGGGCTGGTTGGACGACCATCCGATCGTCAAGGTGAGATGGTACGATGCGCAGGCGTATGCGGACTGGGCGGGTGTTTCGTTGCCGACAGAGGCTCAGTGGGAGAAGGCAGCTCGCGGGACGGATGGGCGGAAGTGGCCATGGGGGAACGGTTTCCACGCGTTGAAGGCCGTCTGCTCGGTCGGCAAACGGAGTCAGCCCTCTACGGCTCCTGTGGGCAGCATCCCTTCGGGCGCTTCTCCCTACGGCTGCCTGGACATGGCGGGGAACGTGTGGGAGTGGTGCGCCGACTGGTACGATCCCGAGTACTACGCGCAGGCGCCGAACCGTAACCCGCGGGGTCCGGAGATCGGACAGCGACGCGTGCTACGCGGAGGCTCGCGGGCCGAATGCGACTGGGAATTGCTGCGCGCCTCGTACCGCAACAGAATACCGCCAGGCAAGAGGGGCGACGTCAACGGGTTCCGATGCGCCGCAGGACCGTAGTTAGCCTTTGAACTCTAACCCTCTTGCCCTGTTCCGGCGCCACCTGGCGACGCCGATTGGGGCGAAAGGAGCTAGTCCGCTTGAGGGCGAGGGGCGAATCAAGCCAAGGGAGGATCATGTCGATGAGCGGAACACCGAAGTACTCGTATGCGGCGTTGAGACGGCGAGAGCAGGAACGTCTGGAGACTGAGCGACGACGGAAGGCCGAGGAAGAGGCCCGGCGACGCGCCGCGGCCGAGGAGCGGGAGCGGAAGCGCAGGCTGGAGGAGCTTCGCGCCAAGGTCAGGGATGAGGTGAGCGCGGCTGAGCAGGCTCTGAAGCGGAGACACAGGGACCTGCCGGCGACCGATTTTGCGGCCATTGCGAAGGACGTCGCTCGCCTCACATCGCAGGTCGGCAACGCCCGCACCGAGTCGGACCTTCGCGACATTCAGCAGTCTCTCGTGGCCGTGGCGCAGAAGACCGAGCGCCTTGCAGCGGAGGAAGCCGGGCGGCGCGCGGAGATTCTGCGCCGGAAGGCGGCTGGCGAGGCCGCAGCAGGCGAGATCACCGCGCTCATCGAGGGTCTGAGAGCGGATCCGGTCGTCATGCGGTGGCAACACCACCGAATGGCAGAGGCCGAGGCCCTCGCAGCCCAGGCGCAGGCGGCCCTGAGCGCCGAGCAGTGGGATGTACCTGCAGCTCTGCTTGCCCAGGCCAGAACAACCGCAGCGTCACTGGTCGAGACAGCCAACGCCGCGCAGCTCAAGGCCGACAAGCGGGACTACATCGCGCAAAGCATCGCGGCTGCGCTGACCGACATGGGCTACGTTGTGTCCGCGCCCCGGGCTGCCTACGCCGATCACCCGGCAACAGACGTCGTTTTCCGTGCGGCAGACGCATCCGGCAGGGCGGTGGCGGTGAGCGTGCCCGTCGAAGGGCAGGTCTACTACACGGTGGACGGGTTCGCCCATACCGCAGAGCCCCTCTCAGATGGCGGCACGGCGCCTGCATGCGACCAGGCGGAAGCCGTGCTCAACCAGATGCGAGATCGGCTGGCGGACGGCTATGGCGTGGATGCGGGCGAGATACTGTGGGACGGCAAAGCCGATCCTGACAGGCGGCTCCGCAAGGCGGACGAACTGCCGCACAGCGGCGAGCACCGCTCCTACGGACGGTAAGGGGGCAGACATGAGCGAGCTCACGTCGCGTTGGATTCAGGAGTTCGAGCGCCAGATCCTGCGCCGCAAGCACATCGTCCTGTATGGGGACGTCTATGACCAGTTCCTGTGGCGCGGCGTCTACCAGACGGCACACGAGTTCCTGCAGGGATACTTCGCAGACCATGGCTTCGAAATCATAGTCCATTACGACCCGGTGGACGGGTTCGACTACGGCAGCCTGACCAGGATGCCGCCGAACATTGCCGGTGGCGAGCCGTTGCCCGATGATATGCGGCGCCGTTTCGAGGAGATCATCCGGCGAGGCGTGCTGGCTTGGCATCCCGAAGAGCTGGGACAGGACACTGTGGCCCAGCATCCAGCACCCGACGCGGCCCCTGCGCCCGCAGACCCCACGGTAGCTCCCCGCCGCCAGGTTCCTGCCGCGGGTCGGCCAGCAGGCGGTCCTGCACGGTCGCAGCCCGACGAGGCGTTTGCGCGTATCCGGCTGGCGCTTGCGCAGAACGTGTCTTCAACGGCTGCGGTTGTTGACCTGGGTGACATGCTCACGACCGACCCGGGGCGATACGCAGGCGACGAGAGGCAAGCCCTCATGGTGCTCCACAAGTGCACGCTTGAGGCTGCGGTGATCGCGTCTGGCAGATGCGCCGGCTTCCGCAATACCCTCGTCATTGTCGCTGCAGACCTGAAGCGCGTGCCCGAGTGGCTCTACCGGGAGAATCCCTACATCGCCATTGTCCAGGCGTCGCGGCCCAACAAAGAGGAGCGGAAGCAGTTCGCGATGGCCTATCTCAGACCCACGCATGGCCAGCCGTACAGCGGGTTCTACGGAGGAGATCAGATCGGCGATGTGGTCCAGGAGGGGCAGGCTCTCACGGAGCTGGAGCAGGTCGCGGACGAGTTCGCCGATCTCACGGATGGGCTCCATGCCATTGATCTGAACAGCCTGCGGCACACGTCGTGGCAGCACCGCATACCCGTGGGTCTGAAGCGTATGCATCGACTCGTGGACTTCTTCAAGTTCGGTCTGCGGGATGACCCCTGGCAGCATCTCAGCCGTGATCGGGTGGCCCAGGCGCAGGACATACTGTCTCGGCGCGTCATCGGGCAGCCGCACGCGGTCGAGGCCGTCACGAGCATGCTGACCAGCGCGCGCGTGGGGCTGAGCATGGCGGGGCCGACCTCCGGCGGCAGGCCGAAGGGCGTCTTTTTCTTCGTTGGACCCACCGGCGTGGGAAAGACCGAGCTCGCCAAGGCTGTGACCGAGCTCGTGTTCGGCGACGAGAGGGCCTTCGCGCGGTTCGACATGTCCGAGTACAAGGAGGAACATGCCGCCGAGAAGCTGGCGGGCGCGCCGCCCGGCTTCGTCGGGTACGAGGAGGGCGGGCAGCTCACCAACCGGGTGATGGAGCGGCCCCACAGCATTCTCCTCTTCGATGAGATCGAGAAGGCCCATCCCAAGGTGCTTGACAAGTTTCTCCAGATCCTGGAGGATGGGCGACTGACTGACGGCAAGGGCCAGACGGCCTATTTCCACCAGACGGCCATCATCTTCACCAGCAACATCGGCGCGTCGGACCTGGCCGATCCGCACACGGGCGCCATCATCAGACCAGGCATCATGCGCGTGGTGCAGGAGCAGGGCGCCGATGCATTCACCTTCGAGCAAGTTCGCCAGCACTTCCTGGAGGAGGTGCGGTGGTTCTTCACGACGCGAATCGGCCGAGCGGAGCTTCTGAACCGATTCGGTGATAACATCGTCGCGTTCGACCTGTTGCGGCCCGACTACGTGGACGGCATAGCCCGCAAGTTTCTGAAGCTCCTTGCCGATGCGTCTCAGGACACGTACCGGTGTACGCTCCGCTTCGACGACAGTATCATTGACGCCGTCCGAGCGCGCATGCAGGAAGGCGACAATCTGCTGTACGGCGGCAGACGGATCAAGGCGCTCCTGGAAACTATGTTGGAGAGACCCCTGAACCGGTGGGTGTTCACGACGTACGAAGACCCGGCTGCGATGGCTGGACGGACGTTCGATATCCGTATCACGCCCGAAGGGGCACTGGAGGTGACCGATGCTGAATCTTGAGCTGAAGTGGGATCGCCCGGCGCGCACAGGACCGAACGAGTGTCGCCACGTGCTGCGGGTGCGCATCGTGCCCAGCGGCGCCCGCGCAGGACTTCCATTGCGTATGGCGATCGCGCTCGATGTGAGCGGCTCCATGGCGGGCGCGAAGCTCGAGCACGCCAAGGAGGCGTGCGAGGCAGTTACGGGGCTCCTCCGCAAGGAAGATCGGCTGTGGCTGGCAGGGTTCTCGACGAACGTGACCGAGATCCTGAGCGACGAGGCCGGCGGCTCGAACACGTGCGCCAGGGCACGTTCGGCCATCGCCGCCCTGCAGGCATCGGGCGTCACGCGGACCGACCTGGCGCTGGAGTGGATCGGGAACTCCCTGCAGCCCGACCCCGCGGCCTCGCGTGTGGGAGTTCTGATTACGGACGGTCATGCCACGAACTCCAGAGGCCAGGCTCTCCAGGACGAAGATCTGAAGAAGCTTGTTGGCCAGGCAGGAGCGCTCGGCGAGAAGGGCATCACCCTCTACGCGGTGGGTATGGGTGATGCCTCCCATTTCAACACGGCGTTCCTTGCGGAGGTAACGGACAGGGCGCGCGGCAGGTTCATCTACGCATCCGATCCGAGGACGCTGGTTCCCGCACTTCAGGACGGGCTCCGCTCGGCGCAGGCCGTTTCTGTCAACCAGGCTGCCGTCGTGGTCACACCGCTGAAGCCGGGCGTCAGCGTTGTCGCCGCCTGCCGTTACCGCCCCGAGTTCGCGGCCCTCGAAGGCGTCGGAGACCCGACCGCGGTCCGGTATACCGTTGGGTCGCTGACGGCCGATGGGCCCACGGATGTGCTCGTTGAGGTACGCACGTCGCCCCTCGGTTTCGGCGAGCACCTTGGTTCGCACGAAGTCGTGGAGGTGATCGTTGAGGGAGGCGGCTCGACCGCGTCCGCTCGCGCTTCCATCGAGTGGACCAACTCTCTGATCGCTGCCCAGGCGCTCGACAGCGAGGTGGATAAGGACCGGCTGATGTGGGGAGCGAATATCTACGCAGGAATGCTCCAGCGAACCTCGGACCCCGCGCGGACAGCGGAGGTGCTCAAGGCCATCGCGGACAACGCGTCCAGGGCAGGGCAACCGGATGTCGCCGCCCGCGCAACCGCGGACCTGGAGGATCTGCTCAAGCAGGGTCATCTGCCGCCCGATCGACGAACCAAGACGCTGGTTGATGTTCGCAAGTCAGGAGTGACACCATGACAGGCTTCGGCAATGATCCCATCCCCGGTATGGGAACCGACGGCGAGCCGATCGTCGCCCCCACTAGCCAGGGCTTTGCCCTTCGGGTCCTCAATGGACCGGCCCAGGGTCGTGAGTTCCCCATGGAGGGCGTCTTGGCAGTGCTCGGTCGCAACGACCCGCCCGACGTGACGGTGGACATAGATCTTAGCGAATGTGAGCTGCACGACGCTCCCGTCATCTCGCGCCGGCATGCGGAGTTACGTCTGACTGCCGGACAACTGCAGATCGTGGCGCTCAACGACCGCAACGGCACATTTGTCAACGACAAACGCATTGCCCACGCAAAGCCTGACGAGCCGTCGGCGCCTGTCCCGCTCAACGTGGGCGACAAGCTGAGGATTGCGGATCTCGAGCTTGAGGTGATCGCCCGTGGTTAGCAGCGCCCGGTGGACGCATCTCCTGAAGGCAGCGTGGGCGACCCATCCCGGAAAGGTTCGGGAGCGCAATGAGGACCTGGGCTGCGTGGTACGTCTGCGGGAGTCAGGCGCGCTCGGTCTGGCGGTGCTCGACGGTATGGGAGGTCACGGCGGCGGCGATATGGCCAGTCGCATCGCGGTGCGCAGCCTGCGGCGATCGTGGCTTCGGCCCATCCCCGACGATCGCAAGGAGCGCTACGAGTGGGTACTCGAGTCGCTTTACGCTGCCGACGATGCCATCCGGCGCTTCGGCACGCGTTCGCTCGGCCTGGGTGGCATGGGCGCCACAGCGGCAGTGGCGCTGGCCATGCCCGACGAGTGCCTGATCATGCACGCGGGGGACTGCCGGGTCTACCATTTTCGCAAGGGCGTCAGGGAGTTCGTGACGGCAGACCACTCCATAGTCCGCATCCTGCTGGAAACCGGCACGATCACCGAGGACCAGGTCGCCACGCACCCCATGCGCTCGACGGTGACTTCTTGCCTTGGGTGCGGCTCCGAGGCCCGGCTGTCGGTGGATCCTAAGTGGGAGGAGGGGGGCGGCCCGGCGTTCCGTGCACTGCTGCCCGGCGACACGATCCTGCTATGCAGCGACGGTCTCTGGAGCGAGGTCGATCCCGACCGCCTTGCGGCGCTGGTCGCAGCGCACCGGGGCAGACCACGCCGGCTGGTGCAAGGGTGCATCGAGGCTGCGCTGGAGGCCGGCGCCCACGACAATGTGACAGCCGCCGCGCTCTGCGTCCTGCGCAAACGCGCGCCATCGTCCGAGGACCAGGTATCCCGTGGTTGATCCGGCTTCACTCCTCGGACTGATCATTGACAGCCGGTACCAACTTGCGACGGTCTTAGGCACGGGTTCCTACGGCTGGGTCTATGCGGCCGATGAGGTTGCGTTCGGCGAGGTGATCGGTCAGGTGGCGGTGAAGCTATTGCGTCCGCCGGACGACGATGCGCGTAAAGCCGTGATCCGCGAGGTGCAGGCGATGGCGCAGCTCGGCCATGCCCACCTGCTCGGGTTCCGGAGCGCCGGGGAGGTTTCGGACGGTCTGGCGCGAGGAGGTCTGTACATCGCCACGGAGCTGGCTTCGGAGTCGCTGGCGACACGGCTCAGGAGGCCGGAGCGGATGGCTCCCGAGGAGGTGCGGGAGGTAGCGGAGCAGATCGCGTCGGCGCTGGCGTATCTGTGCGAGCGTGGCGCCGTGCACCGGGATGTGAAACCGGCCAACATCCTGCGGGTGGGCAACGAGTGGAAGCTGGGGGACTTCGGGTTGGTTCGGGGCTTTGCGGGCACGAGCATGCAGGCATCGGGGCGCAAGGGCACCGTGCTGTACATGTCGCCCGAGGCCATGCAGGGCGAGACGGGCCCGTTTGTAGACGTCTGGGCGCTGGGAGTGGTGGTACAGGAGTGTTTGACCGGATCGCTCCCCTATACCGGCGCCAGCGACGCGGAGCTCATTGCTGCGGCTCTGACGCATGAGCCGACCATCTCGGGGGATCTGGCGGAACCGTTTGCCACGATCGTCCGGGGGTGCCTTACCAAGGACCGCCATCAGCGGTGGACTGCGGAGAAGGTGATTGGCTTTCTTCGCGGCGCCTCTGGCTCACCCCCTGTGTCCGTCTCCCATATGGCGCAGTGGTACCGCAAGGCCGCAGAGCAGGGTGATTCAGCCGCGCAGTACAGCCTTGGCTACTGCTACCAGAAGGGCATCGGCGTCACAAAGGACGAGAAGCAGTCGGTGGAGTGGTACCGCAAGGCCGCAGAGCAGGGTCATGCAGAAGCGCAGGCCGCCCTCGGCTACTGCTACCAAAATGGCATCGGCGTCACCAAGGACGAGAAGCAGGCGGTGGAGTGGTTCCGCAAGGCCGTCGAGCAGGGTTATGCAGCTGCGAAGAACAACCTCGGCTACTGCTACCAAAATGGCATCGGCGTCGCCAAAGATGGGAAGCGGGCGGTTAGGTGGTACCGCAAGGCCGCAGAGCAGGGTGATGCAGACGCGCAGAACGAGCTCGGCGGCTGCTACGAGTACGGCATCGGCGTCGTCAAAGATGAGAAGCAGGCGGTGGAGTGGTACCGCAAGGCCGCAGAGCAGGGTCATGCAGTCGCGCAGGTCAACCTCGGCTACTGCTACCAGTACGGCATCGGCGTCACGAAGGATGACAAGCAGGCGGTGGAGTGGTACCGCAAGGCCGCAGAGCAGGGTGATGCAGACGCGCAGAACAACCTCGGCTTGTGCTACCAGAACGGCATCGGCGTGGCCAAAGATGAGAAGCAGGCGGTGGAGTGGTACCGCAAGGCCGCAGAGCA
>JAAYVH010000015.1 GCA_012517255.1 Chthonomonadales bacterium
CCTGCGGGCCGAACAGAACAATCCCGGCCTTTCAGGCTGAGCGACCGCCATCCGGACGAACATCGCCCGCCTTGATTTCGACACGCCGCTTCGCGCCGGCTCAATCACCGGCGGGCTGCGTGCGCACCACGCAGGGGCGCATCAGCCGGACGACCGCTGTTGCGATCACATGATGCGACGCCGGCGACTGAGGAGGCGCGAAGCGCGGCATTGACAGACAGAGCTTAGTACCGCTAAACTACGATTCCTGCCGGCGCTGCCGGCTGGTTCGGTACCGTCTCGCTGGAGGCGGCACGGCGGCGCACTCATCGCCACATGCGAAGGGAGATCATCATGGCTCTGGATGAGAGCAAGCTTGGTTTCGATACGCTCGCGGTTCACGGGGGGCAGACGCCTGATCCGGCAACGACAGCGCGCGCGGTGCCGATCTACCAGACGACGTCGTTCGTGTTCAACGACACGGACCACGCGGCCGACCTCTTTGCGCTCCGTCAGCTCGGCAACATTTACACGCGGATCATGAACCCCACGCAGGACGTCTTTGAAAAGCGCGTCGCACTGCTCGAAGGCGGAGTCGGCGCATTGGCGGCATCGTCAGGTCAGGCGGCCGAGACGCTGGCCATTCTGAACATCCTGCAGGCCGGCGACGAGATGGTGAGCTCCGCGTCGCTCTACGGCGGAACCTACAACCTGTTTCATTACACGCTGCCCAAACTCGGGATCACCGTCCATTTCGTGGATCCGTCGGACCCAGAGAACTTCAGGCGCGCTATCACGGGGAACACGAAGCTCGTCTATGCAGAGACGCTCGGCAACCCGAAGCTCGATACTCTTGATATCGAGGCCGTCGCGGCCATAGCCCACGGCGCCAGCATCCCGCTGATGATTGACAATACCATGGCGACGCCTGCGCTCGTTCGACCCATTGAATGGGGCGCCGACATCGTGGTCCATTCAACCACCAAGTTCATCGGCGGCCACGGAACCAGCATAGGCGGGATCATCGTGGACAGCGGCAAGTTCGATTGGGCCAACGGTAACTTCCCGGCCTTCACCGAACCGGACCCGTCGTATCATGGCCTCGTGCTCATGGATCTGCCGGAGCCGTTGCGCAGCATGGCCTATGTGCTCAAGTGCCGGCTGCAGATGATGCGCGACATCGGCGCATGCATCTCGCCGTTCAACGCATTTCTCTTCTTGCAGGGGCTCGAGACGCTGCATCTGCGCATGGAGCGCCACAGCGACAACGCAATGAAAGTGGCGCAGTATCTCAAAGGCCATCCGAAGGTGGCATGGGTCAACTATCCGGGCCTGCCCGAGCATCCATCCTACGCTGTCGCCAGCAAGTACCACAAAGGCGGGCGCTATGGGGCCATGCTCGGTTTCGGCATTCAGGGCGGTCTCGAGGCCGGCAAGCGGTTCATCAACAGCGTGCAGCTCCTCTCGCACCTTGCCAACATCGGCGACGCCAAGACGCTCGTCATCCATCCGGCCTCGACCACGCACCAGCAGCTATCGGAAGACGAGCAGCGCGCCAGCGGCGTCACGCCCGACTTCATTCGCATGTCCGTCGGCATCGAGGATGTCAACGACATCATCGCCGACATAGATCAGGCATTGGCCAAAGCCTAGGTTGCGCCTTCGGGGCGCGCCGCAATGACGAGACCCACCCGTTCTCAACGGTCCGGGTGGGTCTCGCGCTTCTCAGGATCGCATCGCCCGGCGCTCAGTGCATCTCCGTCTCGCATGTCCCCAGCCCGTGCCTGTAGTAGTTGAACCGGACGTTGGGATGGTTGGCGAGGAGCGACATCGGCACCGCGGAGTCGGCGATCCCCTTGGAGATCATGAGGGCCGTCAGCCGCTGGCCGAACGGATTGTCGTGGGTACCTGCCTGCCAGATGGACACGCACTCGGCCATCCATGTCTGCCGGGGACCGACCGATATGGCATGGGTCGGAACCAGCGCGAGCTGGCCGCCGCCCGAGGTACGCGCGTTCTGAATGAGCGTGAGCGGATGAAGCTCGACCACGCGGGTGCCAAGCTTGCCGTACTCCTCCGGCGATGGCGGACTGTCGGTCCACGGGCCGGTGCGGCGGACCGGATCGTTGAAAGCCCAGTGTTTCACCTCGCCCTGTCCGCCCTGCATCACCACGCACCGAACGCCGTTCCATGACGCCTCGTAGGCGCTCGGATCGGCTTTGGGGAAGTGGAGGTTGGCGTCCGGCATGACCAGTTCGCGGCGAATGCGGTTGAAGCAGAGCTCACGGTCGGCCCGCTCGAACGAGAGCGGATGATCGGTGGGTACCTCGCGGCCGTCGAGGTACCACTCGTCCATCCCCCAGAAATGGGCATCGTGGAGCTTCAGATCGAGGGCATTCACCAGCAGCGCGACGAGCGGAAGCTGTTCCGTCGGTCCGATGGGGCCGCAGATCCCTGCAGGGTTGTCGGGAGTGGCCTGACGCCAGGCGTTGATATACTCCAGCGCCTCGGCCAGATAGAACTCCTCGAGAGTGTCATACATGGTAACGGTGAAGCCGGGACGGGACAGGTTCGCTACATCGTCGGCGGTGAGCCTTGCCGCATCGGAGAGCAGCTCAGGCTCAAGCGTCGTGTAGTCCCACCATTCCGGTGCGATCTTGCTGATCGGTCTTGGCATAGGTGTTCCTCCTGAGGTAGCAGTCTGGTCAAGCCCGCCCACGGATCCGGAAGTGCGCGATCACGGCGAGGGCGGGAACCATGAAGACAGTTGATGGACCATCCGGCGGAACGCCGGGTCCGAGCAACGGACGAGGCTGACTCTCGCAGCCAGACGCTTGAACAGGGAAGACGACCATGGTCGGCGCACGGACCGCAAGACAGCCTGCAGCGCTTCTTTGGGCCGAGCTATGGAAACCGGGTCGGCGTCTGCCATGCCTGCTTGCCGGAGCCAGTCGATGATCGGCGGACCATCGGGTGGCCACTGTATCGCATCGGGCAGGTGGCGGGGGTCGCACCATAGCCATCGCTCGAGCTCCGGCGCGACAACGACGGCGGCACAGCGTCCCGACCAGCCGGCGCCCGCCAATTCCTCCTCCAAGCTTGCCTCCAGAGCCTCGGCCCCCTCGGTTTCACGTCCGGTCCCCTCCAGATCAACGCATACCAGAGCGTAGCCAGCATCGCGCATGAACGGTCGCAGAATCTCAGGTGCGTGGCGAACCACTGAGGCATCGTGCATGGCATCCTGTAGGACCCGGAAGGTGAAGGGGCGCGTTCCCAGGGATGCCGGGCGCAAGAACACGGCTTCCAGGCTCAGGCGCCAGTCCAGATCGGGTGTCAGTGCGACAAGGTCGGGGCTGGGACTCATAGCACGCCAGAGGCAAGCAGCAGGCCGGGGTTCGATGCCTCGTGCCAGTCGCGAAGTTGCGGGTGCTCCTCCCCGCTGACGATGTCTGTTGCGCCGTCCTTCGTGCGACCGAAGCACAGCACATCACGGAGCCGCGCATTGGCTAGAAGCACCGGCGAGTGCGAAGCAACAAGGATCTGCGAGTCATATACCGACGAGAGCGCTTGGTACATTGTCTCCACGGCGCGCGGATGGATGCCGTTCTCGGGCTCCTCGATGAGAAAGATACCGCCGGGCTCGCCAAGGTAGGCAAGCAGCGTTAGGGCCATCAGTCTCAGCGTACCGTCGGAGACTCCCCACGATGGAACCTCTACCCCATGCGCATACCGGATCATCAGGTACCTGTGGCGATCCTCCGGGCGTTCGACGATGCGAATGCCGGCAATGTCGGGCAGAGATGTGCTCAGGTGCTCCAACCATGCGCGATACCGGTCCGGACGCTCCTCCTGCAACCGAACAATCACCCATGGCAGGTTTGATCCGTCGGGCCGGAAACTCCGTCCCTGGCCGGGCGGGCTGGGACGGCTCATCACGGCGCTGTTAAGGACGATGCTCTGAACTCCCTCGCGAAGCAGTGTTCGGAACCATGTGGCCGCAGGGAAGCGCGTCTCGTCATCGGGGAGGTTCGCCAGGGAGGACTTGTAGGGACCGAGGCGGAACGACGGCATCCAGCCTTTGCCGCTCTCGCTGTGGACCTCCGAATAGAAGTTGTCGTTCCGTTCGGGCACCTTGCGGACCACGGTCCGGGCTCCACGGGGCGTGCGCCTCATCAGGATGCTATCAGCGGTCCATGAATCAGGGAACAGCGTCCTCGGCGTCACAGCGCGGAGGGATCGAGGCAACAGCATCACATTCTCCCACACGATCCCCACGTCGCCGTATTCCGGTCGGCTCTCGACACTGAGTTCGTAGCGAATCAGCTGATAACCGCGCCCATTCTTAGCCGCGAGCAGATGCCCGGGCAGCACGGCTTCGACAGCCAGCTCGAAACCGCCGCCCGCACGAGCCCATGTCAGGTCCGCGAAGTTAGGCGTCCGGAGGGCCACCGCTTCGCGAGGGCCGGCATCGAGGACGTCACGCATGAACGCAAGGACATCCAGAAAGGTCGTCTTGCCGCTGGCATTGGGACCGACAAGTATCTGAAACGTCCTGAGCGACTGGCTGACGTTCTTGAGGCACTTGTACCCACGTGCCTCGATACTCGCTATCATATGCGCCGCTCCGATTTCCGGCGAAGGAGGTCGCCGCACTTGCCGCTATTGAGAACTAACGCTCGCTCCGGCATCCGCCTTCATCTCCTTGAAGAAGAACCAGCCGGCGAGCTCGCGCTGATCGCCGAAGTGGGGCGAGTCGGGCCGTTCGCTCTGGCCGGGCGGCAGGATGCTCACGCCGCGCACGTTGGGCTTGCCGCACTCGACGATCTGGATGTAGGTCCCGCGGTCGGTGGACGGTATGGGGGGCAGCGGACTGAAGTTGATGGTGCCCCGCGAGAATCGCCACAGCGCCATATCGGCGCCGCGCTCTTTCGTGAGCTTTTCGACCGCCCTGTTCAGCGCCTGCAGCATCACGGCGTTCGGATGCCGCCCCTTCAGATAGTCGTATTGCACGGGCACCGACGAGCGCTTGTCCTTCAGCACGTGGACGATCAGGCTGGGCTGCATCGCCATGGAGAACATGCCCTGCCCCTGCAGCTTGATGAAACCGAACGGCTTGTTGAACAGATCCTCGCGGACCTCGTTCAGCCATGCATCGAATATCACCTTGGCAACGCTGCCATCCTTCGCATGGCCATCCCAGTGGAGCAGGTAATCCCCGGCCTTCCGGGCCGGACCGGTCAGCCGGGCATCCGGCAGGTTGATGCGCTGGACGAGGGCCGATCGGAGCATGGGCAGCAGCACGTGGGCATTGTAATCGTAGGTGCCTATGTCCACGATGATGTCCCGCAGGTCTTGCGGCGTGATGCGCGGCTTGCGAGCGAGCAACTGAGCTATCCGCCCGTTGTGGAAGACCTCGCCCCAGGCAGGCGTGTCGCCGTTGTCCCACCATACGGCGGGTTTGTTGTTCCAGTTTGCCACGAAGCCCTGTTTCGGGTTGACGATGCTGGGCATGTGAGCGAAGGGCAGGAAGCCGCGCCACTCGTGGTCGCCTTCGCCGGGAGTAGGCAGACGCGGGTCCACGCCCGGCGCGCGCAGGGGAGTGAGGCCGCAGAACCAGAAGCCGATGTCGCCGTCCTGCGTCGCGCAGAACCAGTTGTGCGAGGTCGGTATGAGCGAGCATGCCTTGCCGAAGTCGGCGACCGTCCTGGCTCGGGCCATGGCAGCGATGGCGGAGAACGTGTCGAGCTCCTTCTGCCAGTAACTCGACATGCGGGCGTAGGCTTTGCGCGCCTTCTCGTCCACCTGGACCACCGGGCCATGCACCGTGCGCAGACACGTCACCTGGACCGGCTCGCCGCCCCGCACGGCGATGGTCTCGGTGCGCTCGTCCATCGTCCGCCATTGTCCCTTGAACCGGTACTGCCGGCTGTTCGTCGGGTGCAGTGTCTCGACGAAGATGTCGGTCTGGTCGTTGACTCCCGTCGTCGTGCTCCAGGCAAGGTAGGCGTTGTGGCCGATGAGCACGCCGGGAATGCCCGGAAAGCCCATGCCGATGACGTTGACGTCATCGGTCTTCAGATGCACCTCGTGGGCGATCTGGGGCGTTCGAAAGCCCATTTGCGGACCGCCGACGAGAAGGGCGTTGCCCGTTGCTGACTTCGAGCCCGCCACCGCCATGCAGTAGGATCCCCATTTCGTCATCAGGCCCATGCGCTCCGCGAGGGCCAGTCGCTCCTTCTGATCGGCGACATCGGCGGCTCGAGCGAGAGCGATGGGATTCATGGGACCCACATCGGCGCCATGGCCTCGCCCGGGGAGATGCGATCCCAGGCTGGGGCTGCCGCCGCTCGCGATCACCTTCCCTGTGGGGTCGGCCCAATGCGGCTGGCCGGGCCACTTGCGTCCGTCCTCGCCGGGCGGGATCGTGGTCGGCGACGCCGGATCGTTGCGCCAGAGCGCATCGTTGAAGAGCTTGTAGGCGTCACCCTTGTGCGCATTCTTGAGGAAGGTCAGGATGAGCTGGTTACGCAGTTCGCCCCCCTCGCCGCCGCCAAAGCGCCGGGCCATCATCTGCCCGATCGCCACAGTGTCGGTGACCTTCCATGGCTGGATCGTGGTGAGATCGAGCCCGTCGGCGGCGCCGGGATAGTTGGCGACCATGCGTTTCTTGCCGGACGCTTGCGCCTCCTTCAGGTACGCGTTCACGCCGTCGGCGTAGGCCTGCATGATGGCTCGCAGATCCGCGGGCAGGCGCTCGAACTGAGCCTGGCGCTCGGCCTCCGAGTAGCCGTCTATGCGGGTCTCCCGGTCGGCCGCAACCGCGGACGCTCCCACGAGCTCAGCCATCTCTCCCCGGGCGGCTCGACGGTTCAGGTCCATCTGGCCGATCCGGTCTTCGGCGATGGCATAGCCGTTGCCGAACGCCGCAGCAGCCAGCGTTCTCGCCGACACGTGCGGCACGCCGTAGGCGTCGCGCACGATGGTGATCGTCTCGCCGCCATAGGTGAGCGAGACCCTCGCCCCGTCATCGGCCGGGCCGACGGCCAGGGGAATGAGCAGTGCTATGAGCAGAGCGCGGATGAGCATGGACAGATGATCCTCCTGCAGTTGGTTTCTGAGCATGGACCGCTGATTCCTGCGTTCCATTGCGGGCCAGGCGACGCCGACTTCCGCCGGTCCCCAGAAGGATGAGGGAGATGCCGCGCCGTATCCTGTGCCATGCTCGTCACGCTCTGGGGGTTGACCATGGCCAGTATGGCGCTGGGTCAGCCTCGGCCCGTGTTTGCATGCGGAGCCGAGAATGACCTGTATGTCGTCGCATGCCGGGCCTGGCAGCGGCGCCTGCCGCGCTACGCAACCGCTGCAGAGGCGATCGCCGAGGCACAACCGGGCGCCGGAGTGTGTATCCTCGCAGATGGCTACCCCGAACGGCGCACCCCGATGCCGCCTGAGCTGTACGAGAGAGCGAGAAGCAGAGGTCTGCGTCTCTATGTCGAGTACCCGGACCGTGGTCCCGGCGTGATGTCCGGGCCCGATGCTCGCGCGGTGTGGGAGCGGACGGTAGTCGCATCGGATGCGTTCGGGCCGAAGCTGCCGAGACTGCGCATACTCGGGCTACATGACTGCCGTGCCGTACCGGCGACACACGCCGCGCCCGATCTGGTACTGGCCCGCGTCGCGGGATTCGACACCGCCGTGTTCGGCCTTCCCAGGACAACCGTCCCCATCCTCTACAGTCCCGAGCCCGGCCTGCTCATCGGGACGACCAAGCTCAGCGGCTTCCTTACGGGCCGTTATGCGCCTACCGAAGCATGGCGGGAGGTCTGGCGCCACATCCTCGGCCGGTTGATGCCCGGCGCCGCCATACCGGATCTGCGATGGAGTCCGGCTGTCGCGCCGAGCTATGGCCGCGAAGACCGCCTGCCGACGCACGCAGAGACGAGCGCACTGCGCCGCGCCATCGAGTGGTTCTTTCGATCCCGCATGCTGGTCCACCCCGACTGGGCCCATGTCTACGACCGTGATGCCGCCGCATGGCCTGAGCGGATCGGCCCTGCGCCCGACCGTGCATGGCCGTGCGGCGACGGCTCGCTCGGCGTGCTCGAAGGCTTCGACTCGGCCATCGGTTGGGACGGCTCGCAGCGCGTTCGCTGGTGGCGGCGCAACGACTGCAACGGCGAGGCGGCTGGCGCATTCGCGCTCGCGGCGCGAGCGCTGCGGCGGCCCGATCTGCGTAAGGTTACCGGCAACATCGGCGACTTCCTCTACGAGCGATCCATTCTTAGCCACGGCAAGCGCGCCGATCCAGCCAACCCCGCCTACGGACTCATCGGATGGAATGACGTCACCGGCTATTACGGCGACATGGACGGCTACGGCGTCTACTATGGCGACGATCAGGCCCGCTCCATGCTGGGCATGATGCTGGCTGCCGCAGAGCTCAAGACCGACCGATGGGATCGTCGCCTCATGCGGTGCCTGCTGGCCAACCTGCGCCTGACGGGCGTCAACGGCTTTCAGCCCAACCGCATAGACACCGCGCCACTCGAGGCGAACGACTGGCGAGCCTATCGGGACAGCCCGGCCATGAGCTTCTCGCCACACTATCAGTCCTACATGTGGGCCTGCTACCTCTGGGCCTATCGCCAGACCGGCCATCGCCCCTTCCTCGACCGCGCCGCGACCGGCATCCTGCACATGATGGAGGCCTACCCCGAGGCCTGGCAATGGGTCGGCAGCCGGCAGATTGAGCGGTCGCGCATGCTTCTCTGTCTCGCATGGCTCGTGCGCGTGGCCGATACTCCCGAGCATCGCGGATGGCTCCGCACGATCGCCGACGATCTGCTGGCTGCGCAGGATGCGTCCGGCGGCATCTTCGAGCAGCTCGGCCCGGCCGGTTCCAACCAGCTACCACCGCCGGCGTCCAACGAGGCCTACGGCACCGCCGAGATACCTATCATCCAGACCGACGACGATCGTGCCTGCGACTTGCTCTATGCGTGCAACTTCGCCGCCATAGGCCTCCATGAAGCAGCGGCAGCCACCGGCGACTCCTTCTACGCGGCTGCATCGGATCGGCTCTGTGCGTTTCTTGTTCGCGCGCAGGTCCGCAGCCGCGCCCGGCCAGAGCTCGATGGCGCCTGGTTCCGCGCCTTCGACCTCAAGCGCTGGGACTACTGGGCATCCAGCGGCGACGCAGGCTGGGGCGCATGGTGCATCGAGAGCGGCTGGACACAGACCTGGATCGGCATCACCCTCTCGCTCCGCCGCCTCAAGACGTCACTCTGGGACGCGACGGCCCGTTCCGGCGTGGGGCGGTATCTGGAGGAGGAGAGGCGGGGGCTCGGAATGCCGTAGCGGCGGCCAGCGCCGCTCTCGTCGGCTTGTGTGAGCCGGACGACAAGGGTCGCAAGCACACGATCCGAGGTTGCAGCCGGCTGGTACGCCCTTGTTCGCCGGTGATTGAGCCGGCGCGAAGCGCCGTGTCGAAATCAAGGCGGGCTGCGTGCGCGCCCCGTAGGGGCGTATCAGCCGGACGGCCAGTCGTGCGAGCATATGGGCAGAGGTGGCAACCGGCTGGTACGCCCTCGGTCCGACGATCAAAGGGGCCAACGATCGGCCCACGTCATCGAGAGCGTAGCGACGCGATCCCGAGGTAGGCCGCGAGACGAGACGCCGTGACGATTGAGCGCGGCCTGAAGGGCCGCCAGTGTTCAGCCCGGTCCAGAGGGCCGGGTGGCCGGGTGCGCTTTTCTCTTCGCGGCGCTTCCGTTCGGCGGTTGATTCGCCCCTACGCGC
>JAAYVH010000099.1 GCA_012517255.1 Chthonomonadales bacterium
ATGGCGACGCGCGCAGCTCGATGCCGGCGCCAAGCCCATCCGTCCTGGTCATGGCCGTTGCCGTTCGGCCTGAAGGGCCGATCGTATTCAGGCCGGGCCAGCGGCCCGGTCGAGGCAGCGAATGCCCTTCGGTCAGGTCCGGCGTGACGCAACTGGCAGCCTGGCCCGCAGCGCTGTCCTCGCGGTACACTCTGTCCGATGACGAACTCCCCAAGGAGCCACCAACCATGACCAAGCGCGAGGCCGTTCTGGCCGTTGCCGATGCGAGCAAGACCCAGACCTACATACCGGCCGCATTCTTCATGCACTTCGAGCCGCAGTACCACGAGGGAAGGCCAGCGGTCGAAAAGCATATCGAGTTCTTCCGCTTCACGGGCATGGACCTGGCCAAGATCCAGTATGAGCGCAAGTTCCCGTCCGATCCCGGCGTTGTATCGCCGAAAGACTGGGCTCAGGTGAAGCCCTTGAGCCGCGCGTTCTTCGAGCCGCTCCTCGAAGCCGTGGACGGGATCGTTCAGACGCTCGGTCCCGAGGCCGTGGTCATCATGACCCTGTATTCGCCGTTCATGTGCGCCGGGCACGTCGGAGGACCCGAACGCCTCGCCGCGCACATGGCCGAGGATCCTAAGGCGGTAAGGGAGGGGATGGAGATCATCACCGACTCCCTCATGGTGTTCGTCAATGCGTGCATCGAGCTCGGCGTGGACGGTTTCTACCACTCAACACAGGGCTATGAGGCTGGACGGCTTGCGCATCCCGACCTGTTCCACGAGTGCGTCAAGCCCTATGACCTGAGGGTCATGCGCGAGATCAATGCGCGCTGCCGTTTCAGCGTGCTCCATGTCTGCGACTACCACGCGCCCTACGATGACTTGTCGCCCTTCGTCGAGTATCCGGGCACCGTGGTCAACTGCAATCCCATCGTCGGCGGACGAAAGATGAGCGGAGCCGAGATCGCCGCCATGTTCAGCAGGCCATTTATGGGCGGCATTGACCGCAAGGGGCCCATCGGCAGCGGAACCGAGGAAGACGCGCGAAGAGTCGCCCGCGAAGCGTTGGCCGAGGCGCCCTCGCCGACCATTCTCGCCGCCGACTGCACCATTCCGCCGGGATCGCCGTGGGCCAACCTTCGCGCTGCCATCGAAGAGGCGCACGCCTGGAAACCCTAGCCTGCTTGTTCAGATTGCGCTTGACATTGCCGTCGGCGTCGGTGCTATAATCGCGTTGCCATGGGGACGGCGGCCATTCCGTCGCGGGCGAGTGGTGGAATGGCAGACACGCTGGTCTTAGGAACCAGTGCCGAAAGGTGTAGGAGTTCGAATCTCCTCTCGCCCATGGTGGTTCGCCGAAACCCCGCATGCGGGAGTAGCTCAGTGGTAGAGCGCCTCCTTGCCAAGGAGGAGGTCGCGGGTTCGAAACCCGTCTCCCGCTCATACAAACAGGGACTGGCACAGACTTTGAGCGTGTTCTGAGCTCCTCCCTGCGCGGTTCGGGTGCTTTCGAGACCGAGCCCGAACCTACGGACTGACCATTTCAAACTGCCTGTCAACGGACGGGCGATATGTCCCTGGAACTCATGGTGCGCAGGCTTATTCCCTTGCGCGGCCAGGGAACCCGCCGAATGTCATCCCCCTGCTCCCGTCAGTAGAGACAACGCCTGCAGGACAGCCGCTGCACCGTCGCTGTCGCGCTCTACTTCGCGACGAGGTCGCCTCAGGCCCACTGAATGCCGTCCAGGTAGAACCGCATGACGGCAGGGCTCGTCCAGACTTCCCAGCGATGCCCGAAGCCGCAGTAGAAGATGCGCCCCTTGCTCTGCCGCCTCGTCCAGGCTTGCGCGAAGTCGCCGTCGGCGCGCGTGATCCACGAGACGCCCATGTTTGTTGTCGCAGTGTCGATGGATAACAGCACATTCAGCTTGGAGCGATCATAGGGCGGTCCGAACTCGTAGATCTCGTCCGTAATCCGGAAGGGCTTGCCGCCGAAGGCCCGCGTCAGAGGATGGCTCGGCGCATCGATCTTGATGCCGACTTCCTCGTTCCAGGGATGCCCCGCGAACTTCGCCCCGAACATCGCGCCGAACGCTGGCCACCGGCGCTGCGGCGCGGCTCACAGCGTCCACCCCGGTCGGTAGGCGCGGCCGAGGGCGGCGTTGGCGGCGCTCGGCGAGAGCACCCTCCCCTGCGATGGGTGGTAGACCACTTCGGGCGGATGCAGAGTGGCCACGTTGCCAATGTGCGTGAACTCAGCCAGGCGGGACGCGACCTCGAAGTTCGACATCGTCGCCCCCTGCCCGCGTATGGCCTGGAACCACTCCACCTCAGGACCGGCTACGCGCGGCAGGGTCTGCGGCGGGCTTTCGTAACCTCGGAAGCGTTCCTCCGGCAGCAGCGTGTAGCTCATGTTGTGTCCAGTAGAGTGGATCATCCCCTTCGATCCGACCAGCAGACAGCCCGCGTAGTCGGCCCACTTCTTCTCGCCGGCATCTCCCCAATCGAGCTTGCGACCCAGCAAGTCCTCGACATCCTTGCGCCCGCGAGGCGCAGTTCCGCCGTTGATCCACGTGATCGTAACCGGAGGCATCGCGCCGCGGGCAGGAAGCTCGTAGGTCAGTATCTCCCACTGCGGGAACGTCGACGGTGTCGAGACGCCAACCTCCGCCCGCACACGAAACGTCCGACGGGCTCCACTGTCCCAGAGCGTATCGAGCCTCAGGGCGCGGAACGGCAGATTCATGGTGTGCGAAGCCCAGTTGCCCAGCTGACCTGTGGCGAAGTCGCGCCAGGCATGCCAGTTCATCCAGTCTGGGTGATACGGCCGGAACTGGACCGGTCCGAGGAACAGATCCCACTGCAGGCTTCGCGGGACGGGCTGCTCGCCGTGCGGTACCGGCCGCATCCCGCTCCCTCCGGCCTCATTCCACGCGTAGACCTGCCGCACCTCACCGATCGCGCCGGCCCAGACCAGCTCGCAGCACCGCCGGAACGCCTCGCTGGCGGTTCCCTGGTTCCCCATCTGCGTGACAACCCTGGTGCGAGCGGCGGCGGCCCGAATCGCGCGAGCCTCACGAATGTCGTGGGTGAGGGGCTTCTCGCAGAAGACCGGCTTGCCCATCGCCATGGCCATCATGGCAGCCGGAGCGTGGATGTGGTCGGGTGCAGCGATGATCACAGCGTCAATGCGCTTCCCGATCTGGTCGAGCATTCGCCGGAAGTCCGTGTGACGCGGGACGTCGGGAAGCTTGGCATAGGACCTGGCGGCGCGCTCGTCGTTGACATCACAGAGGGCCACGATCCGCTCGAGTTTCGGGATCGTGTCAACGAACCACTCGCCGCGTCCGCCGCAGCCGATTAACGCAACGTCTATCTTCTCATTGGCCTGATACGTTCGAGCGGAGCGTGCGCTGGGCAATACGACAAGCGCTGCCGCGGCTCCCAGCACGTCGCGACGGCTGGGGCCTTGGGCGCCCGCCGATGCGCGCAATGAGGCGTCCGGGTGACACGAGACGGCCGACATGTCGGCGCTCCTTTCATCGATCCTTCAGCCGCTGGCCGCGGCGACGGTTTCGGCTTTCGCCACACGGGCCGCAAGTCCTGCGCAACGCCCGGTCTTCCTGGGAAGGACGTGGATGCAGGCGCGCCGAACCCCGACACCAAGAAAACACCGAGAGGTCCATTGCCATGCTCTACCACCATGTCTGGACGCTCGCGCTGATCTGCGCAGCGCTGTTCTGCGCGACAGGCTGCGCATCCGCTCGCCGGGCGGCAACGGTCGGGTCGTCCATCGAGCCCCTGCCGGGTGTGCCATGGCCAGCGACGGACGCGCTGGGGCGGACGCTGCCGCTGTCGGATGAAGTCGGCGAGGTTCGGAAGGATCGCTGGGTCGGCATCTTCTACTTCCTGTGGCACGACAATCCGGGAGGCCAGCGGCCCGAAGGCGATGGCCCCCACGACATCAGCAAGATCCTGGCGGTCGATCCCGATGCCGTTTCGAAGCCGGAATCGCCTCTCTGGTGGCCGGTGGGGATGTATCACTACTGGGGCGAACCCCTGTACGGCTACTATCGAAGCGATGATCCGTGGGTGCTCCGTCGGCATGCCCATCTGCTCGCCGACGCCGGCATTGACACCCTGATCTTCGACACCACCAACGCGGTGACGTACACGCCGACCTTCCTCAAGCTGTGCGAGGTCTTCGCACAGGTACGGGCCGAGGGCGGCAAGACCCCGGCGATCGCCTTCATGGTGAACACTCAGGCCGGCGCGACGGCGCGGCGCATCTACGAGGACCTCTACAAGAAGGGGCTCTACTCGGACCTCTGGTTCCGATGGGATGGCAAGCCCCTCATGATCTGCGATCCGAAGGAAGCCGACGATGAGCTGAGGGCTTTCTTCACGCTGCGCAAGGCCCACTGGCCGTTCACGATGGTCAACACGCCCTACGCCTGGCACTGGGAAGCGACATATCCTCAGCCCTACGGTTATACCAATGATCCGAACAAGCCGGAGATGGTGAACGTGTCGGTCGCCCAGAACCTGCGCGTCTCCGACGGACGCGTCACCAATATGAGCAGCGGCGATGCCCGAGGCCGAAGCTTCCACGACGGCAAGATGGATATGTCACCCGGATCCGTCAACCTCGGCCTGAACTTCGCGGAGCAATGGAAGCGCGTGACGGAACTCGATCCGCCGTTCGTGATGATCACCGGCTGGAACGAATGGATCGCCGGACGCTGGGGAGATCCCATGGGGCCGCTCGTCTTCGTGGACCAGTTCGATCAGCAATACAGCCGCGACATCGAGCCGGGTCACTGCAGCCACACGGACAACTACTACTGGCAGATGGTGGCGAACATTCGACGCTACAAGGGCGCCCCAGCGATGCCGCCGGCAACGGCGCCGAAGACCATCCGCATCAAGGACGGCTTTGGTCAGTGGCAGGATGTCGGGCCGGAGTTCGCCGCGCATGCGGGCGAGACGCTGCCGCGCGATCATGACGGCGTTGCGGGAACCCGCTACGTGAATCGCACCGGCCGCAACGACATCGTCGTCTGCAAGGCTGCCCGCGACGCCGACAACGTGTACTTCTACGTGCGCACGCGTGAGCCGTTGACCACCTGGGCGGGCCCCAACTGGATGTGGCTGCTGCTCCGCGTCGGCGCTGAACCGTCGAAACACTGGGAGGGCTTCAACTTCATCGTCAATCGGGAGGTTGAGGGCCCCGACTCGACGTGGCTGGAGGCGAACGAGGGCGGATGGAAGTGGCGACGCGTCGCGAAGGTCTCCTATCACACAGGTTCTCCCGAGATGCACATCGCGATCCCGCGCAGCGCCCTCGGTCTGGAGAAGGGCTCTGCCGGGCTGACTCTGGAGTTCAAGTGGATAGACAACGCGCAGAAGCCCGGCGATATCCTCGACACCTACGTCAACGGTGACGCTGCGCCGATCGGCAGATTCCGGTATCGGTTCGAAGCATCAAGGACGAAGGATGACGCGTGAAAGGCGAACGATGAAGGGGGTCGGCAACAGATATGGACAGCATGGGTCGCATCGGTCTCGCAGTGTCTCATGGCTCCTGCTCCCCGGCCTGCTTATGAGTATGCAGACGGCGAGCGCCGCGCAGAGCGCGAACTCCTCCATGTTCTCGGCCGATGAGCGGGCAGCCGTTGTTGCCTACTGGACGGCTCCAGGGCGCTATGCCATCGGCGCGCCGCACGAAGCCGCGGTGAAAGGCCCCTGGCAGGTACGCCTCACCCCCGATGCGTCCCGCTGGTTCTGGGCCTATCAGCGTGCGGTGGCAGGGCCGGGCAAGCCTCCGCCCAATGCGGACGTGAAGGCGTCACCGGCGTGGGAGAAGTGGGTTCAGGCAAAGCTTGATTACGATCGGGCGCTGGCTCAGGCGGCTGCGGATGCGGCCAATCGCGCGGTGATCCCGGGCCTGCCCGGCGCGGAGACGTCTTCCCCCGCTCCGCCGGGCCCCATCCCGGCAGACCTTCTGGCGGCCGTCGGCAATCCTCCGCCGTTCGCCGCTTCCGTGGCGCCCCGACGCTACACGGTTACGTTCGACGATGGCGACATCTATGCATTCACGGATTGCGTTGCCATGCGCCCGCGCTATGCCTACTATCGCTGGGACGCGGGCGTCATGGACGCGGGCACGGCAGTCCGCAATATGAGCAACGCCGAACTCGATCCGATCTTCCAATCGGCGGGCATGACGCCATCGGAAGCTCGCGCAGCGAAGGCCGTTTCGCGATTGGAGGGCGGTTTCGATGCCGTCAACACCTACGATACGGGCTGGGTGTCCATCGGCTTCATCCAGTTCATCACAGGGGAGAACGGCGCAGGCTCTCTCCTTGCCGTGCTGGCGAGGGAAAAGGCCGACACCCCAGAGGCCTACCTCCGGGACTTCCGCCGGTTCGGCGTAGATGTCAATGCCGACGGCGTCCTCGTGGTGGTGGATCCTTCAACCGGCGCCGAGCTGATGGGCAACGAGGCCGTGCGCAAGGTTATCGAGGACAAACGCCTGACAGCTTGCTTCCAGAAGGCCGGCCGCCGCAGCCTCGAGTTTCGCACGGCGCAGATCAAGGTCGCCAGATCCCATTACTGGCCGGCGGATGACCGGGTCAAACTGACCGTCAACGGCCAGACCATCGAATGTGCCGTCAAAGATGTGGTCCGGTCAGAGGCGGGCATGGCGACGCTGTTCGACCGCAAGGTCAACCGGGGCACCATCGCGCCATTCGCCGAAGTGGTGAGCCGCGTGATGGCCGCGCGCGGTTGCCGAACGCCCGCCGAGGTTCAGAAGTACGAGCGGGAGATCATTGCCGAGCTCAAGTACCGGCACGATTTCCTCGCCGACCCGGGCCTCAGTCAGCCGCCGTAGCCCTCCGCAGCGAGCAGTCGTCGTAGGTCACGTGGCTCTCGGCGTAGTGAGCCGCCTGAATCGTGTCGAGAATGAACCGCACTCTGGTCGTCCCGGCGCCCGTCCGGATGCGAACGGACACTCTTCGATAGGGGCCGGCGTCGGTCACGAACGCGCCCGGATGTTCGGCGATGACGCCTCCGGCGGCCGACAGCTCCTGAATGACGATGCCGGCACGATCGCCCGGATTGCGTCCGAACCCCTTGCCGTGCAGGTCCACCGCATGGACCCACGCTTCCGCGACGTAGTCCGTCTCCGGGCGAACGGCCACATCCTGAAACACGATGGTGCGGCCCATGCCGTCGGTGTGCGTGCGAAGCGCTTCCTTGCCGGTACGCACCTCAGGCATGCCAAGATGCGGATGCTGGACATAGGCAGACTCCGCCCAGATATAGCTCTGGCTCACCGATGCATAGACATATGTCCATCCCGAAGCCGGTACGCGGTCACCGAGGCGCCCCACCGAGCCGGCGACAGTCTCCTCGAACCCCCCGTTGGCCAGCAGGTTGCCGTTTGACGGCGCCGGCTGAGCAGTTGGGACCACAGGACCGCCGGGTTTTGCCCGACCGGGTATGACCTCGATGGCGTGGACAACAGCCTCGGATCCGTTGACGCCTGCGAGTCGCACGGTGATCGCTCCGCTGCGCGCCGATATGCTCTGAAACACGAGCACGGCTGCCCGGTACATGCCGCCCGCTGACGCCGCGATGTCCACATGCTGCGCCACCGGTCGGTCGTTGATCTCGATGTCCAGCGCACGCCGATCCGGCGGAACCTGGCGCGCCTCCATGAGGTGGATTCGCACGCCATAGACGCCGTGGGCAACCGTGAAATGAGCCACGATCTCCGGGGCGTGGGCGCCATAGCGGTACAGCTCGGGATCGCGGGTGTTGCCGATGGAAGACCGCGTGGGACGAGTGCGCCACGTCCGGGCAACGATATCTGCCCCTGCACCAAGGCGCGACGTCCACTCGGTGGCAGGCCTCCACCGGTTGCCGTCCGAGGCTTTGTAGTCCTCACGGTCGGGACGCCCGAAGATCACTCGTTGCGCCTCGGGCTTCCACGGGAACCCCGAGATCGGCGAGGCATCGGCGGCAGAGCACACGATGGCGTTGGCACGGGCACTGCTCCCCTTCGAGACGGGATTGCCCTTGCCCAGCGGCCTGATCTCGATCGTATGATCCGTGTTGGCAAGCCCGTTGCGATACCAGAGTGTCTGCTGCCGGCGCACTGTGGGCGACCAGCAGTCCATCAGGACGCGCTGCTTCTCGCCGTCGAGCGCTACCTCCGCCAATCCGCCGTCCGGGCCGACGTCGCCCACCACGCGGACTTGATTGCCGCGGAACCTCTGAACGCCGCCCTGCCACGGAATGGAGATCTGCGGATCGGCGCCCGCAACCACGACGGAAGTCGTGCCGTCGCGACGTATCCGCACCAGCCAGTCGCCGCCATGGAGCTTCTGCACAGTCACGCGCCGATTCACGGGGCCGGTCCCGACGCTCAACGGCCTGCCGTCGGCCGTGATGCTCGTCGGCCGGAAGGCCAGCCGCAGCACATCGAGGGTAACCCCGGGCGCCGGATAGGTTGCATAGGCGATCCGGCCCGCGTCATAGGTCACGTTTGTCACCACATGGGTGGTCCGCACGATGTGGTTTTCACGTGCCGGACCGAACTCGACCGGCTGCCACGCAATGGCGTTCAGCGTATGCTTGAGCGCCATGGGGTGGGCGATCTTGAACCATCCGCCGGCGACGATCTGGCCGCCGTCTATGTTGTCCTCCACGACTCCCGTCTCGTGGCCGTCATAGGTGGCCAGGATCATCATCCGACGGGCCATCTCCGACATGCGTGCGTCGCCCGTCCGGTGGCCGAGCTCGGCGTAGACGGGGGCCAGCTCCATGGGGCCGTACCAGAGCGATCGTCCGCAGCAGCCAGACGACTCGGGGTAGGCCCACGCGCCGCTGAACACGCCGCCCCCCGATCCCGGGTCTACCGAAGTTCGGTTGAGAAAAAGGGTCAGGATATTGCGTACGTCGGTTCGCCAGTTGGGGAAAACGCCCGGATGCGCCATCATGTAGCGGGCCACCCACTCGGTAACGTTTTCGGCCTGAACCGGATCGTTCCAGTCCCAGTAGTTGCGCCCCCAGACATCGTCTTCGGTCCAGCGGGGCAGCAAGACGTCGCGCAGGAAGCGCCGGCCGGCATCGCGCGCGGCGACGACCTCGCCGTTGCGCCCTGTGTAGCCGAGGCGTATCACCTCATCCAGAAACTCGAGGATGAAGGCCACGCCGCCCGTCTGCGTGTCCTCCCAGACGGCATCCTCAGGATTGGCGTAGCGCGGCCACGGTGACACGGTGGGGTCGGTACCCCGGTTCCGTGCGAAGAGATCGGCCCAATGTCTGGCAAGGTCCCACCACTCGCGTTTGCCCACAAGCTGATAGGCGCGCACGAGGCCGATGCCCACTTCTGCCGTAATGTCGAGCTGGATCATGCCCTTCGGGCTTGCCTGACCGTAGGGAGCCCCCTTGGTGGGAACGCTGATGAGGAACCCGGGCCACGGGTGATCGGGGCCCGTCAGCGCGTGCTTGCGCAGCGACTCGACGGTGAGCCAGATGTGGCTGATGGCGGCAGGATCGCCCGTGTACCGGTAGTAGTCCACGAGGCCGCTCAGCACATAGGCGGAGCGTTGGCCAAGGTCCCCATTGTCCCAATCGCTGAGCTTCGGGATGGTGATCTCGCCCGTCGGACTGATGGCCCACGTCCCGTTGAACACGTAGTGGGGAGCACGCGACGGCCTGTCGGTCCACGGGTACCGCTTGAGCGTCTCGGCGGCGATTCGCAAGCGCCAGTCCACCTGGCCGTTCATGCCCTTGTTCCACGGCGCGATGATCCCATGGGCATCATGAACCGCCTCGTGGGCATAGTAGCGCTTGCCGGGATGAGCCTGATGGGTGCGCGCGCCTGACGCGCTGAGACCCACAAGCGCGGCAAGGCCGATCAGCAGCCAGCGCGACCCGCTGACGGATCGAGAGGAACGGGCTTGGGGTGTCATGGACGACTCCTCGACGTCGTTGGCTTAATGATCACGTATTCGCCCGGCCGGACGACCCACCCTTGTGCGGTGGACGGGACCGGCTTTGCGGATCCTTTCGGCATGCAACGCGCGCGCTCCCATCCGGGGATATGAAGCTTGAACAGATGAGCGTTGTCCTCGAGCTCTGCGACGGGGGCGCTGAGCGATCCCGCTAGAGAGTTGCCGACGAGCCGGGCATCGGGGTTGATGCGGAGGACCATCCTGTCGGGAGCGACGCGCTCGATAGTGTATGCACCCGTCCCGCCGTAGTCGACATACCGCGATGATCCGGTGCCGACGATGCGCTTGGGGGCATCGGGCCATGTTGGTGCGCCGGGCGTCGAACGCGCATACATCACGACGTCGCCGGCAGCGTAGACGCTGTTGTTCCCGGTGAACGAGACGCGCAAACCGCCGAGGCTGAGCTCTGGCGCCGGCATCCGCCAGTCGCCTGCCTCGTAAGTGACGCCGCGCGGGATGGCGCGGAAGGTCTCGCCGCCGATCATGAAGCTCACGGCCTTTGTCGGCGTGTAGCGCCAGTTCAGCCAATGCGCGTTCCAATCGGTGTTCCACCGCGCCGTCGCGATACTGTCGTACTGGAACTGGCATGCGATCTGAACCTCGCCGGCCCGGAAGTGAGCTGCAAGCGCCGGGAACAGGTAGCAGCTCACATTGGTCGCCGGCGTATCGAACTCATAGGCCAGGCGCGCCTTGCCACCCAGACGGGGATCCACCTGCAGCGGCGCTGCGGCGTTCATCAGATTGCGTCCGTCATTGACGCGCTCCCAGCCGCCCGGGTAGTTGCTGAACGTGACGGCATCGCATTCGGAGTCGGCGATTGCCTGCACGATGTCATCGCCATTCACGCCGAAGAACGAGATGGCGATGGGCTGCCGGGCGCCCGTCGAGCGTATAGCTCCCACCATCTCGCCGATATAGCGCCGCATCAGCTCATATCGGAAGAGGGGAAAGAGCTCGGGTCGATCGGCGGAACCGAAGTCCCGAAGCCATGCCGCCCACTGGGACGCAAGCTCGGCGCGGTCGCGAGCCAGCACCTCCTCAGGCTCTCCCTGCGGAGGATAGGCCGATCCGCCGATGTCGCCATAGAGGAAATACGCCGGCTCGTTCATCACTTCGAGCACGCCCAGACAGGGTTCGTCCTTGTAGGCGCGGCCTGTGTAGCGGTTGGTGCGCGTCAGAAACTGCCGGAGGTAGGCGGCGGCCGCCTTGCGCGCCTTTGGTACGAGCATCATGCCAGGTTTGCTCGTCTGGGCCGAGAAGGAGTCCTTGTTCTCGTTGGGTCCGCCCCACCACGCGATGGGGGTGAAGTACATGTAGATGCCCCGTCGGCTGCGCTCCGCGACGACGAAGTCGAGCAGATCGAGGTGCTCATTGTCCAGGATGTTGCCGTCGCCGTCGCTGATCTCCCGATCGAATACATGGATCCGTATGGCCTCGACCCCCATCTGTTCCAGATGGTCGAAGTCGGTGCGGATCACGGCCTTCATGTCGAGCTTCAGCGCGCGCATGGTCTCGAACTGATGCCAGCTCTGGGGGTAGATGTTCACGCCCCAGAGCGCGACCTCCGAGCCATCGGGATAGCGCAGAACGCCGTCGCGAACGTGGATGGGCCGCAGAGGTCTGGGAGCCCCGATCTTGCCCTGGGCAGGCCGCGCCGCCTGCTCGGTTCGATGCTCCTGCACAGGCGAAGGCGGGATGGCCTCCCCGGCAAGCAACAGGATCGGAGCCTTGTAGAGTCCGCCGCCGAACGTCGGGTTGTCCACCATCACCGTGATGACGTTGTCGGCGTCCCAACGCACCTGCTCGGGCGGGATCGGATAGAGTCGCGGCGTGTCCCAGCCGTTTGTGCGGCCAATCTCCACGCCGTTCAGGTAGGTGATGTCATTGTCATCCACCGCGGCGACATAGAGGTGCAGCGGCTTGCCGCGCCATTCGGCCGGCACCCTCACGTGGACACGACACCAGGCGTAGCGGTTGTCGCTCCACATGGCAGGCGTCCGGAGCATTGTCCACTGTGTGTCGTCGGCCTCCGGCGATGCCAGATGGACGGCAAGGGGAGCCTCCCGCGGCGCGAACGCCTGTCGCCATGGTAGCGTAGTGAGATCGAAGCCGCGGATCACCGTGACCGATGCGGTTCGCTCGCCGATCTCCGCCTGGACAACGGCCTCGTCGGTCTGCGGGTTGAGATGACACCGCACCGCCAGCGCGCGCCACCCGTGTCCCGCAAGAGCCAACGGCGCCTCGGCAGGCTCGACGCTGCCGCCTTTGCACGACAGGCGAACGACTCCCGATGCGGGGCTCGGCGCTCGATTCACCGCGAGGAAGGCGACCGTTGCAGGCTCGGCGCCGTGGGCGACCATCGTCTGGGCAGCGCGGATGTCCAGGGGCGCGCTCGGCGGCGCGATGAGAGCCAGCAAAGCGAGCATCATGGGAGAGCCTCCTCAGGGCACCGTGCCCGGCGCATGGCGTCTATTATAGCCAGTCATCCTCCAGACTGGAGACGCCGCTGCCGGACGGTGTAATGGACCGTCGCCCCGGCGGACGAGTCCACCGACGACGCTCGGGGAGGACCGATGTAGGACGCGACGCTTTGTAGCCGTCGCATATCGCGACGCCTAGCCGCCCGTCGGCGCGGACCGTTCAGGATTGCGTCGCTGCGCTCGCGATGACGTGGCGGCTCGTCGTTTGCCACGGAGAACGCGCTGCGGCAGCCCGTAGGGGCGAATCAACCGCCGAGCGGAACCGCCATGAAGAGGAACGCGGCAGCGCGCGGTTGGTTCGCCCTTGTTACGGCGTCAAGTGAATGGCGTACCAGCCGGTTGCGGCGTCGGATCATGTGATCCCAACATCGGTCGTCCGGCTGATACGCCCCTACGTGGTGCGCACGCAGCCCGCCGGTGATTGAGCCGGCGCGAAGCGCCGTGTCGAAATCAAGGCGGGCGATGTTCGTCCGGATGGCGGTCGTTCGGCCTGAAGGGCCG
>JAAYVH010000100.1 GCA_012517255.1 Chthonomonadales bacterium
CGGACGAATCGCCTTGATTGCCCTGTTGGCCGCCGCCTCCACCTGCGCAAAGTCGCCGCACGACTTGCGGCATGCCTCACGATACGCACTCAGGATCCTCTCAACACCCTCCAGCAGGACATCATCGCTCTTGTGATTAATAGACATTGTGGAAAGCCTCCTCCTTGTGTTGTGTTTGCACATACACACTTCGGCAGGAGGCTTTCTGTCTCATTCAAGAACCACAGACACACTAAAGCCAATATACGTACACATGTGTGAGTCACAAAACGTGACTCACACGGTATGCAGGGCTGCGGCCCAACAACGATCCTATCGACGTTTGGGGCGCCGGTTATGGGCGGCGACTGGAAGGATTGGGGCCAGACGACGGCGAAATGCTATCGCAGAAGTGGCGGATCGGAACAGGTTCGGGGAGGTGGACGATGGCTCGCTTGATCGAGACAATGCGCAACCGGGTGCAGGAGATCGGTGCGCGCGTGATTGTGGGGGAAGAGCGGCTGGACGGCTGGCGCCGCCGGCTGGCCAACCACCGGGGGCCGGGCACATACGACTTCCTCGACGACGGCGCGACAGAGATCGACGTCGGCGACATCTGGGCGAGGCAGGGGCAGACCGCATTCCTGAGCCGCTCGGTGACCATACCGCCGGAGTGGTCTGGCCTGAAGGTTGGGCTCGAGCTGACGACAGGCGGCGAGGGATTGCTTTCGGTGGACGGTCAGCCATATCACGGCGTGGACGACCGGCGAGGATACATACTGCTCCACTCGTCCTGCAGCGGGGGAGAGACCCACACCCTCGACATAGAGATGAAGACGGGCGGCTACCTTGAGTTCGTCGCCCACGACGAGCGCAGACCATACATCCTGTCTGCCGCGCGGCTCATCGCCGTGGACCCTGCCATCGAGGCCGCGTACGGCGACTTCCGCGTTGCGGTGGAATGTGCCGCCGCCGTGTCTGATCCGGTCGTGTCCGAGGGCATCCTCCTCGCGGTGAAAGATGCGCTCGCGGAGGTGGACTTTCGCAGCCATGATCGCCAGCAGATGTCTGTCGAAGCGTTCGGCGAGGCTCGCGCCAAACTGGCGGAAGGACTGCGCCGGATCGGCTACGGGTGCCTGCCCGGCTCGATCTTCTTCGCAGGGCACTCGCACATAGATGTGGCCTGGCTGTGGCCCCTTCGCGAAACGATGCGCAAGGTGGGGCGGACCTACGCGACCGTGGCTGCGCTCATGGACGAGTTTCCGCATTACCACTTCGTGTGCAGCCAGGTACCTCTCTTCCTCTACCTGAAGCAGTACTTCCCGAGCGTCTACGAGCGCGTCAAAGGGCGCATCGCCGAGGGGCGGTTTGAGCCTATCGGCGGCACATGGGTCGAACATGACACGAACGTGCCGTCCGGCGAATCCATGGTCCGACAGTGTCTGTACGGCAAACGCTTCTTCCGCGATGAGTTCGGGGTGGACGTGCGCGTGGGCTGGCTGCCGGACGTCTTCGGCTACACCTGGTCTCTGCCGCAGATCTATCGTCGCGCCGGACTTGATGGGTTCATGACGGCCAAGGTCGCGTGGAACGAGACCAACCGCATTCCCCACAACACCTTCTGGTGGGAGGGCATTGACGGCACCCGCATCCTTGCCCACCTCGTGCATAACCTTGGACCGATGTACAACGCGCATGTTCGGCCTGACGAGATCCTGCGCCAGTGGGCCGACTACGCTGACAAGCTCCGGTTCCCCGAGATGCTCTGCCCGTTCGGCTATGGCGACGGAGGCGGAGGACCCACGCGCGAGATGCTCGAGGCCATCCCGCGACTGGCGGACATTCCGGGCATGCCGGCGGCAAAGACAGGCCGCGTGCATGACTTCTTCGATCGGCTGCGTGAGTCTGCCAATGGGGCGCCGGTCTGGAACGGCGAGATGTACTTCGAGCGCCATCGGGGCACCTACACGACGCAGGCGGCCAACAAGCGGGACAACCGGCGGGCCGAGCTCATGCTGCGCGATGCCGAGATGTTCTCTGTGGTCGCGGCGATCCTTGGCAAGGAGTACAGGGCAGACGACATCCGGCAGGCGTGGCACACCGTGCTGCTCAACCAGTTCCACGACATTCTCCCCGGCTCGTCTATACGTGCCGTCTACGAAGACTCTGCCAGGGACTACGAAGCGGTGCTGAGCGCTGCGGCGGATGTGCGCGACGATGCCATGCGCCATGTGGTGGGCTTCATCAACACCGAGGGAGACGGCATACCCATCGTTGTGTACAACACTCTCTCCTGGCAGAGGGACGGGCTTGTGACGGTGGATGCGCCAGTCGGCAAGGACCGGTTCACCGTGTGGGATCCCTCGGGGCGCGCAATGCCTGTGCACGTCGAGGACGGCAAGCTGACGTTCCTGGCGGAGGGAGTGCCCGCATGCGGGTATGCCGTCTTCCGGTGCGTCGCAGGCAGCACCGAGACGCCGCGATGTCACCTGCGCTATGAGACGGGCCATGCGCATGGACCGTGGTACGACATCGTGTTCGACGAACACGGCGGCATACGGAGCGTCACCGACCTGATCCACCATCGCGAGGTCCTGCGACCGGGGGCACGCGGCAACGTGCTGCAGGTTTTCGAGGACAAACCGGTTCACGATGAGGCATGGGACATTGACCTGAGCTATCAAGAGCGTTCGTGGGAGTTCACAGCGGACGGGCCACCCGAGCTCGTGGAGTGCAACGCCCTCCGGATGGTTCTCGCTCAGACGTTGCGGTACGGGCGGTCCACCATAGACCAGCGGATCATCCTCTACTGCCACGATCCCCGCATTGACTTCGTCACGCGGGCCAACTGGCAGGAGCGGAAGACGATGCTCAAGGTGGCCTTCCCCGTGAACGTCCACGCGGCACGCGCGACGTTCGAGATCGCCTATGGAGCTATCGAGCGTCCTACCCACCGGAGCACAAGCTGGGATCAGGCGCGCTTCGAGGTGCCGGGCCATCGCTGGGCCGACCTTTCCGAGGGGGACTACGGCGTCGCTGTGCTCAACGACTGCAAGTATGGCTGGGACGTGGAAGGCGACGTTCTGCGTCTGACGCTGCTCCGGTCTCCCGAGAGCCCCGATCCTGAAGCCGATCGTGGGATCCACGAGTTCACCTACGCTCTCCTGCCGCACCGGGGTGACTGGCGCGAGCGCGTCGTCTTTGCGGGTATGGAGCTCAATACTCCGCTGCTGCCGCAGGTGACCAAACCGCATGCGGGACGGCTTCCCAAGTTGCGGTCCACGGTCGCTGTGGATCGTCCGAATGTGGTTGTCGACGCCGTCAAGATGGCTGAGGATGGCGATGGCATCATCGTGCGGGTCTACGAGGCTCACGGCTCTCGCGGACCGGTGAAGATCACATTCACGCGTCCGGTTGCTCAGGCGGAAGAGTGCAATCTGCTCGAGGACAGGTGCTGCGATGTGGAGGTCGAGGGCTTCCATATCGCATTCGATATCAAGCCGTGGGAGGTGCGGACGTTCCGCATCCACCTCGGGGAGTCCGTGACGGCGAGCGCCGTCCTCAAGGCATCCGGCAAGGCGAAGGCGTAGGCATGGCGCGACTCGATACCTCGCTTCTCCGGATGCTGCCGCTTGCGGAACGGCGCAACAAGCTGCGCATCGAGGAGATCGCTGTGCTCCCCGATGCCAGACCGCCATCCGTTCCGGAGCGGCAACGCGAACAGATACGCCGTTGCGCCGAGCGGATGCGGCAGGCTCGCGCCAACGGCCGCCCACTGATGCTCACCTATGGAGCGCACCTGATCAAGAACGGTCTCGGGCCTATCCTCGGTCATATGGTCGAGACCGAGTGGCTGACCCATCTGGCGACGAACGGGGCAGGCTCTATCCATGATTGGGAGTTTGCCTTTCAGGGCATGAGCGCCGAGGATGTGCGCGAGAATACAGCGCAAGGCCGATTCGGCACGTGGGATGAAACGGGGCGCTTCATCAACCTTGCGATCGCCGCGGGGGGTGTCTCTGGCCTGGGCTATGGCGCGGCCGTCGGCAAGCTCATCCACGACGATGGTCTGGTGATCCCATCGCCGGAGGAGTTGCGGACCGCCATGGCCGGCGCGCTGGCGTCGGCTACGGGCCAGGGGAACCTGGGGGCGCAGGCCGACCTCCTCGAGATGATCGAGAACCATGGGCTGGCTCCGGGCCGACAGCATATCGCTCATCCGTGGAAGCGTTTCAGCGTTCAATGTGCGGCCTATGAGCACGGCGTTCCGCTCACGGTCCATCCGGGCATCGGCTACGACATCATCTACACGCATCCGCTGGCGTCGGGGGGACCCATCGGACGCGGGGCCATGCTCGACTTCCTGACGTATGCCGAGGGGGTGTCGCGGCTGACTGGCGGGGTACACATCGTGGTGGGTTCGTCGGTGATGGCGCCCATGATCTTCGAGAAGGCCCTCTCGATGGCGAACAACATCGCGATCAACACGGGCCAGCCGACGGTGCATGACCACTATCTGGTCGTCGTGGACATTCAGGACGGCGGCGACTGGGACTGGTCACGCGGCGAGCCGCCCATGGACAATCCGGCCTATTATCTGCGGTTCTGCAAGACCTTCTATCGAATGGGTGGTACTCTGGACTACATCTGCATGGACAACGTGGCGTTTCTGCCGGCGTTGCTGCATGAGCTATTGTGCACGTGAAAGACCCCGACCACACGACCAGACCGACGGTCCGCTGGGCCATCTGGGCCGCAGGCATCCTGGTTATTGGCGCAAGCCTTGCGGTTTACGCAGCCCGTACCCGCCTTGTGGCGATCCCTCTGTGCGTTGCCGAAGCAGTGCCCGAGCAAGCGCGGCTTGTTGGCGACACCTGGGTCTGGTTGGAGAGGACCAACGGCGCGACGAAGGTGGTGTCGGTTCGATCCGGTCGGCGCGTGGTACTGGCAGCGCATGAGGACGTCGTCTCTCTCGAGGCGTCTCCCGAGTCGGTTGCGTGGATCGGCAAGGCGGGCGATGCCTGGGAGATTCGTACAGCTCGAATCGACGGGTCCAATGCGTCGACGGCAGCCAGCATGAAGGAGCGACCGCTGGCTGTGTGGACCGACGGCAGCCGGCTCGCATGGGTTGTGGAGATACCATCGCCGGCGACGGCCGCCAACTTCCTACCGCCTCTCGGCCCCCAGACGCAGATATGGCTCGCCGCGGGGGGCGCTGCCCATCCGATAGCTGAGGTCGCCGAAGGCTTCGTTTCGGCCCAACTGCGGGGGATGCTCAACGGGACGCTCTATCTTGCGGGTGTCAGGAATGAGGGCATTCGTAGCACCGTGCTCTACGCCGTGAGTCCCGCCATGCCGCCGCGGCGCTTCGCAGCCGAGATCGGAGCCCGGTCGACGCTCATGACCGCCGACGGACGGATCTATTGGACGGCCCCCAGTCGAGGATCCAACTCGCTGCTCACGGGCTGCGTTCGCTCGGCTGAACCGGGCAAGCTTGAGCCGACAACCGTGGCCGATTGGCTGCCGGCGGGGGGCAGGTTGGCCGAGACGGCCCGGGGGGTGGTGGTCACCGGAGCCGGCACCGAGACCGCCTGGTTGGTGTCGCCGCAGAAGCGTCTTGGCGTGCCCCTGCCCATGCTGCCCGACCAATGGCCGGTTGCGGCCGGCGGCCATGTGCTGCTCACGGTGCATCGGGCGAAGACCCCGGGGCGCGTGGTCGTGTCAACGGTGGGTATGCGATGAAGCGAGGACTTCAGCGGAACGTAAGCCCGAAGGTCGTGGCGATCGTGATCTTCGTGCTCCTCGCCGCGATACAGGCGTGGTGGTGGCGAGCCTTTGTCTGGCGTCCGCCGGGTAAGGGGGGCATGTCCATGGTCTCCATGTCGCAACTCCCGCCCGGGCCCAAAATGGAGCTGGGACGTCCCGATGTGCATGTCGAGACTCTGGCAGGCGCTCCGGACCCCGGCGACGCCGATGGACCGGGACGCGACGCTCGGTTCGATGCGCCCGTGGGGATCGCCGTTGACACGCGCTATGACGCCACGGCACGCGGCTCTCGGACTGCCATATACGTCGCAGACAGCCGCAATCACCGCATCCGTGTGGTCAGCGAAGCCGGCGACGTTACGACGCTGGCAGGAAGTGTCGAAGGCTATGCCGACGGTCCGCCGGGAGAGGCAGCGTTCCGGTATCCCTGCGGCGTGGCGGTTGCTCCGGACGGATCGCTCTATGTGGCGGACACGGGCAATCACCGCATTCGCGTGGTGCGCAACGGACGGGTGGCCAC
>JAAYVH010000101.1 GCA_012517255.1 Chthonomonadales bacterium
CCGACAAACTGCGAATGCTATGCCAGACTCCCAAAGTAACCACCTCCCTGCCTCCCTGGTTGCTCACATGCAACCAGGTGGCTCTACGGGTGGCTCAGTTTTCAGTGAGACTCATGGCTCAGTTTTCATTGAGAATCCGCACATTGCGAGCGAAGCGAAGCAATCCCGAGGGCTTTCGGATGTCTCTTCTGGCAATGCCGATATGCCGATCGGCGTGAGCTGTTCGGGATCGCGTCGCTTCGCTCGCGATGACGTAGGCGCGCAGGTGGTCGCCGTTGTCCGGGGGCTTGCGCCGCCCGGCTGCCATCCGTCGTCGCTCCGCGACAGTGCGCTCCGAGAGCCCGTAGGGGCGAATCAACCGCCGAGCGGAACCTCCGATAAGTAAGCCGCGGCATCGCGCGGTTGGTTCGCCCATGTAACGCACGACGCTGGTCATCCGGCTGATATGCCCCAACGCACCTGCGCCTCTCATGCGGCTGATTCGCCGGTTTGGCGAGACGCGACGCGGCTCGCTTACTCATTCCTCGAGTCTCGGGTATAATCACGCCCTCTCAGGCACGGTTTCGAGGACGCCCGTGGCCGGATCTTCCAGCGTGACGATCCGCGCCCGGGCGGTTTGATTCCTGAGGGACGACCGGGCGGACAGGCGGACGACAACGCGTATGGATAGGCGGCACAACGGAGCCACGGGGCTCTATGATCCCGAGTTCGAGCATGACGGTTGCGGCGTAGGTTTCGTCGTGGACATGAAGGGCCGTCGCTCGCATCGGATCATCGAGCAGGCTCTTGAAATACTTGTAAACCTCGAGCATCGGGGCGCATGCGGTTGCGACCCCGAGACCGGCGACGGCGCGGGAATCATGGTGCAGCTTCCCGATCGGCTCCTGCGGCGCGTGTCGGGCGTCGCCCTCCCCGATCCGGGGTACTACGGCGTCGGAATGGTCTTCCTTCCGCAGGATGCCGTCGAACGCGCGGTGTGCGAGGCCGTCATCGAGCACGTGGTGCGAACTGAAGGGCAGACGATGCTCGGATGGCGCGATGTGCCGGTGAATCGCGACGTCATTGGCCAGAAGGCGCGTGACACCGAACCGGCCATACGCCAGTTCTTCGTGGGCCGCAGCCCGGACATTCCCGATCAGGAAGCGTTCGAGCGCAAGCTGTACGTCATCCGGAAGACAGTGTTCCGCACCCTCGAGAGCAAGGGTCTGCGTCTCTTCTCCGATTTCTACGTCTGCAGCCTCTCGTCGCGCACCATCGTTTACAAGGGACTGCTGCTGGCGCGCCAGCTCAACGGTTACTATCGCGATCTCGACGATCCTGCGCTGGAAACGGCCATGGCGTTGGTCCACCAGCGGTTTAGCACCAACACGTTCCCGACGTGGCCGCTCGCCCACCCGTACCGCATGATCGCCCACAACGGCGAGATCAACACCCTGCGGGGCAACGCCAACCGCATGCAGGGTTACGAGAAGACCATGGCCGCCCCGGTCCTGGCCGACGACCTGTCGGACCTCTTCCCGATCCTCCAGCCG
>JAAYVH010000002.1 GCA_012517255.1 Chthonomonadales bacterium
CCAACGTGAGAGCGGGCGTTTCGGGGCCGAACGACAGCAGCCCCCGCATTGTCAGTTCCTCGATGAGCATGGGTTCGCTCCTTGGGCCGCACCACCGGCCTGATTGTGCCGTGCGCCTCAACCGATTCGGGCGGTCTTCAGACCTCTACCATGATACTCCCCGGCAGCCGCAGCCTGATCGTCAGCACGCGGGTCCTCGGTTGCCAGTCGGCTGCTCCGCCCGTAACGCTGCGGAAGCTGTCGGTAATCGCGATGATCTCGGCATCGCCCGTAAGGGATGGGTCGAAGGTGAGCGTGAAGGTACGGTCCTTCCAGAACTCCTGCGGCTCGGGGCCGTTGCGCGCCAAACGGGTCAGGTCGAGGACAAAGAGGTGGCGGCCCGTGACCTTGTCGGGGCCTGCATATATCAGGTTGGCATCCCAGCCGGGCTCGATGCGGCACCATCGCCGAACGCCTGCGCGGTCGGCCTGATCGGCCAGAAGCTGCATACACGCGCGGGCAAAGGGCGAACCGGGATCCACGGCATCGGGATACCAGACGACGGAGCCCTTGCCGTAACGGCGCTCGATTCCCCCTCCCCCTTGCCCCCGCCCGCCGGGGGCGGGGGTAACGACCGGCCCTTGCCCTTGGGCCGGGGCAACGGCGAGCATGCCGGCCATCGTGCCGATACGCGTGAGGCGGCGGTCAGGCTCGATCACGTACTCCAGACAGCCGCGCCCAAACCCGATCACGCGTCCGCCCGCGCGCACCCATCGCTTGAGCGCCTCGACGGCCTTCCGGCTGGTGAGCGTCGCGCCGGTGTTGGGAATCACGAGAAGCTTGCGCCCGGCAAGCCCGCCATCCTCTATCATGGCGTCGTCGAGCACATCCGGCGACCCCAGCGCGCGGCCCCACGACGGATACCCCTTGTCCCAGAACCAGAGCGTGTTGCTTGCATCATAGAGCTTCACGCAGTCGCCGTTCGACCGATCCCATCGGTACCATGAAGTCAGATAGGAGTGGAACATGGCCGCATCCCTCTTGACGTAGCCCGTCCGGTAGCGGCGAACCACAGGCGCAAGGTCCCGCCAGATGGCATGGAACCAGTGCTTGGGGTCGAACAGCTCGCCCAGCGTGGCCAGATGCACGAAGTCACTGCCGCACGCAATGGCGTTGTGCACGGTGTTCACTTGATGGAAAGCCTGGAGGTAGGGCGGACCGACATGCTCGACCATGAGATCAATGCCGTACTGCGAACAGGCCGCGCGAGTGTAGCGGCACGAGAAGAGCGTCTGGCTGTCGGTATCGCTCAGGAAGGCGGGACCATGGCGGCCCAGCATGCGGGCTATGGGACCGATGTTGCCCTGACAGACGCCCTGATTGAGGCCGATCTTGGGACCTCCGAGCATCAAAGCCAGAGGCTTGCGCGTCTTCGAACGGGCGACCCTGAGCGAACGCTCCGAGACGCTCTCGAGCCAGCCTGCATACCAGTGCATGAAGTCGGACCACGACCGCCGACGATCGAGGCCCGACGGGTCTGAACGAGGACCATCGGGAGGCTCGAGAGCGTCCCACGACGCGACAGGCTCGCCCCACGCCGCCGCAAGCGCCTTCAGATCGCCCGCGTAGCGCCGCTTCAGCCATGCGCGGAAGTTCGCCTTGGCGGCGGCGCCGTGAACGAGGAAGCCGCCTTCGGTGGAGGCCGGGTAGTGCACCTCGCCGTACATGCTGATCGGCGACGACAGCACGAAGGACGCCACCCACGGAGCGTCGGCGCGCGCCTGGACACGCTTGCGCACGAAGTCGTCGAACCGCCGGATCGCGCCGGGATGGAAGAAGCTGCTCTCTACGCCTTCGCCCGAGCGCTTGCCCTTCGAGTCCTGGTCCATGTCGGCGTCGCTCAGGCCGAGACCGGCGATGAGTTCGGCTCCCGATGGGCGGCCCACGCTATGGCTCGTGACGATACCCTCGAGGAAGACTCTTTGCTGCTGGACCGCCGAGTCGCCGTTGGACGAGAACTCAATGCCCAGCTCTTTGCACTGCTGAAGCGCCGCGACATCGCGACCGGGGTAGGCCCAGTTGCCCAGCCGCGGCAATCCTGACACCGGCTTCATCGCTGCCACACGCCCGGCCAGAGGGCTCTCTGCGAAACGCTTGCCCTGGCCGTGAGCGCTTACCACCTTGACGTCGTCAATCCACAGCTCCGCAGGCGCAAGATCGCCCGAGCCGTTCACCTGGAACGAGATCAGCGATGGAAGCCGGAGGCGCCTGCCCGGCAGCGATCCTTCGAGGTCTATCAGCGAAAGTCGGATCTCGCGCCACTCCCGAGACGCCAGCGCCACGGGCCGCTCGAACATGAGAGGCGTGACGAGATCGTCGGCCCAGGCCTGAAAGCCCATGCGGACGATCCGATCCGACCCATCCCCCCTGACGCGCAGGCGGATCTCATCTACGCCTGCGGCAGCCCACGCGTCACCCTCATCGCTGAAGTTCACGGCGGCGTTCGCCCAGCCAGACCCGGCATGGAAGCGGATGTGCAGACAGTGGCCGGTTGCGCTGCGCTCGCGCGCAAGGGAGATGAGCGTAGGCCGTTCAGCCCGCCTCTCATGCAGCGGCGCGTCGTTCGTCCACCACCCATCGAGACCGGCTTCGAAATCGGAGACAGTGATGACGCGTACCGGCGCCCGAGCGGCCGCAAGCCCGACGCCGCACGCTAGCAATCCCAACGCCGCCCATCCCTTCATTGCCGCGCTCCTCCTCGCGCAGGTTCGGCATGCCGACGGGCGTCACCTGCATCGTGATCGCCCTGTCACGACCGTATCGTGCCGGAAGGTCCGCACCGTCGGCTCTCGCTCAAGGCTGCTGACCCGCCTCCTCTCGACAGGCGCCGCTTAGTCCCCGCGGCAACGAACCCGAACGATCCCCCGAGCCATGACCATTGCAGTGAGAAAGATTTGACACGCAGCACAGCGTGTGGTATCCCAATAGTGCGTGAGCGTGCTGAGGTACTCCGCTCAGTGTAAGCTGCGCCTCATTAGCACGCTCCCGGGAGGATCATCATGAAGGCGGCAAGGTTCCGTTGGGGCATTGTGGGGGTTCTCTTCCTCGCGTTGGTCGCCGTCGGTCTGTACGCGTGGCCGAGGTACCTGAGTCCGTCCGCCAGGCTTGCCCGCAGTCGCGGCTACGACCCCGTGAAGTACTCCTCGGTCAAATCGCTCCAGATGCAGGCCGTTCGCGGCGAGAAGCTGACCGCGGCGGATATCGCCAGGCTCGAGGGTCTCGCGTGTGACCAGAACCCGTTCATCGCGGCCAGGGCGCTGACGGCGCTGCAGAGCGCGGCGGGCTCGGACCAGGAGAAGGCAGCCCAGGATATCGCGCGCGACAAGCTCAGCAGCGATCATCCGCTGGTGCGCCTCTACGCCCTGAGCACGTTGGCAAAACTCCGAGCGTCGGATACGCGCGAATACGCGGAGCGGATGCTGAAGGATCCTAACGTGGACGTGCGCAAAGCCGCGGAGCGGATACTGGCGAAGCCCAGCTAGGAAGCGTCGCCCCGGAAGGCGTCGGGCAGAGGGCCTCATGACGTCGGCGGGCTCACACCCCCGCCATCTTGCGCACCAGCGCAAGCGTCATGAGGCAATCCCCGACGGCTGCGTGCGCGTTGGCAACCTGGATGCCCTCGAAACGAGCTGCATCTCCCAGCCTGTGCCAGCGGAACTCGCCGTAGCGTCTGCCCGGCACGCCCCGATGCTCTGCGTACGCGAGCATGGCGCATATCCAGCGTGACGCCGCGGCCTGCCAGTCTACGGCCAGACCGAGCGCTCGCGATGACTGGCTGAGGAGCCGCATGTCGTATTCCGCGTTGTAGACGATTGCCGGTCGGCCCTTCAGCAGTCCCCTGATCGTGTCCGCCAGATCGCTGAGCCGCGGCGCGTCCGCGACCATGGAGTCGGTGATGCCGTGAATCGCAGTGGCATCCGGCGGGATGGCGATGGTCGGGCGCACGAAGCTGTCGAGCAGCACGGTCCCATTCGCATCCACCATGCCGATCTGGACGATTTCAGCCCGGTAGTCAATCCCCGTCGTCTCCGTGTCGAGGATGACGAAATCCCCCTGCGGCACGATCTCCTTGATGCGGGCAAGGGCGGTGCTCATGCCACCAACCGCCCCACCTCGGCGAACTGCTCGCGCAGTTGCGCATAGAGCTGTCGGTACACGGCATAGAAACGGTCATACGCCACGCGGTTGACGTTGCAGACGTCGGTGCGTCCTTCGACGCGGATCACGGACTTGCAGGCGTCGGCGACGCTGGGATAGACGCCGGTGCCTACTCCGGCGAGCAGCGCCACCCCCAGCGCAGGTCCCTCGTCCACATTGATCGTTACATGCGGTATGCCTGTCACGTCCGTCTGGATCTGCCGCCACAGGCTGCTCCGGGCGCCCCCGCCGGATGCGCGCACCTGTACGATGGGCAGCTTCATGGCCTGCATGATCTCGAACGAATCCCGCAGACCGAACGCGACGCCCTCGAGGATCGCTCGGGTGAAATGGCGCTTGTCGCAGCGCCGCGTGATGCCGAAGAACACTCCGCGGGCATGGGGATCGGGGTAAGGCGTCCGTTCGCCGGTCAGATACGGCAGGAAGATGAGCCCTTCGCAGCCGACCGGCGCTTCAGCGGCGCCGGCCGTCATGAGCTCGTAGGGATCCACGCCTTGCTGCGCCGCCTCGCGCTTCTCTGCATCGCAGAACGTGTCGCGATACCACTGAAGCGAACCGCCCGCCGACAGCATGACCCCCATGAGATGCCACTTGCCGGGCACCGCATGGCAGAACGTGTGAAGCCGCAGCCCGGGATCCATGATCGGCTCATCGGCGAAGGCGAAGACCACGCCTGAGGTTCCCACGGTCGAAGACACAATGCCCGTTTCGACGATGCCGTTGCCGACGGCGCCCGCCGCCTGATCGCCCCCGCCCCCCACAACGGGGGTGCCCACGGCCAGACCCGTAGCCGACGCTGCCTCTGCCGTGATCCGACCTGACACTTCGGGCGACTCATAGGCCTCCGGCATCCACGCCTCAGGGATGCCGCAGCCTTGCAGCATCACGTCGGACCAGCGCCGTTTCGGCACATTGAAGAGGGAGGTTCCCGAAGCATCGGATACCTCGGTGGCATACTCGCCCGTCAACATCAGCCGCACATAGTCCTTCGGGAGAAGCACCTTCCTGATGCGCGCGTAGACATCCGGCTCGTTGTCACGCACCCACACGATCTTGCCGGCCGTGAAACCCGTCAGCACCGGATTCAGCGTTTCGCTGACGACACGATCCCGCCCGACGGTCTCCATGATCCAATCGCACTGGGCCTGCGTGCGCTGGTCGTTCCAGAGGATCGCCGGCCTGAGCACCTCGTCGTTGGGCCCCAAAAAGACTCCGCCGTGCATCTGCCCGGAAAGCCCCACGCCCGATATGGCCGAGGCCGGTATCTCCGACCGGTACAGGACGTTCCGTATGGCCTGGCATGTCGCTTTCCACCAGTCCGATGGGTCCTGTTCCGACCAGAGAGGTCGCGGCGACGAGAGCGGATACTCGTGCGTGGATCGAGCGAGCACCTTGCCGGCCGAGTCTATGAGCAGCGCTTTCGTGCCGCTTGTGCCGATGTCAATGCCGAGCAAATAGGCCATGCCCCTTCTCCTCCCGTTCAGTCCGTCGGCGGTGCGCAGCGCCCGATCTCCCACGCCTTGCCTACCACGGGGCCAAGACGGCGATACAGGGAGTCGAGCACAGTGAAAACGAGCGGATCCATCCTGGCCACGTCCACCTTGCCGCCCACCCACAGATCGCTGTTGACGTAGGTCTCCACGATTTCGCCGATGAACAGCTCGTTGGTGCCGAGGAAGTCCACGACCTGTCTCAGGCGACACTCGAGGTTCAGCGGGCATTCTGCAGCCATTGGGGCGTTGCCCAGAACGCCGTAGAAGGCCGAGAAGCATCCCGACTTATCCTCCGTGCGTCCTGAGACGATCCCGCAGTGGTCGAGGCGCTCAACCAGGTCCGACGAGGGGATGTTCACCGAGAACGACCCGCTCTTGCGAATGCCCTCATTGGTGTAGTGCGTCTTGGCCAGCGATAGGCCGATCATCGGGGGATCGTGCTGCACAAGGCCGCAGTAGGCCGCTACCATCCAGTTGGGCCGGTCATGGACGGCGCTTCCGATGAGCGCCGCCGGCATGGGGCAAAGAAACGTTCGCGGCCCCAGGGCCATTTTCTCCATGCGCATACTCCTCCGCAGCCGACTCCTGATCGGCCTCTCAGTTGCGTGAAAACACGTCTTTCCAGTCGTCCGGATCGAACGGGGTGGCGATCCGGCTCTCGTCTTGCTGACGCTCGAGCCGCTCGATGCTCCGCTGAAGGTACGCGATCTCCTGTTGCAGTCGCTCGGAGGTGCTTGTCAGCTCGAGGAACTGCTGGCGGCGCATCAGCGGCAACTGCACGACCGATGCGACGACGAACGACAATTCCGAGGGGTCGGCCGGCAGCTCATATTCGGGCACCTCGATGCCTGCCTTGGCTACGAGGGCCTCGAAATAGGTGCTGAAGAGCCGCCGAACCTCCTGGACCAGAGGCTCGATGGTACGCGGGCTCGCAGGCAGATCGTAGACCGGCTCAACCGTGGCGATCTGGTAGTCATCCTCCGTCTTTCGCCGCCGCAGGACGGCGAACCGGGCGTCGCCGACCGCCAGCACATTCATGCGCCCGTCGTCCAGACGCTGCACCGCATGGATGCGGGCCAGCGTGCCAACGCGGGCGGTCTCTTCGCCCCGCTCGTCGGCATCGGCTGCCAGGACGACGCCGAATGGCTCTTTGGCCTCCGAGCATCGGAGGATGAGCTTGCGGAACCGCTCCTCAAAGACGTGCAGCGGCAGCGGCATCCGTGGGAAGAGCACGGTGTTGAGCGGGAATAGCGCTACTTCGAGTCGGTCCATGGCGGTTAGCGAATCGCGGGCCATCGCCGTCGGCTATGTCGGCGCGGCATGGTCTAGTTCTTCGCTGTCTCCGCGGCTTCCTCCTTGTTGGTCGGCCAAATCGGCGACTGCAGAACCACCTTCCTGTACCCAGGAAATCGGCGTCACCGCGCCGAAGCTATGCCTATGAGCGCAATCACAGACGCATCGGTATCGGTGCGCACGATAGGGTCGTCCAATGTGGGGATCATCCGACGCGACGGCAAGTGTCTGCTGATCGGATGCGCGCCGCCCGACGAGATCGCACGAGCCGATGTGGACCCGACATGGGTCGAGTGGATACTCCTGACGCATCATCACCGAAACGCCGCTGATGGTCTCCGCGACTGGGCCGCCATGGGCGCGCGGCTGGCTGTCCCCGAGGCTGAGCGACGCCTGTTCGAGGACGCCGAGGCACGCTGGCGTGACGAGTCCCACCGCGTCCACGCCTACAACTACCATCCCTCCCGCCGGACCCTTCGCGAGAACGTGCCCGTCGCCCGTGGCCTTGGGCCCACGGATGCATTCGAATGGCGGGGCCTCTTGATTGACGCCATTCCCACGCCGGGGCCCAGTTCGGGCGGCGTGAGTCTCATCGTTCGCGACGGAGACAGGACCATCGCCTTTGTGGGCGAGCTCATGTGCGGCCATGGGAAGCTCCGCGACTTCTGGCTGCTGCAGGGGCGCCGGCCCATGCCCGGCGGCGAGCTCATGGAATACCATGGCTTCGGTGAACGAGCTCTCGACTGCGTCGCCTCTCTCGAGACCGTTCTGGAGCGGAAGCCTGATGTGCTCGTGCCGAGTTTTGGCTCCGCCGTCCGAAGGCCGGTCCAGGCCGTTGCGGCCCTGAAGGCTCGCATCGGGGCGGCGCGGCGCAACTACCACGCCATCAGCGCAGGACGATGGTACTTCCCCGCCGCGTGGCCCGACGTGCCGGACATCACTGCCGATCTGCGCAAGCGGTGCCGACCTCTGCCAACGTGGGTGCTCGAGGTCGGCGGCACGTCGCGCTGCATCGTTGCGGACGACCGCGCGGCGCTGCTCATGGACTGCGCCGGCGATGCGCCAGAGCGGATCCGGTCGCTCCAGGCGTCAGGACGTCTGGGCCAGATCGAAGGTCTCTGGATCACCCACTACCACGACGACCACGTGGATCACGTGAACGCGTTCATCGCCGCTCAGCCGTGCCCCGTGATCGTCCATCGCACCATGGCGGACCTCCTGCGTCGACCGGAGGCCTACTGGATGCCATGCCTCGATCCCCGCCCGATCACGCCGAACCGGATCACGTCCGACGGGGAGAGCTGGCAGTGGCGCGGATTCACGGTGACGGCCTATGATCTGCCGGGACAGACCTTCTACGACGCCGCCCTGCTCGTTGAACGGGGCTCCGAGCGGGTGCTGTTCGTCGGCGACTCGTTCACTCCCGGCGGCCTGGACGACTATTGCACGTTGAACCGTAACCTGCTCGGACCGGGCCTTGGTTACGATCGGTGCCTTGCGCTGCTCGATCGGCTCGGTCCCGATGTGCTCCTCGTCAACCAGCATGTGGCCGGCGGGTTTGTGTTCTCTCGCGCCGAAGTGGCCGACATGCGCCGCACGCTGGATGAACGCCGACGGCTTTTCGCCGACCTCCTCGACTGGGACGATCCGAACTTCGGCCTCGATCCGCAATGGATCCGCCTGGAACCGTACCACTGCGCCGCCCGTCCGGGCGATCGGATCGAGTGGACGATCATCGTTCAGAACTATGGAGTCAGGCTCAAGCGGTTCCGACTCGAGCTGCGCCTGCCGGACGGCTGGCGTTCCGAGCGGGACAGCGGCGTGCTGACCGTGCCTGCGCGCTCTGAAGGTCGGTTGACCGTCTCGGCTATTCCCGAGCGCGAGACGCGCCGCCGCTCCGTGGTCGGCCTGGCCGTTCAGATGGACCGGCGCAATCTGGGCGACATCGCCGAAGCCATCGTGGACATCACCGACGCCTCGCCCTCGTCGCTGGGAACACACCAGTCTCCCTCTCCCTTGACGGGGGAGGGCACGGGAGGGGGTGAATGAGAGACCCGCGCCCGGTAGCTCAGGTGATCGAAGAAGAAGGCGTGGCTGCGGCCATAGGCCTCAAGCACGTCGCCAGTCTGCTCTACACCTACCGCTGCACCCTCTCCTGCCGACATTGCTGCTTCTACTGCAGCCCCCGCCGGCCCGCGACGCATGCAAGCCTTGATGACGCAGTCGGATGGCTCATGCAGCTACACCAGACCGATCGGGTCATCCACATCGCCGGCGGCGAAGCCATGATGTACTTCACGCAACTGCTGGACCTCTGCCGTGCGGCCAACCGACACAACGCGGCGCCCCACTTCATCGAGACCAACGCCACGTTCGCGCGGAACCAGGCTGTCACGTATGAGAGGCTCTCCATGCTCCGTGATGCCGGCGTTCGCGGGCTGCTGATCAGCGCCGATCCCTACCATCAGCGCCTGTGTCCGCCCGCGAATCGTAAGCGGTGCCGCGATGTCGCCGTCGAGGTTTTCGGCGAGCGCAATGTCGCGGCAGCGGATCATTCGCTGGAGGAGCTGCAGGACTTGCGCGACATCGGCCGCGATGAAGCGCGTCTCGGCGAATGGACACGCCGACATCCGCCCCTGCTCTCGGGCCGTGCGGGCGATGAGCTCGCTCGATTCTTCGCCGACAGGCCCGCGAGCGACCTGACCGACGCTATGTGGCACGGCGGCGAAGGCGATCCGTCATGCCGGCAGGAGTTCGACCCCGAGACCATGTGGGAGATCCACATTGATCCCTATGGCAACCTGGAGACATGCTGTCTGATTGTGCTCGGCAACGTGCACGAGAAGACGCTGCCGGAGTTCATGCGAGACGGCTTCCTCGGCCGTAGCCCCGTCATTGACGCCGTCTACCACGAAGGGCCTCTGGGCCTGCTTCGCCTGGCCGTGGACCGGGGATATCAGCCGAGGGCGGGCTACCCGCAGAAGTGCGGCCTGTGCTGGGAGGTCCGCAAGTTCCTCCGGCCCCACTTTCCGGACGTGCTCGGACCCGACGAGGTCTATGTCCCGGATCCGAGCGATTAGGCGACGAGATCACCATTTCAAGGAGGGATCAGACCATGCAACGTCGGCCATGGATAGCGCTGCCACTGGTTGGGTTCGCCCTGCTCATCTCCGGATGCGGTGGGATGGACTGGTCACCCGACGGCACGAAGATCGTGACTGCCTGGCAGAGCGGCGCTGATCATACAGTGTTGGGCGTGGTGGATCTGAGAACCGGAGTACGCAGGGCGCTGCCGGGTTCTGGCGACGCTATGAACCCCCGATGGTCGCCGGATGGTCGCTGGATCGCGATCAATCGGTGGGTCGGCGGCTCGCAGATCGCCCATGTCCACGACCTGCTGACCGGCAAGACCGCCGCCATGGGCGTGAGAGACTGCTCGACCTTCGTATGGCGGGAGGACTCTGCGCGACTGCTCGTGTGCACGAACGAGGCCGCCCTGTGCTATGCCATCCCGGACCTCGCACCAACATGGGAGGCCAAGCTGCCGCCGCAGGCCAGCGCCGTCGTTACCGGCGCGTGGATACCGGATACCGATGCCGTCGCACTGCTGGCCAGCAATGACCTCTGGCTCATCGAAGGGGCCGAGGTGTCGCGGCTCACGACCACCGGCGATGTGCTCGGCTTCGGCATCCGCCCGGGCGCCAAGGAGCTCATCTGGGCGCGGGCGAGCCGCAACCCTCGCTACATTCTGCTCTCGCTCTACGCCATGCCGATCAAGGAGCGATCGGCGCGACGACTGCCGATGCCATACCGCGTTGCAGAGATCAACCCCTCGCCCAGAGCGCCGATCACCGCTGTCGGTCCCGTCAGCTTCTCGCCGGACGGGCGGCACATGGCGGTCACGTGCGTGTTTGTGCCTGCGGGACGCAAGAAAGGGACTGAGAGCGCGAGGGTCTTCGTCATGGACCTTAACGGCAGGAACGCACGGTTGCCGTATCCCGAGAAACTCGGCCAGCCGCTTCTGCCTGTGGGCCCGACGTCATTCTCGCCGGATGGCCGTCGCCTATCGCTCACCATCGGCACACAGAAGACGGCGCGCCTGTGGGTATGCAATGCCGACGGAACGGGCGGCCGGATCGTGATGACGACTTCGCTCTCGCAGAAGACGCGCTGACAGCGTAGTAACACTCAGTCGCGAAGGAGCATGGGAGTGCCGCACACACAGATTAAGGCAGGCGACCTCACAGCCGTCATCGGCGACAATGGCGCGCAAGGCGAGCACCGCGCCGGCTACAACGGCGTCTGGAGCCTGAAGCACCGGGCGTGCACGCGGAGTCCGTTCGTTCCCTCCTATGCGGGCCTGAACCTTGAGCACATATTCGATGGCGCGACCGAGCTGAAGCCTGGCAACTTCTTTGAGCCGCGCACGGCGCCCATGACGCTGCGCCGGATCTCAGCCTCCGCCGCCGAGCTCCATCAGCCTCCGACGCCGGCGACCAGTCTCGAAAGCTGGACCCGCTTCACGCTCACAGCGCCGCACTACGTCGATATGCAGTTCCGGTGCCGTCCCCATCTGGCCGCGTTCCGACATGGCTACATCGGCCTCTTCTGGGCCAGCTACATCCACGGGCCCGAGGATAAGAGCATGTACTTCCTGGGCGGCACGCGATCCGGCGAGGCGCAATGGGCACAGCTCTGCACGCAGGAGCACAACGACGAATCCACGGTGCGGAGCATGACCGACGACTTCGTCGCGCGGATGGAGCCCTATGACCGGGGAACCCTCTACGCCTCGATGTCCCGCCTTCGCTATGCCGAGCCGTTCTACTACGGTCTGTTCGAGAACATGACGCTCATCTACATGTTCGACGGCCCGGGCCTCATCCGCTTCGCCCACTCGCCTTCCGGCGGCGGGAACGACCCGGCTCGGCGCACCACGTGCCCTGCGTGGGACTTCCAGTGGATCCTGCCCCAATACGAAGTGGGCCAAGAGTATGCGCTGCGCATGCGGCTGTGCTTCAGACCGCGGTGCGCGAGGGAGCGGGTGATCGAGGAGTATCACGGATGGAAGAGAGGCGACTGACGGTCATCCTCCTGCAGGCGGTGAACGTGGCTGCGCATACCCGCTCGCATGGGTGACCAAGCATAGCCGCATTGTCTTCCTCGTGAACCGCCCTCTCAGGGCCAAGGTATAATGTCGCGGGCGCAACGGGCGCCTGCGGATGTTCGTGTCGCCCCCCAAAGCAAGACCACAGGAGCAGATATGACCGCCTCCGGCCAGCCGTACCTCGAGACCGCCCATGACATTCTGGGTCAGCGTGAGCGGCCTCTCAGCGCGTTCTTCCATCCCAAAGCCGTCGCCGTGATCGGCGCTTCCGAGCAACCTGGAAGCGTCGGCCGCACAATTCTCTGGAACCTTGTGAGCAATCCGTTCGGCGGCATGGTGTTCCCTGTCAACCCGAAACGTCCCAGCGTGCTTGGCATCAAGGCCTATCCGAGCATATCCGATGTGCCAGAGCAGGTGGATCTCGCGGTGATCGCCACGCCGGCACGCACGGTGCCGGGCGTCATCGCCGAGTGCGGCGCCATGGGTATCAAGGCAGCCATAGTGATCTCGGCGGGCTTCAAGGAGATCGGCCCCGAGGGAGTGGAGCTGGAGCGTCAGTTGCTCGAAGAGGCCCGTAAGGTTCAGATGCGCGTCATCGGGCCCAACTGCCTGGGCCTGATGTGCCCGCCCAGCGGCGTTAATGCGACCTTCGCGGCAGCCATGGCAAGGCCCGGCACCGTCGGGTTCATCAGCCAGAGCGGAGCTCTCTGCACCGCCGTTCTCGACTGGAGCCTCAAGGAGCTGGTGGGTTTCAGCGCGTTCATCTCCATCGGCTCGATGGCGGATGTGGGATGGGGCGACCTGATTGACTACCTCGGCGACGATCCTCAGACACGCAGTATCGTGATCTACATGGAGTCGGTAGGCAACGCCCGGTCGTTTCTGAGCGCCGCGCGCGAAGTGGCGCTCTCCAAGCCGATCATCATCATCAAGGCAGGTCGAACCGAACAGGCTGCGCAGGCGGCCGCCTCGCACACCGGTTCGCTGACCGGCAGCGACGAGGTGCTGGTTGCCGCGTTCCGCCGGTCGGGCGTGCTGCGCGTGGATCGCATCTCCGACCTCTTCTACATGGCCGAGATTCTGGCACGCCAGCCTCGACCCAAGGGTCCGCGCCTGACGATCCTCACCAATGCCGGCTGTCCCGGAGTGCTCGCCACCGACGCGCTCATCACGAACGGCGGCGAGCTGACGGTGCTCTCGGAGGAGACCATCACGAACCTCAACGAGGTTCTTCCGCCCCAATGGAGCCACGCCAACCCGATCGACATTCTGGGAGACGCGAGCCCCGAGCGCTACGCGAAGTCTGTCGAGATCGCTGCCAACGACCCCAACAGCGACGGCCTGCTGGTGGTGCTGACCCCCCAGGCGATGACCCACCCGACGCAGACCGCCGACATGCTCCGGCCCTATGCGCAGGGCTCCGGCAAGCCGCTCCTCGCGAGCTGGATGGGCGGCGCCGACGTGATGGCTGGCGAGAGCATTCTGAACCATGCCAACATTCCCACATTCCCCTATCCCGACAGCGCGGCGCGGGCGTTCATGTACATGTGGCAATACAGCTACAACCTCCGGGGCATCTACGAGACGCCCAGCACGGCGCACGGGATTGACGACCGGGAAGCCGTGGACGCTGCCGCCCGACTGATTGAGACGGCGCGGTCGGAAGGCCGAACCATTCTGACGGAGTACGAATCCAAGAAGCTGCTGGCGCTGTATGGGATTCCGACCGTTCAGACCGAACTGGCCGAGACGCCCGACGACGCTGTCGCAGCCGCGGACCGGATCGGCTATCCCGTCGTTGTCAAGCTGCACTCCAACACGATCACCCACAAGACCGATGTCGGCGGCGTCATGCTCAACCTGCGCGATGCCGATGCGGTGCGCAATGCGTTCGCCTCCATTAGGAAGACGCTCGCCGAACGTGTCGGCGAGGGGCACTTCGACGGCGTCACCGTGCAGCCTATGGTGAAGATGGAGGGCTACGAGGTCATCATCGGCAGCTCCATTGACCCCCAGTTCGGTCCGGTGCTCCTTTTCGGCACTGGCGGTCAGCTCGTCGAGGTGTTCAAGGACCGGTCGCTGAGCCTGCCGCCTCTGACGACTACGTTGGCTCGACGCGTCATGGAGAAGACGCGCATCTTCCGCGCCCTCCAGGGCGTGCGCGGGCGCAAGCCCGTGGACATCGCGCTCCTCGAGCAGCTCATGGTCCGGTTCAGCTACCTGGTGGTGGAGCAACGCTGGATCAAGGAGATAGACATCAACCCGCTGCTCGCTTCGGCAGACGGTCTGGTGGCTCTCGATGCGCGCGTTGTCCTGTTCGGACCCGAGACGAAGGAAGAAGACCTGCCGAAGCTGGCGATTCGGCCCTATCCTTCCCAGTACATCGGCAGAACGTCGCTGCGCGATGGCACCGAGGTGCTGATTCGACCGATCCGCCCCGACGACGAGCCGCTCATCGTCGAGTTCCACAAGACGCTGTCGGAGCAGAGCGTCTACCTGCGCTTCTTCCACGCCATGAAGTTCAGTCAGCGCACCGCGCACGACCGCATGATCCGGATCTGCTTCAATGACTATGATCGCGAGATCGCGCTCGTCGGGGAGTATCAGAACCCCGAGACGGGCAAGCGCGAGATCCTCGGCGTGGCCCGTCTGACGCGGCTCTACGGCACCAAAGACTCGGAGTTCTCGCTCCTCGTCAATGACCAGTGGCACGGCCGCGGCCTCGGGACTGAGCTGCTCAGTCGCCTGATTCAGATTGCGCGAGACGAGAAGATCGAGCGGATCCTTGCCGACATCCTGCCGGAGAACTACGTTATGCAGCACGTCTGCGAGAAGCTCGGCTTCCAGATGACCCGCGCGATGGGCGCCGACATGGTCAAGGCGCGCATCGAGCTGTGATCGGGTTGCTGTGTTCGTAGACGAGATGGACGAGATGGACGAGATGGGCCCGTGAGCCGACTGGGCCGTCTCGTCCTTGCCATTCTTGTCTGTGCGTCGGGCCGGTGTCTGGCTGCCGAACCGCTGGTCATCGGCACCGACGCAACGTATCCCCCGCTGGAGTTCATGGAGGGCTCGGAGTTCACGGGCTTCGACATAGACCTCGGCAACGCGATCGCCCGCGAGATGGGGCGCACTCCGCAGTGGGTCAACTGCGGCTTCGACGGCATCCTGGCCGCCCTGGAATCGGGCAAGTTCGACCTGGTCATGTCGGCGCTCACCATCACAGACGAGCGTAAGCGTTCCCTCGCCTTCTCAGACCCCTACTACACCGCGGGCCAGGCTCTGGCATGCCGGAAGGACCGGCCGAATCTCAAGGGGATCGAGGACCTCAAGGGCGCCACGGTCGGCATCCAGATCAACACCACAGCCAAAGAGGTGCTCCGCGAGCGGCCCGACATCCGGATGCGCGAGTACAACAGCATAGACCTCGCGCTGCTGGACCTGCAGAACGGCAACATTGACGCGGTGATGACCGACCTGCCTGTCCTTCGGTACATGCTCCGTCGGAGCTTTGACAGCCTCCGGCTGACCGGCACGCTCCTGACCGAGGAGCGCTATGGCATCGCCGCCCGCAAGGATCGTGCTGCGCTCATTGCGGAGGTCAATGCCGCCATGGCGCGCCTCGAGGCGCGCGGCATCGTGCGCCAGCTGCATGCAAAATGGTTCGGTGAAGACGAGACGGTCACCCCGGCATCCCGGCGGGATCTCCTGGGGATCATCGTTCCCTCTCTTGCCAGAGCGGCGCTCGTCACGCTCCAGCTCACCTTTCTGTCGCTCATTCTGGGGCTGCCCATCGGCCTGCTCATCGCCCTCATGCGGATCAGCCGTCGCCGATGGATCTCCCTCCCTGCTGTGGCCTATGTCGAGGTTCTGCGCGGCACTCCCCTGCTGGTCCAGCTCTTCGCGATCTACTACGTGCTCCCTTCGGCAGGAATCCAGCTCGGCCAATGGCCCGCGGCGCTGCTCGCGTTCACGCTGAACAGCTCGGCCTATGTGGCCGAGATATTCCGCGCAGGCATCCTCTCGCTCGATATCGGCCAGATGGAGGCCGCACGCTCGCTAGGCATGAGTTACGGCATGGCCATGCGTCTGGTAATCCTTCCGCAGGCAGTTCACCGCGTGCTCCCGCCGCTCACCAACGAAGCCATCGCCCTCCTCAAGGACACCTCCCTCGTGTCCGTCATCGCCATGGTGGAGCTGACACGGCAGGGACAGCAACTGACGGGCAGTCTCGCCGTGCCGATGCTGGTGTGGCCCCTGGTAGGCGCGTTCTACCTCGCCATGACCCTGCCGCTGACGCGTCTGGCGGCGGCGCTGGAACGACGATGGCAGACCAAGTGACGGCTACCGACGGCCCCATCGTCTCCATCAGGGGCCTGAGCAAGTGGTTCCATCGAGTCCACGCGCTCGACGATGTGAGCATGGAGATTGCCCGCGGCGAGGTGGTCGTCCTCATCGGACCCTCCGGCTGCGGCAAGAGCACCCTTCTCCGATGCATCAACGGTCTTGAGCGGCCCACCTCAGGAAGCGTCACGGTGTGCGGACAGAGCCCGACCGGCCATGACCACGATGTGAACCGGCTCCGGCGCAAGGTCGGCATGGTCTTCCAGCACTTCCATCTGTTCCCGCATCTGACCGCTCTGCAGAACGTTGCGCTCGCGCCGCGGCATGTCCTCGGCCTGTCGGAAGCCGAATGTCAGGAGCGCGCCAGCGCATTGCTCGACAAAGTCGGCCTATCCGGTCGCGGCGGCGCCTACCCGCACAAGCTCTCGGGCGGCCAACAGCAGCGCGTGGCCATTGCGCGCGCCCTCGCCATGGAGCCGGAACTCATGCTCTTCGATGAGCCCACGTCGGCGCTCGATCCGGAGCTTGTCGGCGAAGTGCTGGTCACCATGCGTCAGCTCGCAGCCGACGGCATGACCATGTGCGTGGTAACCCACGAGATGGGCTTTGCCCGGGATGTCGCCCATCGTGTGCTGTTCATGGACCACGGACGCATCGTCGAAGAGGGACCGCCCGCTCAGATTCTCACCAATCCTCGGGAGGGCCGCACCCGCGACTTTCTGGCGCGAGTGATCCGAGACAGCGGCTAGCCGATCGCGGTCCCGATTCGCTGGGTAAGCGCGTGACGGTAGCAACCCCCCGGGGATGATGCGCGACGTCACGCTTCGTCGCACCGCCTTAGCTACTGTGTGAATGCTGCTTTGCGCTGGGCGGTAGGGGATGGCCCGCGTGCGGCGCGGATAGGACGAACCCGCTACTTATCATCGAGCAGCTCGGGAGCGATGGCGCGGAGCGCCCGCTCAACCTCCTCATGCGTGCGACCCATGGCGAGCAGGAGAGCGCGGTAGGTTGCCAGTGCCGCTCGCAGGCGCGGATGCTCGTGACCCGTCGCGCGCTTGAAGGCAACGAGTATCTCAAGGGACCGCTGCATGAGCGGCTCGGCATCGGCCAGGCGGTTCGTCGCCTTTAACAGCATAGCAAGGTTGTTGAGATCTGTGGCGACGATGGGATGGTCAGGCCCGTAGCTCGCCTCGTGTATCTGCAGTGCGCGCCGCAGGAGCGGCTCGGCCTCGGCCACCCGGTTCGTGGCCTGAAGTAGCTGAGCCAGGTTGTTGAGGCGGATGGCGACACTCGGGTGGTCACGCCCGAAGCTGTCCTCGTCGATCTTCAGCGCCCGGCGTATGAGCGGCTCGGCCTCGGCCAGCCGGTTCGTGGCCTGAAGTAGCTGAGCCAGGTTGTTGAGGTAGCTGGCGACCTCGGGGTGGTCAGGCCCGTAGCTCGCCTCGCCGATCTGGAGCGCGCGCCGCATGAGTGCCTCGGCCTCGGCCAGGCGGTTCGTGGCCTTAAGGAACAGAGCCAGGTTGTTGAGGTCTCTGGCGACGTGGGGATGGTCAGGCCCGTAGCTCGCCTCGTTTATCTGGAGCGCCCTGCGCATGAGCGGTTCGGCTTCAGCCAGGCGGTTCGTGGCCTGAAGTAGCTGAGCCAGGTTGTTGAGGTCCCTGGCGACGTTGGGGTGGTCACGTCCGCAGCTCGCCGCGTCTATTTGGAGCGCGCGCCGCATGAGCGCCTCCGCCTCGGCCAGGCGGTTCGTGTCCTGAAGCAACTGAGCAATGTTGTTGAGCACGGCCGCCACGTTCGGGTGGTCAGGCCCGGGGCTCGCCTCGACGATCTGCAGCGCCCTGCGCATGAGCGGCTCGGCCTCGGCCGGACGGTTCGTGGCCTTCAGTACCTGAGCCAGGTTGCTGATGTCGGTGGCGACCGCGGGGTGGTCCGGCCCGTAGCTCGCCTCATCAGTAGCCAATAGCCGCCTGTACAGTGCCTCAGCGCGCGTGTAGTCCCCGATCAACTGGTAGAGGTAGGCAAGCTCGGTTTGCCATGCCGCCACATGAGGGCGCAGGCTCCCGGGAACGGGATCGGGCAGCCCCGCCAGGCGGGCCTCGAGCTCCGCGACGCGCGCTTTCTTCGCCTCGTAGGACAGCCCGTCGATGTGGGCATGGCCCGGAAATCCAGGAGCGCCAGGGTCGGCCTGCGCCAGCCGTTCGCCTGCGAACTCGAAGGTGTGGCTCCTATAGCGCCAGAAGTCCGGCGCCGCTCTGGCCAGCAGCCCCACGGCGTACTCGGGCAGCCAGATCACCACCGGGCATCCTAGCGCAGGCCACAGGTCGCGGGACGCGTTAAGCGCGCGCAGCGCGGGCTGATCTTTGCCGTCGAAGGGCACGGCCCGCTCCAGGTCGAGGACGAACACCGCCGGCGGCTGTTTGGCGCCGCACGCCGCGCGCACAGACGAGAGCACGTCGCGGTCCTCGAGCCCAGGGCGCGCGCATACGATGCCGGGGAAGTCCTCCAGCAGCGCGCCGATCGCCTCGTCGCGTGCCCCCACCGTGGCGTACACGGCAATCGCCAGCGAGAAGCCGCCGTGGGCCGCACGGAGGAAGCGGCGCATGGCCTCGAGCTCCGCGGCGTTGCGGGCCGCGAGGACGGGAACCGGAACGTCAGCGGCGCGCGCGGTCACGGGCCTAGACGACGCCGCGCGCCGCCGGGTTCACGTCATACCACTCGTCGTCGTTCATGTAGAGCAGCACTGTGCGGTTCTGCAGCAGATCGCGTAGCAGCGGCTCGGTCTCGTTGGAGCGCGTCACGTTGCCCGTCTCGGCCGCCTCCTTCAGCAGCGGCTTGTGCTCCTCCATCAGGAGCCGCGCGTACCCGCGCTCGGACTCGGTGATGCACCTCCTCAGGCCGGCTTGACCTATGGGAAGCCCGTCCGCGATCATGGCCTCGCGGATCATCGTCATGAGCTCGGACGGCTGACCGCCGCTGAACAGTATCATCTCGCGCAACGTCCCGTCCTGGAACAGATCGTCGAGAGCGGCGCCGGCGGCTTCGGCGCGCTTGCCCACGAGGTCGGTCAACAGCGTTATGCCTTCCTCGTAGGGCGCTCGATCCGGAGGCGGAGTGGTCACTTTCGTCATCGGCACCATGTGGATCACGCCGCCGTAACGCTGGCGGATCGTTGGTTCGTGGCATGAGTAGGCAAGCTCGATGGGAATGCTATAGACCATGTGGCACGCCAGGCCGGTGAGCTGCGCCGAGCGATGCACGAACAGGTACTCGGTGGTGGGACAGCCCGCTTCCGTATGCGGGCGCGTGATCATCTTGTCGAGGTCGTCCACGATCACAACGAGGCCCGCTTTTCCTTCTTTATCCAACGCAAGAGCGGCCTCGCCGAAGAAGTCGTTCGCCGCCTGCAGCAGCGTTCCGGTGTGGGGCTCCAGGGCTTTGCGCACCTCGGAGCGCGCGTCGGGGCTGTTCTTCACGGCGACGCCGATCCTGCCGAGAGGCGTGACCAGGTCGCCGCCGGTGATCTCGACCTCTGTGCCCAGAGCCTTCTTGAGTCGCGGCAGCAGTTCCTGGAAGTAGCCCGGCCTCAGTTTGATGCGGTAGGGCGCGCCGCCCAGCGTCGCGGCCACCTGCTGGACGATGGCGAGAATGAGCTCAGGAACGTCCACGTCGTTGGGGTCGAGCACATCCAGTGCGCGCAGGGTGACGACGGCGTAGGTCGAGTCCTTCGCATCCTCAGGATGCGTCAGCTCCCTGCCGAGCCGCCAGAGCTCGGTGGACTTGCCGCTGCCCCGATGCCCCGCAATCACCTGGCACGTGGGCGGGTCCGAAAGCCGGATCTTCTGCGCCATGCGCCGGACAAGCCCGGCGCTGCCACGCACGGAATCGAGGTTGACGTAAAGGTCGGCCCGGTCATCCCCGAGCGGGGCGGGGTCGAAGAGCTTGTAGACTCGTTTCATGTCCGCCATGGACGACCTCCTCGGCGTGGGCGACGCATCGCTTGCGCGCATACGCCTCGAATCATACCAGCCTTGCGGTCGTCATGCTTCGCGGCGCTTGACGAGACTCCGTGCTGCATTTCGAGGCACACTCATGACCGATGGGGCCCCCGGAGCTGTCACGTTTGACGACGACAGCATATCCAGGGTCAGCCCCTCATTACCCAACCTGTAGGTCCAACACCGCTAGCCGATCGCGGTCCCGATTCGCAGCGCCCTGATGAACTCGTCTACGTCGAACACGAACCCGAACGCAAGAGCGACTCGCCACAGCGCGATCTCCTTGCAGAGCTCGTAGCGGGCCGTCTCCTTGTTCTCGACAGCGGTGACCGCCTGACGCAGCGCCGAGCACATAACCCCGCGAGCCGCCATCTCGTGCATGCCGCCCGGCGACAGCAGCAGGCACCAGTTGATCGCGAAACCCGCATAGACCAGGTGGTTGACACCGAAGTGACGGCATAGAGCGAACAGCTCGTGCCCATTCTCTGCGATGGGCTCATCGCCGACGGGACGCGCCTCAGCGGCGAAGTCCAGCGCCCTGAAGCCCCGGGAAACATCGTCTTCATTGTGCGCGCCGACGAACACGTGCGCCGCCCGGAATGCCTGCAGTCGCCGGAGGCTCTCATCTGCCTCCATGCACTCTGGATGGGCCGGCGCCGGACCAGCAAGCGACCGCGCGAACGCATGCCCCGGCAGGCGCCGGTAGTAGTCGCCTCCGCCGACAACATGGAACAACCGCAGGCCGCATGCGCGCACAGCCTCGAGCAGCGGCGGCATGACCTCGCGCAAGATGGCCTGAGCTCGCGGCATGTACTCTACGGCGCGCCACCAACCGGGATACCGCTCAGGCGTTCCTGTGTCCCACGCGTGCATGACGACGAGCGCCGTCCGTTCGGGCGCGATCTCGATCTCCGCGGTGCCCCATCCGCCATAGCCCTCTGCGGGCACGTCCAGACTATAGTCGGCGTCGAACTGCCGATAGTAATGGGCTTGGAGCTTCATCGTTGCTGGATTCTGCGCGGAGGCCGGTGGTCCTCCTGTCCGATGGATCGGTTCATGCAGGACTCATAACCCGCGCAGCCGAACCATTCGGCACATCGTTCGGCAAGGAGAGAGTTCGTATGCGCATCCGTTATCGCCTGCTGCCTCCGGCATGGATGCTTGGTGCGCTGATTCTTGTGCACGGCATGGCCATCGCGGCGCCGGATCCACTGGCCGACGCGTTCAGAAATCCACCGGATTCAGCCAAGCCGCACACGTGGTGGCACTGGCTCAACGGCAACACGAGCAAGGCCGGCATCACCGCCGACCTCGAAGCCATGAAGCGCGCCGGCATCGGCGGGGCCCAGATCTTCAACGTAGACTGCGGCATACCCGACGGCCCGGTCCCCGTGATGAGCGAGGAGTGGCGCGAGCACACCAGGCACGCGATCGCCGAGGCCGCTCGGCTCGGCATCGAACTGTGCATCCACAACTGCCCCGGATGGTCGAGCAGCGGCGGCCCGTGGGTGAAGCCCGAACACGCCATGCAGATGCTGACCTGGTCCGAGCAGACCGTGACGGGCCCTCGAAGGCTCGAGGTTACGCTCGGACAGCCGAACACGAGGCGTGGCTTCTATCGCGACATTGCCGCGTTCGGCATTCCGGTGCCCGGAGACCCCGCTTCAGCATCCTATCGCATCGAGGGCATCGGCCCCAAGGCCGGCTATGATCGTCCTCCCAGACGAGACCCGGATCCCAGACCCGGCGCGCCGCCGGGCATACCCGCAAGGAGCGTCGTGAATCTGACCGACAGAATGGACAGCAGCGGCAAGCTCGTCTGGGATGTGCCCGCGGGCGAGTGGGTCATCCTGCGGATCGGCCATACATGCACGGGCGCGCAGAACGCGCCGGCGCCCGAGACCGGACGCGGTCTCGAAGTGGACAAGCTGAGCCGCGAGGCCATGGACGCATTCTGGCCCGGCTTCATGGGGGTCGTGCTCGAGCAGGCCGGTGACCTGGCCGGCAAGGTGCTCAACAACGCACTCATAGACAGCTATGAGACCGGCTATCAGAACTGGACGCCGCGCTTCCGCGAGGAGTTCATCCGGCTCCGAGGCTACGATCCTCTGCCGTATCTGCCCGTGGTAACCGGACGCGTGATCGAAAGTCTGGAGATTAGCGAGCGCTTCCTGTGGGACTTCCGGCGCACGGTCTCGGACCTCTGGGCGACCAACTACTACCAGTACTTCGCCGAGCTCTGCCGCAAGCACGGCCTGATGTTCTCCGTGGAGCCCTACGGCAACGGAACGTTCGACAACCTGCAGTGCGGCGGCCTGGCCGATGTGCCCATGGGCGAGTTCTGGGTCCCGAACGCCGGCGCCGGCGAGACGCTGAAGATCGCCGCATCGGCGGCCCACACCAACGCGCGCAAGTACGTCGGCGCCGAATCCTTCACGGCAGACGAGAGCCGCGGGCGTTGGCTGGTTGAACCCTACAGCATCAAAGCGCTGGGCGATATGGTCTTCACGCAGGGGATCAATCGCTATATCTTCCATCGCTACGCCCATCAGCCGTGGAACGGGCTGTACCCCGGCATGACCATGGGACCCTGGGGCACGCATCTGGAGCGGACTATCACGTGGTGGGATCAGGCCCACGCATGGTTCCGGTACATCGCGCGCTGCCAGTACCTGCTGCAATCCGGCCTGTTCGTTGCCGATGCATGCTACTTCGTCGGCGACGCCGGGCCCAACGATCTGCCTGGACGACAGGGTCTCCAGCCGGCGTTGCCCACCGGCTACGACTATGACGGTTGCGACGCCACCGTGCTCCTCAACCGCATGTCGGTCCAGAACGGCCGCATCGTCCTCCCGGACGGCATGAGCTACGGGGTGCTCGTGCTGCCCTCTAGCAAGTACATGACCCCTGCCGTTGCACGCAAGATCCGCGATCTTGTCCGTGCCGGCGCCACCGTGGTGGGTCCCAGGCCCGAGCAGTCGCCGAGCCTTGTCGGCTACCCGCAATGTGATGCCGAGGTCCGTGCCATCGGCAACGAGGTCTGGGGCAAATGCGACGGGACCACGGTCAAGCAGAACCGGTATGGCAAGGGACGGGTGATGTGGGGGGTCTCGATGCCCGAGGTGTTCGCGGCGTTGGGCACGCAGCCGGACTTCGAGTATAGCGCTCCGGGCGGCGCCAAGCTCGTCTACATCCATCGGCGCATCGGCAAGGCAGAGGTCTACTTCGTGTCCAACCAGCAGTACCGCACCGTCAACGTCGCCATGCGTTTCCGCGTCAAGGGCATGCTCCCTGAGCTCTGGCATGCCGACACCGGCGAGGCGACGATTGCTCCTGTCTGGCGGCAGGAAGGCGGACGAACGGTTGTATCCATGCGCATGGATCCCGCACAGTCGGTGTTCGTGGTCTTCAGGAAGTCGGCGACTGGCAACCACGTGGTGGCAGTCGACCGCACAGGCCCGGACGCACCGAAAGCCGCCGAAGAGCGCATCGTGGTCACGCTCGCGCGCTATGAAGCGCAGGACGGCAGCCGCGGCGCAGACGTAACCCAAAAGGTCAGGTCGCTCGTAGCCGAAGGCCAGACCGAGATCGCGGCCTCCAATGAGAACTTCGGTGACCCCGTACCGCTCGTTGTCAAGCGTCTGCGTGTAGAATGGACCCTTAACGGCAAGCCCATGAAAGCGACTGCGGACGAGGGCGGCTCCATCGAGCTCGGCACGCGGGCGCGCTCGGCAACCGTCGCCGACTATGACCTTCGCACCGCGGGTAGCGGTTTGCTCAACCTGATCCCGTGGCAGACCGGAGCCTATGCTCTCCGTACGGCATCCGGGCGCACGCGAACGATCACCGTCGCGGATCGTCCCGCCGAAGTCCGCATCGAGGGACCGTGGACGGTGCGATTCACTCCCGGATGGGGTGCACCGGATCAGGTCGTCTTTCCAGCCCTCATGTCATGGACGGACCATGAGGCAGAGGGGGTGCGCTACTACTCAGGGTCGGCGATCTACGAGAAGCAGATCAGCGTTCCGGCGTCGGCGCTTGGCAAGGGACGCCATGTGGTGCTCGATCTGGGGGTCGTCAAGAACTTCGCCGAGGTCGCCGTCAACGGCAAGGAGCTGGGAGTGCTCTGGAAGGCGCCGTTCCGCGTGGACGTGACCGCCGTGCTGCGTCCCGGCCCCAATACGCTCAGGATCCGCGTGACGAACCTCTGGCCCAATCGCCTCATCGGTGATGAGCAGAAGCCCGGGGACATCGAATGGCGCGGTAACACGATCGCTGGCTGGCCCGACTGGCTATGGTCCGGGCAGCCGCGCCCGAAAACCGATCGGTTCACCTTCACCACCTGGCGATTCTGGTGGAAAGACAGCCCGTTGCTCGAATCCGGCCTGCTGGGTCCTGTCGTAGTCCGGTCCGCCAGGATCGTGCCTGTGCGTCTGTAGGTTCCGATGCCCGAGTACCCGGACGTCTGCGCCTATATCGTGGCCCTTGAACGTCGCGTGGTCAACCGGCGGATGGACCGATTGGCGATCTTCGGTCCATCGGTCCTCCGCACGGTCACGCCAACCGCCGACGAGTTCGCAGGGGTCCTGATCACAGGCGTCCGGCGCATCGGGAAGCGGATCGTGCTGCAATGTGACAACGACCTGTTCGCGGCAATCCACCTGATGGTGTCGGGGCGGCTCCATTGGCGCGACCGACCTCCGCCTAAGCCGCGCAAGGCCGATCTGGCGTGGTTCGAAGTGGGAGGGCGATGTCTCGCCCTCACCGAAGAGAGCCCGCGCAAGCGCGCCACCATCCACCTGATCAGGGGATCAGCCGGTCTGAAGGCTCTGGATGCGGGCGGCGTTGATGTCATGGAATGCACGCTCAACGAGTTCCGGAAGGCGATCCAGCGCGAAAACCGCACTGTCAAGCGCGCTCTCACCGATCCGCGGCTCGTCTCGGGTATTGGCAACGCCTACTCGGACGAGATTCTACATCGCGCGCGCATGTCGCCCTTCAAGCTGACTCAGAGCCTGAGCGACGCCGAAGCCTGCAGCCTCCATGTGGCGGCCATTGAGGTGCTGTCCGAATGGACCGACCGGCTCGTCGCCGAGGCCATGGAGAGGTTCCCCGATCGTGTGACCGCCTTCCGGCCCGAAATGGCCGTGCATGGGCGCTACGGATTGCCATGCCCGGTATGCGGGCAAGCCGTGCAGCGAATCGTGTATGCTGAGAACGAGTCGAACTACTGCGCTCAATGTCAGATGGGCGGGCGTCTGCTGGCCGATCGAGCTCTGTCGCGCCTGCTCAAGTCGGATTGGCCCGCCACTCTCGCCGACCTCGAAGAGGGAACGGCGCGCAGGCGGGACCCCTCACCGAGGAGGAATGACGATGCGCCCTAGCATCTTGCTGTCGCTGATCGTGCCGACACTCCTGTCGGCGCGCGCCCTCGCGGCTCCCGACCTCCTGCCCGCTGAGCCTTGGCGTGTGGTGCGTCCCGACGAAGCCGCGATGCGCGTGGAGACGATCCAGCTTGAGCGGCCCGTCGGAGGCCAGAGCAGCGCCGTGAAGCTCACCGTGCTCAGGGCCACCGATCCTTTCTACCACCTGCAAATCGCGAAGGAGATTCCTCAACCGATCGCCGAAGCGACGCGGCTGCGTTTCTCGTTCTATGCGCGGTCGCGCACCGAGAATCCCATGCGGGCAATCGTCGAGAAGGCAGAGCCGCCCTACACTCCGGCCGTCGAGATCAGGCCGACTCTCACGCCCGAGTGGCGGCTCTATACGATGACCGGCATCTCGCGCGCCTATCCGGCCAGGGGGCTGGGGGTGCGCTTCCAGGTAGGTCACAAGGAAGGAGAGATCGAGGTGGCAGCGGTACGATTGGAGGACCTTGGACCGGATCCTGTGATGATGAATGCCAGAGCGGCCATTCAGCCAGACGCCGTGGATCAGCGCATTCGACAGAACAGGACAGCGTCGCTCAAGATCGTCGTGCGCGACGCATCGGGAAACCCGATCAAGAACGCGTCGGTCTCGGTGCGCCAGACGCGCCACGCGTTCCTGTTCGGCAGCAACATTTTCGGGTTGAACACCTCCGACACATCGCAGACGCAGCGGCTCTATCAACAGCGGTTCAAGGACCTGCTGAACTTCGCGACCCTCCCCTTCTACTGGGGATCCTTTGAGCCGCAAGAGGGCCAGAAGGCCTACGATAGGCTGGAGACTATGGCCCGATGGTGCCGCGATAACGGCCTGATGACCAAGGGCCATCCGTTGATCTGGCACGAGGTCTACCCCCGATGGGCGCCGGCCGAGCCGGATGCGGCCATCCCGCTGCTAAAGGGCCGCGTGTACGACATCATCACGCACTTCAAAGGGCTTATCCCCTACTGGGACGTGCTCAACGAGGCCAACAACGCTCCCGACTATGCTCAGACCGGAACCGGCGCATGGATCAAGAGAGATGGAGCGGCCAGGGTGGTCGCCACCGCGCTCCGCTGGGCTCGCGAAGCGAGCGCCGGCGCCAACAATGTGCTTCTCTACAACGACTTCAATACCGGTCAGGCGAATGTGCAACTGCTGACGGAGCTTCAGACCATGAAGAGCCTTCCCGATGCCATCGGCATTCAGTCGCACATGCACGGCGGCACATGGCCTCTGGAGGAGGTCTGGGCGACGGTCGAGCGTTTCGCCGTCTTCAAGCGACCGATCCATTTCACCGAGGCCACCATTGTGAGTGGGCCGCGCCCCGCCGGACCGGGATCGCCATGGGTCACGACGCCGGAAGGTGAACGAGCTCAGGCCGACTACGTCGAGCGCTTCTACAGCATTCTCTTCAGCCATCCAGCCGTCGAGGCCATCACCTGGTGGGACTTCAGCGATCTCAATGCGTGGCAGCAGGCCCCTGCCGGCTTCCTGCGCAAGGACATGAGCCCGAAGCCCGCGTATGACCGACTGATGGCGCTCATCAAGGGCAACTGGTGGACAAAGGCCGAAGCAACCACCGGCGCAACCGGTTCCTGTACGATTCGGGCGTTCCAGGGCACGCATGAGGTCACGGTCACGGACGGGCGCGGACGGAAGGCCACGATCGCGGTGGAGGTTCCCCTTAAGCGCAAGACCGCCACGGTGAGCGTGACACTGCGGTAGATGCCGTCCCTCGCAGCGCCGGCCTTGTGCCGCTCCATCGCTGCCGCGCTCATCGGCGTGCTTCTGGGCGTCGTCCTGGTCGGTTGCCGCTCAAACGCGAGAGAGCCTTCCGTTCCTTCGTCTGCGGGGCAGACTGCCCGTCCTGCCAGCCCTGCAGGCACGGAGTCTGCGGATCCCGCTTCCCCTCGCCTTGCGCATGCCGGCTCCGGCATCATTGTCAGCGAGCGGGGCCACATCCTGACGCATGCCGCGGTGGTAGAAGGCGCGACGCGAATCGTCGTCGAGATCAGCCGGCAGGATCGCCGTGATCGCTCGGACGCAGCGGTAGTTGCGTCTGATGCGGCAACGGGCCTGACGTTGCTCCAGGCGAGGTCAACCTCCAGATGGGTCATGCGATGGCAAAGAGCCGCGAGACCGGAGCGGGCAACCCTGTGCGGATGGCCCTTCGTGGGCCTGGCGCTCGACGGCGTTCACGAGCGTGAGATGGCTTCGGCCACCGGACCGATCACAGACTCGGAGCTTGGGTTCCCGGTTGCGCCGGGCTACGAAGGGGGCGTTCTGGCGGACGGGAACGCTCGAGGCGTCGGGATGCTCACGGCCACCACGGCAGCCCATTCCGCACCGCGGGACGCCAGGAAACGGGGCGAGCCGACACTGCGGCTCGCCCTGATTTCACGCCCTCGCTATGTCCCGGCTGCTGCCATCCTCCGCTTCCTTGCCGACCATGGAATACAGCCTCCCGCCGAGCGTGCCGACTTCGATCGCCCATGGCCCGTGAAGCTTGGCTGGCTGCAGAACTACACCGTGCAGATCGAACGCGAGCCCGCTCGCGATGTTGGCCCTGGCCTGCCCGGTCTGATACGCTCCCACCGTATCAGAGCCGACGACATCGTCGCCCTAACGTTCGAGCCGAAGCGCCGGGGGCTGATCGCCGAATGCTGGACCGCACCGAACCGAACCTTCCAGGTCGTGCTCCCCGTCTCCGTCGCCGGCGTCGCCGGCCGTCAGTTTCGGCACCGGCGCGACGCCAAGGGCGATGTGCTCGAGCTCGATGCGCGAGGCCAGATCCTTCGGGGTCTCGCAGCCATCAACGGATATCGAGGTTTCAATGCGCGCGGGCCGTTGACAGAATCGGCTGACGGGAGGCTCTTGCTGGCCGGCGACGCCCTGGTCTGGACCGCCACGGGCACCGTCATCATGCGGCTGAACGTGCGTGCCGACGAGCCGCTTGCTCTATCTCCGGACGGAACGATGCTGGCTCACGCACCGGCATCCTCGCCCGGCGTGATTAACCTCTGGCGCGTGCCGCCGATCACTCCATAAGGAACGACATCTCGAGGAGCTTAACCGGCTGTCCGCCCTGCGACGCATCCGTAGGGCTGTCGAGGTAGTTCTGCATGAACTCCTGCCAGCGATCGTGAACCTCGGACTTCGCGAGGTACGCGCAGGCCGCATCCCAGTCGTCGCATTCGAGGTAACCGAACTCGGTGCCGTCGTCATTCAGCCACAGGCTATAGTTGCGAATGCCAGCCGCCTTGAGCTCCGCCAGCAGCTCGGGCCACACGTTGGCATGCAGCTCCTTGTACTCGGCGATCTTGTGGGGCTTGACTTTCAGAAGCAGGCCTACGCGCTGCATCATGCATCCTCCGTTATGATGGTTTTGTCGCCACGCCTCAGGGCCAGATCGGCTTCAGGCTCAGGGCACGGCCCTCCGTTGACGCTGGGATCGGCCGCGTGCTTGCGCCAGAGCTCTTCGACGGCCCATCCCCGGCCAGTGCGGTGGAGCCGCTCGCAGTAGCTGCGCAGCATACCGCGCGCGTGGTAGGGTCCTCCCTCCCGCATGACTGTCCAGAGCGGGTCTGTGGCGTAGCCGTCGGGCATGCTCGCCATCATCTCGGCATGCCAGTGAGCCAGGATCGCTGCGTGGTTGGCAACCTCGGCTCGGGCGCTGTGGGCGATGTCCCGCAGTTCATGGGGGTCGTTCTCAATGGCAAAAAGCATCTCATCGGGAAAGAGGTGGAAGCCGTCGTGGTAGGTGCGCATGTACAGATGGGTGTCAGATCGGACGCTCCGCTGACACACGTGCGCGCACTGACTGAGGACGACGTAGCTGCGCCTGACCGCCTTGGAGCCCTTCACGGTTGCCGCCATCGAGACGCCTTCCCATGATGCGGCAGGCTGAGCCTCCAGCAGATCCAGGAGCGTCGGTGCAAGGTCTATGTTGCAGTGCAGCCCGCGATCCCTAACGCCCTTTGCGCCGCCGGGCCACCGAATGATGAGCGGTATGCGGCACGTGGCCTCGTCGGCCGTCGCATGTTCGGCATAGATCCCCAGCTCGCCCTGATTCTCGCCGTGATCCGCCGTGATGACGATGGCGGTGTCGTCCAGCACTCCCTGCCGGGCCAGCTCATCGAGAATCCTGCCGATGTGCCAGTCCATGTAGGCGATGCCGCAATCGTAGCCGTCCATGTGGCGGCGAAGATCGTCCATATTCCGAATCGCCGGCACGTAGCGGGGCCAGCGCGGCAGGGGCGTGTCGTCCCACATGTTGATCTCGTTGGCCGTGTGGGGCCCGATGGCGCGCAAGTGACGAGCGAGCATGGCTTCGTCGATCCACGGCTTGATGGGATGATCGGCGAACGGGTTGCCGAACTCCTCGGGCGCGCGGTACGGGGTATGCGGGTCCCAGAAGTTCACATGCAGGAACCAGTTGTCGGACTTGCCGTTGCGCTTGATCCAGTCCAGCGCCAGAGGCGAGATCTCCTCGGCAGACTCCATGCCTCCCTTGCCGGGATTGATCATCTCGGAGAACCCCGCATAGAACCACCAGGCGCCGTGCCTCTCGGCGAACGGACTGATCGAGACGGTGCGAAGACCGGCGTGGCGGAGCCGCGCGGGGAGATTGTCGTAGCGGCAACGGTCGGCAAAGCCCCGCTCGGGGCCGATCAGGCGCATGTCGCCGGCGGTTCCGCCATGCCCGACCACGCCCGTGTGGATGCCGGGCCGTCCGGTGAAGAGAGCGGCGCGGCTCGGCAAGCACGGTGCATCGGTGCAGTAGTACCGGTCGAATCGCGCGCCCTCGGCGGCGACGCGGTCAATGTTCGGCGACGTTGGGCGCGGGTAGCCGTAGCAGCCCAGGTGATCAGGCCTGAGCGTGTCGAGATCAAGAAACAGGATTCGCATGCCTCACTCCTTCGCCAACCGGCCATTCGGCTCCTGCATCATCGCAGAATCCCAAACTCCAGCTCGTTCGCCCAGTGGCTCGTCCAATCGTTGTGAAAGGTCGGCATCCCTTCGCGCGAGACGCTGCGGCCGCCTGCCAACTCCAATGCAGGCCCGGCATTGTCATTGACCCTGAACGTGAACTTGATCGTCAGGCCGGCATCCACACGCTTCTTGACGTGCGGAATCTCGCTCCATGGCAGCGCTGCCTCGACAATGCGCATGTTGCCCTCGCGCCGCATGGCCAGTTTGCCGTTCTTGACCGGTCCGCCATCCACCGGAGCCTTGGGCTGCCGCGGGTAGTAGTGCTTGCGCGGTATGCCCGGCGCGGCCAGACGCCATATCTCCGTGCCTCCGCCGTACTGCTCGGCCACCTGGTTCAAAGCGAACTCATAGTCCGTGTCCATGTAGGTCATGAAGCCCGGCATGGTCCCGGGAGGATAGGGCAGCCACGGCTTCTCCTCCGGAGGCAACACGTTGAAGGCAAGCTGCACGTTGTCGGTTCCGTTGCCCGAAGGCAGATCGGGATCCTTTCGATAGGAGAATCGGCGCACGCCTGCAGGCCAGACAAGCTCCTTGCGGTCCTCGCGGGTGTAGCATTTGGCCGGATAGAAGTACGCATCGTCGTCGCGCGTCTCGTAGCGGACGCCGCCCGGCCACGGCGTTGCATCGGCGAGCTTCGCCGCAAAGTAGAAATACCGCTCGTCGTAGGCCGTATAGGCCGTCGCCATGCCGCCGGTTGCGCCCTGCTCAAAGGGCATGAACGGCAGATAGGCGCGCTCGGTGAGGCTCGTCCCGATGCCTGCGGCAGCCGTCACGGTATAGGGGAGCGCGTCGCGCCAGTCATCGAGCTTGCCGTCCACCGTCACGGCCCGGCGATCCAGCACGTTGACGCGGAGCGTCTCTTCATGCTCGGTCCTGCCGTCCAATCCTGCATCGAAGACCGCCCGGAGGGGATAGGCGTTGTCGGGCGAAGGTGAACCAGAGGCAACCTTACTGACCACCGCCAGCGTCTGGTGCGGCTGCAGGCTGATGGGTCGAACAGGCTGCTCGAGCGTGAGCTTGCCAAGGCTCAGGCTCAACGTTCCCTGGACAGGGCGGTTGAGCACGTTCGTGACCGCCAGTCGGACCGCAGGCTTCGATGCTATCGGCGCGATCATGTCCTGTGCCACGATCTCGACCGGCATCAATCCGTCCACGCGCGCCGCAGCCACTGCCTTCAGGAGAGCATCGAACGAGCCCGGGCTGCCGTCGGTTCGCAGGAAGTACCCGAGACCGTTCAACGGCACGACGATCTTGCCCCCATCGGCCGCGACCGGATTGCCGTAAAAGTCGTACATGCGAAACCGACGTGCAGCCGCAGCAATGGTCATGGTCGCGCCATCGGTGACCATGGCGGCCGCGAGACGATCGGTGAGCTGTTTGCGCTGGCTCTCCGGCGCATGGGCGGGCAGGGCTTCGAGCGCTTTCCGCGCTTCCGCCACCCTGGGCAGGTTCTTCAGGCCGGTGATGCGACGGAACTTCACCCGATTTCGCTCGTAGACGCCGCCGAGATCGCCGACGATTACCAGTGTCCCGTCATCGCGCTTGGCCCCGGACTCGGCGAACACGAAGACCCACGGCAGGCCGTTTTTGAACAGAATCTCGATGAACGGACGCTGGCCGATGAACTTCTGAGACGCAGCTATCGCCGCTGCCGGAGCCCAGGCCTGACAGATCCCCACCCGCGGATTGTCGGTCAGAACCTCCGGCGTGTAGACGTTGCCGTGGTAGATGCCCGCCGTGCGGCTCTGCCCCTGGGCCCGCATAGAGGCGATGACGGCAGCGACACGGTCCTCGGAGTTGGCTACCCAGCTCTCGGTGTCCCAGACGCGCACCGGACCATTGGGATGCTTTCGATTGAGCCAGGCCTTCTCCAACGCAGGATCGGCCGCCAGCGGCTGGTAGTGGATGCTGACGAAATCGAGCCACTTCAGAAGCTCGTCGGAGCCGTCGGCGAAGAACTTGTCGCGCGTATTGGTGGAGCTGCATGCGCCGCCGATCAGCACCTGCACGCCGTCTTCGCGGCGCGCATCCTCCACGCCCATCGCCATCTGACGGTACATGTCGCGATAGCGGATCATATCGGCGCCCCAGCCGCTGATGGAGATGCCTTCCCACGGCTCGTTCCAGAGCTCGACGGCGTTGACGGGTCCCTTCGGCCAGCCGTAGGTTCCGATCCAGCGCTTTGTCCACACGCGAAAGTCCGGGTCGAACTCGGGCAGCCAGGCGTAATCGGATTTGGTATCGAGCATGACGTCATCCGGCGAGAGCCATGGACGAGGCCGATTCAGAGGCATGCCTGCGCCGCTTCCGCCTATCGTCAGCATGACGGTGATACTGTGCTTGTGGGCCCAGTTCAGGTGCTCGATGAACGGCTTGTAGTACGCATCATAGTTGCCGAAAGTGGTGGGCAGATAGGCGGCGCCCATGCGGCAGCCTTTGACGCCCAGCCGCTCGAACAGCGTCGTAACCGCTTCGGACATCTCGTGCGGCCATGGCAGATCGAGAGCATAGGTCGGATACTGCACCCGCCCCGGATCGGGCTTCAGGGCACGGACCAGAGCTGCACAGAACAGCCGACCCTGGTCGCCGAGATCCGCGATCAGCGCATAGCCGCCAAACTCCTCGGGCACCTTCGGCTCGATCGTCACCTCCGTCTGACCTTTGCCGGGTATGTCCAGTTTGAGCGGCGTCTGACCGCAATCGGCGAGCTTGCGCACATGAGGCACCCAGACGTCGCCGGTCTGGACGCTGGTTGCGTATCTGATCAGCTCCACCCTTCCGACAACGGCGACAGCAGACGATGCCTTGTTGGTGAAGCGCAACGTGAACTTCGCCTGCTCGCCCGGCCAGAGGACGTTCGCTCCCTCGCTGTCGCCGACGCTAACGCCGACCTGGCGCACCTCGAGGCTCTTCGCAATCTGGCTCGGCAATAGGCCGAACGCGGCCCCATAGCCGGGCATGTCCCTGCCCGTCACCATCTGGGCCGATGCGGGCCTCGTGACCGCCAGCGCGGCCAGAAGCGCCAGCGCCAGAGCGTTGCGATAGGCCATTCGAGAAGCCTCCCCCGAGACCGACTGAGTGATGCTTGTTTCTCTGCCCGCTCCGGTTTGTCCTCCGAAGGCCGGTGAAGCCCGGGTCGAGCGCCGGGAGGCGTCCCGATCTTCTGAGACTAACGCTCCCCCTCCTCGCCGCGATTCCTCAGCCACTCGAAGAACCTCGGGTCATCGAGGCGCACCTCAGACGGCCTCTCCCGCCGCTTCTTGAAGTCGGGATCGAACGGGTCGAACGTCTCTTCCTCGCGGAACACGCGACGGTCGGCTCCCACATGCTGATAGGGGGTGAAATCGGGCTTCATGGTCATCATGTCGGACAGATCGGTGGCCAGCGCGTCGAACATGTTGCTGGGCCCGAGGCCGAAAATCAGATAGATCGTCTTGATGATGCTCATGATGCTCCCGTGCACATGGGAGACGTATCCCCGCTTGGCGTAAGGACTGATGCAGAGCACGTAGCTGCGATGGCGATCCACATGATCGTCGTCGCCGCCCGGATCGTCCTGGGTGACGAAGATCGCCATGTTTTTCCACTCAGGCAGATGCGTCAGGTATTCGACGATCCTCCCAAGGGCGAGATCGTTGTCGGCCATATAGCTGCACACATACGGGTAGCCCTCGCTGGGTCTGGGGCCTGCGCCGTGATCGTTGCAGATGGCGATGTTCAGGAACCTGGGAATGCGGCCGCCGTTCGCCTTGCGGTACTTCTCGAGATCCTCCTTGAACCAGTCGGCGCGCGCGATGTCGGGGACATTGGTGTTGTAGGCCGGAAAATCGAAGCACGAGTTGTCATAGAGGACCTTCGGCATCGGATAGTTGGCCTGATAGTAGGTTCCGGTTCGATTGGTCATCGGACCTTCGTCGGTTCGAGGCATCTCGTAGCCCTCGCCGTAGTTTCGGAACGATATGCCGCCCCGTTCGAGATGCTCCCACAGCGAGCCGTTCTCCAGGTAGTCCTCGGGTATCTGCGAGCCGTCCGATCCGAAGGAGACCAGCCGGCCCGGAGCGTCGTTGCGCGGGGCATAGTTCCATCCGGCATAGAACACGCGGGTAGTCCAGAGGCTCGGATACACGCCCACGAGCCAGCGATGGCCGTCGCCGCTCGCCTGCGGCTCCATATAGAAGCAGTCGGAGATGGCGAACTCGCGCGCCAGTTTGTGCTGGTTGGGCATGATGGGTATCCGCTCGGTCTTGCCGTTCTCGCGGATCCAGCCGCGCATGCCGAACTCGGCGTAGTCGGGATCGCCCTTGGCGTCGGGGAAATCGCCATAGATGCCGTCGAAGGTGTGGTTTTCCTTGGTGATGAACACCACGTACTTGATCTGATCGCTGGGCTTGCCGTGGACACGCGAGATGGGGGCCTTTGGGAGGCGAGCCAGTTCGGAGGTCCGGTCGGCGATACCGTTATTGGCCAACACCTCCCGGGAGAGTCGAGCGAGCGTCGCGGCGCTCGGCGCCGGAGTCAGGTCTATCATGCCAGGCATATCCGACAGACCGTAGCGCTCATCTCCGGGCGTCCGCCTGTGCTTGGCTCCGCGCGGCCCTCTGCCGATGCCCTTCTGCGTGGCGATGGCCAGCGAACGCCCGTCGGGCGTGACGGCGACGTGCGTCGGAAACCATCCTGTGGGGATATGCCCGATCACCGTGCGCTTCGCGGTGTCAATGACCGCCACCGCGTTGAGCCCGCTCTCGCACACATACAGACGCTTGCCGTCGCGGCTCATGGCCATACCCGACGGAATGACGCCCCGCAGACGGCGCACGAGCGGCGACGGCGTCAGGCGGATCGTGGCCACCGACTTCAGGGAGGCAGCGTCGAAGACCTGCACCGTGTCGTTGTTGGCGTTGCTGACGTAGAGCCGATTGCCCCGGATCAGCAGCTCGTTCGGTGCGCTGCCACCGACAGCCTTCCCGCCGTCTGCCGGAGCGTGGATCAGAATGCCCGCCTTGGCGGCGGCGACCCGTTTCGGGTTCCTCGGGTCGCTCACGTCGTATTTCCAGACAGACTGGCCGTCGGGAACGTACGGACTGCCGAGCCCCGGCACATTGCGCCCCTCCATCCTCTTGCCGACCTCCGCTTCGCGGGACGGAAAGCCGAACGGCGGCTTGGACAGGCCTCGGGGATTGCCCTGGCCGGGATCGGGCGGGCCGACAAGCGCATAGTTGAACAGGCCAATGTTGGCCACATAGACCGATCCGCCGTCGTCGGAGAGCGCAAGCGCGTAGGGCTGCCGGCCGGCCGGTACCGCCGCGAGCGTCTCGCGCTCGACGAGGTCGAAGGTCACCAAGCGCTGGTGCGCCGTATCCACTCCGAAGACGACCCGCTCGTCGGAGCGGACGGCGATGGCGTTGATGTAGGTCGAGTTGAGCGAGTCGTCGTTGGCGGTGATCTCGACGGTGGGCTGCTGTTCTGCGACGACAAGCGGACCCGCTTCGCCGCGCTGCACGGGACGATCCCATTCCGTCGCATCGAACACCAGCACGCCGCCCTGCTCGCCTCCGGCCACAATCAGACGCCGTGAGTCGCGCGTGAACACCGCAGACGGCGCCACCCCCCTCACCGGAATGACACGCGCGCCATGGTCGGGACGATGCGGAAGGGCATAGACCGCCAGCGCGTCGTCATAGATGCCCACCAGAGCTCTGCCGTCGGGCCGCACGATCACGCGCCACAGATTGTCGCCGGTGTAGAGCCGCTGCCCCTTCGGCGTCAGATACCTGCCGTTGGGCAGGATGGTTCGTCCGCCCGGAACGACAACCGCCTGCTCGGTCAACGCCGGAGCGCGGAAGTAGGGCGTCCTCTGCCCCGCCGTCGGTAGCGGCAGCGAGAGGGCGGCTACCAGCATCACGCAGTATTTCATCACGCGACCATCCATGTGCGAACCTCGAACGCAAGAGTTGGCTGCGCTTCGGCGAGACCACCCACAGTTAGCAGCGCTCTGACGGGCGGGCCACGGGGCCGAACGCTGCCCACATTATACGGGCAGTTCGTGAAGTTCCTGCAAAGAGTGGTCAGGGCCGTTCAGCGCGGCATGTCGACGAGCCCGATCCTGTAGGTCCAGAGCCATTCGAAGTTCGGTGGCAGGGCGTCGTAGGCCCCGGCCCATGACACGCCGATCGTCAGGGCCTTGCCCGACGGCAGACGCCCCCAGACGTCCTTCATGATCGCGGCATTATGGTTGCGCGGCCAACCGGTGCGTGCCGCGTCGAGCCTGCCGAGGATCTTCCATGTGCCGGCGCCCTTGCGCAGATCCTTCCATGGTATGGACATCAACGGCACGTCGGCCGAGATGAAGTCGGGGTGTCGCCCGTCGGACCGGACACGACCTTCGCCGACGAGGTACAGGATCCCAGCGCCTTCATCGAGAGCTACCCCGACGTTCATGATCGCGGGCAGTGCGCCGCCTCGCTCATCAAGGAGACCTTCGCTGGGCAGCGGCTTCGGCTCGCCAATGACCGGCCCGCGATCCATGTCGGACAGGTCGGCCTCCACCATCATCTCGCCCCACACATCTTCGCCCCGCGAATAGAACACAAGCAGCTTGCCGCGCTTATCCAGCGAGATCGCCGCGGGTTGCCCGACCCCCCAGTAGCGATAGACCGGCCAGGCAAAGTACTCGCCGACGACACCCGCCTCCGGCGCATCGGTGTATCGGATGATGGGGTCCGGATAGCGGGTCCATGGGCCGTCGAGCGACTTCGCGAAGGCGACGCCCACCTGGTTATGCGTGGAGCTCTCGGCGTCGCAGCCGAGGTACAGCATCGCGTGAGTCCAGGTCTGACCGCGGAACCGGAAGCGGCCCGCGACGACTTCGGGATCGCACACGTGGCGGCTGTCCCAGGCGGTCCGCGGAGAGCCATGATCGAGCGCCACATCCTCAGGTCCCCACACCCACGTGCCCCCTCTGCGGGTCGCCTTGCGATGAAACAGGTAGTCGGTGATGTCTCCCGACGTCTTGTTGGCGCAGTACCAGACATGCAGGGCATCGCGGGTTCGCACGAGGCACGGCGCGTAGTTGTAGACCCGCGCGTTCTCTGGCGGTTCGAACGCGGGACTGAGCCTCGTGCGGGCGTACGGCTCGGTCGCCGTCAGTAACGGGAGCATCAGGGCCATAGCGATCACCCTAGACGGGGAAAGGTTTGTACATCGGAACACGGAACAGAGTACCCGCGAGAGCGAGGCCGACGCACATGGCGTAGTCTCCCAGGATCAGACCGACGAAGAACGGCCGCGCCCTTTCGTAGAGCCGGAGCCCGCCAGCGCGCAAGATCAGCGACTTGACGATCAGCGCGATGAGCATGGGCATCCAGAACCACTCGAGCGACCACGTCTGCGCCATGACGAACCCGGCAGGATGAAGAGGCCACCAGAGCAGCCGCCGGTTGGCCGCAGACAGCGCAACCACCAGCAGGAATCCGAAACTCGCCGCGCTGAGATGCGGGATCTCCGGTCTCGGCATCGTGCCGTCGAGCAGGGAGCGCAAGTTGTCGAAGGCCAGTCTGCCCTGATAGGTGCGCCACTGGTCGGTCAGAGCCGTCGCTGCGCCATACCGATAGTAAACATCGAGCGCCACCCACAGACTGGCCACGATGCTGAGCACCGATCCGACCGCGAGCGAGACCAACAGAGTTCGTCGCGATATGCCGCCGGCATCTGCGATGCGCATGGCGTCCACGTAGGTCGGAAGGGCGTGGCCGCGAAAGTCGCCGAAGGAGAACCAGCGCAGGTATGCCAGGCCGACACCTTCCGGGATGGGGGTGGCGGCTCCTCCCACTGCTCGCGCCCACCATGCCACGTCGTTGCCGGGGTTCCACAGGGGTCCGACCGCGGCACGGAGCCAGCCCAGCCCCACCATGAAGAGCAGAAACAGCAGGAAGAACAGCACGCACACGTAGGGACGCAGTCCCAGCGCGATGCCGAACGCAACGAGGCCGCACGCCGACAGGCCGAGGCCGATCCATGCGCCCATGTCCTTTCTGCTCCTGAGGGAGCCCGCGAGCCAGAAACGGGCGCTCCACAGAACCATGATGACCAGTCCCAGCACCGCTCCTTGAGCCTGCTCGCCGGGATATGGAAAGCCGCCCGTACTGCCCGTCCCGCGGAGCCCCCATGCCTGCGCCCCCACTATCTCCAACTTGGATAGAGCGAAGAAGGCCACGCACGAGATGAGAATGTTCGTGGGAACAAGGGCGGCCACACCGATGGCGCACGGATAGAAGGTGAGCCAGAAGTTGCCGATGGCGTTCCACGGAGGCGGGAAGCTTCCGCCGAGATCCGTGGGCAAGACGCGGAGCTCGGGCACCGACGGGTAGGCATAGTGCAGAGCGTTGAGCGACTGCACGCCGGCCGCCAGCAGCGCGCCGGCGAGCATGGCAGAGCGGCCCTGACCGCCCGGCGCCGTGGCGGTCAGGGGAAGCTGCACGATCGGGAAGCTCAGCCGTTCCTGGTTGGCCCAGCGCGGATAGAAGATGTGAGCGAGGCAGTACTGGGCGACGAGCAGCAGGACGATGAAGCCGCTCCACGCCGCAACCGGACCGACCCAGGCCTGCCACACCTCAGGGGCATACAGGCTGGCCCGTCCCAGAAAGAAACCGCGCACGACCTCGGGCGATCTGGGCGCTACCCACGAGGGAATGGCGGGGATGAACTCATCCCACCGGTTGGAGCCGTCGCGGAACCAGAATGGCGCCGCCAGCGACGTGATGAGAAACTGCACCATCCCCATCGTGGAGATGCCGGCCGTGGCCGCAACCGCCGCATAGACGAGCAGAATGAAGCGCCGATCCATGCGCGGCAACACGACCCGAAGCAGCAAGAGCGCGAGCAGGGCTCCGACTGCCGCCAAACTCAGGGCATTCGAGGCGAGGTCGGCTGAATGGTAGAGGATCTCGCTGCGGAAGACCCAGATGCACACCAGCGGCGCGGCGAGGATCGCCGCTACCGCCGCTGCAGCCTGAGGCGCCCCACGCCGCGCCACGCGGGAATGGCCCCGATCGCCGAGCGCGCTGTCGTGCCCCGGACTATCAGCGTCCAACGCACCGATGCGCAAGATCGGACCACAGAGCATCGACGTCTATGTGCGTGATCCACCGCATCTCACCCGCCGACTCCGAGCGATCGAAGCTCAAATCCGGACGAAGGACAGGCCGACCGGACGAGACCCACTGCGTCATTCCCAGCAGGTGCGCGACAACGATCTCGTCCCAGACCGGCCATGTGTCATCCTGACCGGTCACGAGACGGGCGACCTCGCCATTCGCGTCCAGCCATGTCGTGAGGATCCCGGCGAGGTACTGCCCGATGTCGCCTCTGCCGTCAAGGAGCGCTGAGGCTTTGGCCGGGGTCAGGCACAGCCACTCCTTGCAGACCGACGCGTCGCCGACGGTCAGGGGAACGCTCGATCCCAGAATGGCGCGCCACGCATTCGGGTCGTTTTTGACGTTCCATTCGTCGCCGCCAAGATCGCGCCCCTGAAACCCCATGGCGACCACCTCGATGCAATCCACGACGTCGGGCGCTGCGATGAGCGCCGAGGCGACATCCGTGGCTGCGCCGATGGCCAGGAGCGCCAGCCGACCGTCGGAGCAAGCACGCGCCTCTTCGACGATCCGCTCAACTCCGGCATTGACCAGAGGAGAAGAGACATCCTGCAACGGTGTGCTCGAGCCGGGGATCACGTCCACGCCGGTTCCGCCCGGCAGGTGCTCCAGAACGGCCTTGGCATCCGCGGCTGAGGCCTCGGCGGCCGGGCTCGGCAGATTGGGTGCGTGGGTTGTCACGACGGCGCGCAACTCGATGCTCGGGCTGAGAAACAGATGGGCAAGCGCCCACTGGTCATCCATCTCGGTGCCGCAATCGGTGGTCAAGACGACGCGCCGTCTCTCGGGTCCGGTCATCTACGTACCTCTATCTGGGTTGTTGCTGCATTCGCTTGAGCTGCTCTGGAGTGACCGGCAACTGACCCGACTGAGCGCGGCGTCGAAACTCCTCGCGCATCTGCTCGGTTGTCACGCCGGCCCCCTCCGTGGCCTTGCCCGACCAATAGAACAAGAACCCCACGATCGCGACGACCACCACAATGACGACGACGAACACTGCGGGCGGAATCTCCCGTTTCATGGTGAAGTCCCCTCACGGTTTGGCGCCCGGTGACCGCGCCGCGGACCGACGCGGCCACCGGCTGCCGACATGCGCTAGCGGAAGCAGGGCGGAATCGAGTTCAGGAGGCCATCCATGGTGAAAGCGGGCTGGCCTGGCGGAACGGTGGCATCATTGTCCCACAGAAACTCGGGAGCCAGTGTCGCCTGGATACGCAGCCACTTGACGTGACCATCAATGAACCCCCAGTTGCCTGCCTTGTTGTGGAAGCAGCCGATACCCCCATAGCCGTCGCCAAAGTCCCATGGAATGGTCCATGCCTCCATGTCGGGCCACGGATCGCGCGTCTCAAGGATCGAGATGATGGAGGCCGGCTTCTGGAAGTAGGCGAGCGCGAGCCGCTGATCATACCAGTTCCAGTGTCCGTTCGCCGCGTAGTTGGCCAGTCCCTTCCATCGTCTGGGATTGGCGTTGAAGTCCTCGAGGGTCATCGTAACGTCCGCGATGCACCCACGTCCTCCGATGAACGGCGAGCCCATCACTTCGGGCCACCAGAACTCGTTCAGTCGGCGGGGCGCCGACGGGCAGTGCCATATCTGTTCACTCTTGATGTACGGCTGCACTGCCCAGCGCCACGTGTAGTAGTAGAGCTCCGTGTCCCATCCGAACCGCCGGTTGATCGGAAGGGTTTCATCGTAGTCCTGCGCATACATGAGCAGACCCAGATTGATCTGCTTCATGTTGCTAACGCAGGAGATCGCGCGCGCCTTCTCACGGGCCTGCGCGAATACCGGGAAGAGGATCGCCGCGAGGATCGCGATGATCGCGATGACGACAAGCAGTTCGATCAGCGTGAAGCCGCGAAGCCGACGTGCCATGGATTGTCCTCCTTGTGGCATGGTCATGGGTTGCCCCATCGGTGAGACGCGTTACGGGTTACCGCGTGTGGAGCGGTTGTGGTGTTTCGCGGTACGAGCTGGACCGGCAGGACGATGTGGTCTGGCGCAAGGTCCGGAGCGTTCAGTCGCTGCAACAGCCGCTCGGCAGAGCGCCGACCCATGGAGACGGGATCCTGGTGGATGGTGGTGATACCGAGCAGATGTCCGGCCGCAGTGTCGCCATATCCGGCAACGGACAGCTCGTCGGGTACGGCGATGCTCGCTTCGCGCGCTGCGGCGATGCATTCGGCGGCGAGGTCGTCGTTGGCGCAGAAGACCGCAGTGGGCCGCGGCGAAACCTCCATCAGGCTGCGTAAGGCAGCCCGCACTTCCTCGGAGGACATGAAGTAGGACGTGCCAGTGAGCAGTCGCGGGTCAGGCTCCAATCCTGCTCCCCGCAGGGCCTCCTCATATCCAGCGCGCCTGCTGCGTGCCGAGCTCATGGCATCCCCGGCGCCAAGGTGCGCGATCCGCCGGTGGCCCAGCGCAATGAGATGCTCGACGATGAGGCGGGCGCCTTGCTCGTCGCTCGTGGTCACGCAGTCCACGATGCCGGCGGCTGAGTGATCATCCACCACCACCATGGCGACGCCGTCATTGGTGAGGCCCAGCGCCCACGCGCGCAGCTCCTCCAGCGGGACATCGTCGAAGAGCGCGACCGAGATCAGGCCGTCCACACGGTGCTGCAGCAGAAGCTCAACTTCACGGCTCTCGTCCGCAAACCGGTGCTCAGAGTCCGCCAGTAGCATGCGCCGGCCCTCCGTACGCAGAACGCCTTGAATGCCATGAACCACGGCGGCATGGAAGCTGCTGTCCAAACGAGGCACGATCACGCCGACCGTCTGCGTGCGCCCGCGCACGAGCCCGCGCACGAGCCCGTTCGGACGGTAGCCCAGCTCTCGGGCAGCATTGAGGACCCGTTCGCGGGTTTCCTCCGGGATCGCAATGTTCTTGCGTCGGTTGAGCACCAGCGAGACGGTGGTCAACGAGACCCCCGCCATCGCCGCGACGTCCTTGCCCGTAGCTCGTCGTCTCATCGGAGTAAAGTAGGTTACTAAACTACTTCACTATAACAAGGCGAGGCGGATCTGTCAAGACACTGCACGAAAAAAGAGACTGAAACTCAGACGATGTGCAGCCGCTCTTGCCGGGGACCGATCAGGCTGCAGCCTTCCTCGGTGAAGACGACGTCTTCCTCGACGCTCATGCGCAGTCGAATGCCGTTCCATTCTGGCACGACGTCGGTGACCGACAGCTCCATGGTGAACGCCTGGCCGTAGTCGAGCGTCACGTCGCCGCGCCCTTCGCAACGTTCCTGTTCCCACGGGAGGCCGATCAGGGGACCGGGTTCATGCAGGAAATACCCGAGCGAGTGGGAGTAGACGCGCGGCTCAGGCACGCCGCTTGCGCGGGCATGCGCAAGGATTCGCGCAAGCAGCTCGTTGCCGGTGATGCCGCGGCAGAACTGCGCCATGAAGATGTCCTGCAGCCGATGGACTGATCGAAGCACGGCATGAACGCCTGACGGCGCATCCGCCTCGCCGTCGCGCCGAACGTAGGCCCATTGTTGATGGTCGGAGTTGAGCCGCAGGTAACGGATGCCCACGTCGCAATGGAGCAGATCGCCGGGCCGGATCACCCGATCGGATGGATCGTGTTCGGCGCATGCCGCAGGCGAGCGATGGATCGTGAAAAACGGCCGGAACGACACGTCGAGGCCCAGGTCGGCGCACGTCTGCCAGTAGAACCACTCCAGATCGGTCGTTGTCGTCAAGCCGGGCTCGATGGCTTCACGGCTGTAGCACCGCGCGATGATGGCCTTCGCCACCGCGACGACGTGACGGAAGGTCTCGACATCCTGCGGAGTAAGCGTTGCCAGGAATCTGGCGGCGAGCGGCTCTGCCGAGACCAGGCGATCGCCGAACCCTTCAGGCAACCGCTCCACCAGTTGCCTGTAGAGATTGTGCGTCAGGCCGCCTGCGGCCCATTGCACGGAGCCGACATTGATGCCGATGCGCTGCGGATCGCGCTCTCGGATCAGATCCATGAGGATGGGCCACTGCTCCTCGGGCTTCTGTCCGCGATAGGGGTGCGTGTAGAGCCCCTGCGTGTCGGTTCCCGAGATATTGATCCCCTCAACGCCGGCTTCCCCGCGGTCATGGAACACGAGCATTTGCAGGATGGGGCACCACGCGTCCATGGGGATCAGCGTCGTGTAGACCGGGTCGAGATTGTCCTCCTGACAGAGGATGATCCACATGTCTATGCCCGACTCGCGCATGGCTTCCGGCAAGACACGGGACAGCCTGGCTTCGAGATTGGCCTGAATCACGCGGGCGCGATCCCGCATGGGCAGTACGGATGGAATGCTCATGCCACACTATCTCTCCAGGAGCTTGATTTCCACCTTTCGGAACTCGATGGGGTGGCTCTCGGACTGAAGCGAGATGTACCCGCTCTCGATCAGCACCTTGCCATCCCTGATGAGCTTGGCGGCGTCCGGGTCGCCAGGATCCAGCTGCGGCTGCTCATACTCGAGGACGGTCTCTCCGTTGACGCGATGGATGATCTTGCCCGATCCGTGCACTTCCATCTCCGCCGTCACCCACTGGTCGCCGTGGTAGGTCTTCGAGCGCGAACTGTTGCAGTGCTGCGTGATCAGCTTGCCGCCCATGACGATATGGGTACCCGGCGAGCAGACGTTGTTCGTCGGACGCTCGTTCTTGCCGTCGCCGCCGAGGAGCTGCGCTTCGATGGACACCGGGAAGTCCTGATCCTTGCGCATGGTCTTCGGGTCCTGGCAGTGGAGCATGACGCCGCTGTTCCGGTAGGCCCATCCTGCGCCGCCGGGGCACTGGTCACCCGTGAACCGATACTCGACCCGGATGACGTAGTGCGAGAAGGGAGTCTTGTAGAACAGGTGACCGAAACGATTCTCGAAAGTGGCGTAGTTCTCGTAGGACACCTTCAGCACGCCATCTTCCACGCGGAAGGTCTTCAACGGATCTTCGCCCAGCTCGAGCCCCTTGATTTTAGGGGTCCATCCGTCCAGGCTCTTGCCGTTGAACAGCGGTATCCACTTGCCGAGAGGCATGGCATCCTGCCCGATGGCGGCGGTCGAGACGGCAATCAGTGCGATGGCAAGGCATGTCAAGCGGAGCATGAGCTCTCCCTCCCGTAGTCGGCTTTCAGAAGTAGTGTACCGGTAACGACAGCGCGAGCAGTGCAGAAGTGTCTCGCCGCTTAACCTCTCGCAGAGGCGTGCGGCGCAACGCCGTCAGGCCCGGGAACGTACTCCGTGGTAGACTAACCTCATCGGAGGTCTTCCCCTATGCCCCCTCATCTGGCGCTCTTTATTCTGCTCGTGCCCGTCGGCTCGCCACCATCAACCGTCGTTAGCGACTGGACCATACCGGCACGCTTTCGCAGTCAGACCGTCGTCGGGCGCGTGAAGGGCTTTCCAGAGAAGATCGTGGCGCTGACCTTCGATGACGGACCGGACCGGCGCAACACGCCCATGGTGCTCGATGCCCTCAAGCGGCATGGGCAGAAGGCCACGTTCTTCCTGATCGGCGAGCAGGTGCCCGCCAACGCCGAGCTCGTTCGGCGGATGGTTGCGGACGGGCACGCGGTCGGCAACCACAGTTGGTCGCACCCCTACCGACTGTCCAGGGACGAGGGGCTTCGGCAGATACAGCGATGCGACGCGGCAATCATGCAGGCCATAGGCCGGAAGTCCGCGTGCTTTCGCACCCCGGGCGGCTTCACCGACAACGGCATTGCGCAGGCGGCTCGCTCGCAGGGGCTGCCGAACTTCCTGTGGATGGTGAGTTCTGCGGACACCCGGCGCATAGGATCCGCCGCGATCGCTCGCAACGTGACGCGGTACCTCCATCCTGGCGACATCGTGCTGATGCACGACGGACCGGGGCACAGGGAGACCGCCCTTGCGGTGCCGACGATCCTCGCTGGGATGGAGCGCAATGGATATCGCTCTGTGACCGTGCCTGAGCTGTGCCGCATATGGGATCGGTGGCTGGCTGAGAAGGGCGTAAACAAGGGCCTGAAGCCGACCCAGCCGCCCAAGCTGTCTTCGCCGTCGAAGCCTCGACGCGCTTCGCAGCGCTGAGTTTCGGCTCTGCCTCCGGCGCTACGGGGCGGGCACGAGTCCTGGCTCGGCCCACACCGCCCAGTCGAAGTTGAAATCCCGCAGGGCATCCGTCACGAGCGTCAGCACGATCTCACGGCCCCGGTAGCCTGAGAGATCCACCGCCATCGGTATCCAGCCCTTCCCGGGCAGCAGGTCGACGGCCGCCATGACCTTCCCATTCACCTCCACCCGAAAGCCGACGCCGTTGGACTTCGATCCATCGCGTATGCCGATGGCGGTGACGAGCCTCAGCGGCACGTCAGGCAACTGCAGGTGGTAGTCGAGCAGCGAGCAGCCCTGATTCGGCGGATGCAGGCTGATGGCGGGCCGCTCGATACCCGAGCATGCGGCCATCCCCTTGTCCGGTCCGTATAGAGCTGGCGGTCCCTCTATGCCGAGCGCCGAGAGCGTCCGAGCATTCAGCGGCTGGGTCATGAGATCGAGCCCGTCCGCCGGCACGCATACGGGCTCCCCGAACGGTATCGTGAGGATGTTGGGAAGCGTTGTCTCGACATGAGTAGTGCCGTCGGACCGGATATCGATCCTAGCATCGCCAACGGCTGCCAGCACGCACCTGGCGGTCGGCGCGCCGGCGAACGTGAGGCTCGCCGCGACAGGCTCGACCTGATCGGGATCGGCGCTTATCTTCGGCGCGGCCAACCGTCCCCAATCGAACGACGGGTCGCCAGCCGGCCCTGCATCCGCTTCGATGCGCAGGATGATGGGACGGCCACGAAAAGCGTGGAGATCGAGCACTAGCGGTTCAGGCTGAACGCCGGTGGCCAGCGCCTCCGCCGCGCACTTCTCGGAGGGCTGATCCTCCCTCCATGCGGTCACCCTGAACCGGACACCGTCGGATTCCGTCGCGCCGGCGCGCAGATGAGCGCCTGCCCGAAACTGGAGCCCCGCCGCGTCCGGCAGATGAATGCGGTACTCGGTGTAGGTAAGGACCCCGCGGCGCTCGGCGGGATCAGCAGGCAGCCCCTTGTAGGGCGGATGGAAGAAGAGCCCTTCGCCGTCGGGCCTGACCAGACCGCCGCTCGCTTCATCGAAATAGCTCAGGCCCGGCGTCGAGGGACTGCGGTCGTAGGGAACGATGATTCCGGAGCGAACGCTCTCCACGCCGCCCGCGCCGGTAGATCCGACCGCGGCGTCGTCCCACAGCCGCACTTCGTAGGCGGCGTTGCCGCCGTGCGCGCGTATGCCTATGCGCATCAGGTCCGGATGCAGTCCGGAGCGGGTGATGTGCCAGCCTGTCGGCAATGCCTCGAGGTGCGGCTTCTTCATGTCGCGCGGGTCGGGCATCCACATGTAGCGCTCGCGGGTGTGCAGACCGATGATCTCCTGCCTGTTGTAAGCCAGCCAGCCACTGATGGAGCCTTCGCCTCGATAGCGCTCGGCCCCCGCCAGCCGACGCTCGATCACCAGCGGCGGTTGGCCCGGCACGCGGACCTCAAGCGCCGTGCCGCTGCTGCGCACGTATCGGGCGCGTCCGCCCTCGGGCGTTCGCCAGACGAACAGATCGTCGGGAGACCAGTTGGGACGGAAGTCGGGCACAAGGCCGTAGCGGAAGAAGAGACCTGCGCGGCGCAGCAGGCGCTCGATGTGGGGCAGGCGATCCCCCGCGAGCTGGCGCGCTTCGGGCCATGCATACGTCGGGATCACGCCGAACCGCTCATACGCGCGCTGCCATGCGTCGGCCAGCTCGGGCGCACGCTCGGGATTGGGCAGACCCAGGTAGCCGTAGATGGTGGTGAAAGGCGCTAGCACCGAGGATGCGATCGGATGCGCCATCTCCAGCAGACGGTCATCCCACGATCCTTCCACATGATCCAGGCCCCACACATGACGCTGCGCGAACTCCTCGAACCGACAGGTGACCTCATTGAGGCCCTCGCCGCTCAGCGCGACGTTGGGCAACGCCTGTTTCAGCTCGCGATGGAGCGCAAGATTGCCCTCGGCGCACGACATGCCGTCTATTCGGCCGTTGGCGTCGTTGAAAATGCACAGCGTCTGGTCCAGATGGAGCGCATCTATGTCGTACTGGCGGCATAGCGCTGTCATGCGCTCGATGAACAGCTTGCGCCACGCGCGACTTGCCGGATTGATGTAGGCGAACTTGATGGGCGGGTCCGCCATCTTCCAGTCCCACCAGAGGTAGTCCTTGGTGAACGGGTCGCGCATGTGATACTGCCGGAATCGCTCGTACTCCGGGTTCTTCGGGTCGCATCCGAAGTAGTTCACATGAGGCATGACCCGGAACCCGAGCTGCTTGGCAGCCGCTACAAACGGCCCGAACTCCGGCAGGGGCGTATAGTCCGGATAGTTGCGGTCATAGCCGTCCCTGCGCCATCCGGGGATGTAGAGGAGGGTCTGGCGAGGCACGACTCGGCGCGCGAGGAGACGGATCGTCTCGATGTCCATGCCGACAATGGCCACCAGGCGAATGTCTGCAGCCCAGCGCGGCGCGCGCTGAGCGGCAGCCTGTCCATCGAGGGGTGACAGCGGCTTCAGTCCCAGGCGCTTTTCCGCCCAAGTGCGGTACATGGCGGCGCCAACCTGCCAGGGCCCTCTATACGGTCGGATCACCCACGGAAAGCCGTTGACTGCGCCCTGCGACTCGAACGGAGCTTCGCGGCGTGTCTCGAACCGCAGCCGGAAACCGCCCGTGACAGGTTCGACGGTGAGGACCTTGGGACGCAACGCAGCGTCCTCGGCCTGAATGAGCACGCCTCCTTTCGGCCCCTGAATGAGCGCGAACCCTGCTTCCCAGCCGATCGGATACTCGAACGTGCGCTTCTCGCGCGGCGCATCCTTGCCGAAGCGTTGCCCGCTATTGCCCGGCACGAGCACCTCGAAGCGATCGGGGATGATCCCCATGGTCCACGAGACGCCCTGCAGTCCCTTCGATGGAGAGGAGGCGTACTGCCTGACTTCCATGGACCCGTCCCTGCGCGTCGCAATACGCGTGGTCCAGCGGCCGTCGTCGGACTGCATGCGCTGGAGCAGCACGCCCGGAGCGGGGCGCTCGGTGGCAGCCGGCCGACGCTCTTCAGCCGCCCGTCCGATCCGATGCAGGACCGCGCCGCCATCATCGCTCGGCACGGAAGTGACGACGGTCTCGTTGGTCAACGCATTCGTCAGGCCGACGACGGATCCATTCCTCACCGACACGCTGAGCGCCGATGTCCGCAGTTCCTGCCCATCTGCGTGCGATGCGAGCCACAGCGCCGCTGCGACGACGTGGACCAGGCGGTTCATGCTTATTCCTCCGAGCAGTGCTTACGCCGCCACCATTCGCCAGAGGGGGCGCTGAAACCTCCCCAGGAGGCGCGCGACGTCTCCGAGCAGGAGCCCCGCCAGCCGCTATCGAATGGGTTGACGGAGGACGAGCATGAAGAGGCGAACCTGGATCGGCGCGGCGTTCGGACTGCTCCTGGCAGTGAACGCACAGGGCGTATGCACGCAGCAGATCGTTGAAGACTTCGCATCCTATCCTGAGGGCGCGGTCTATGGCGCACGGTGGGAGTTGGGCGGGCTCGGATGGTCCATCCGCAACGGTCGGCTGGCATGCGAGGCCGGAACACGCACAACGGCTGTGCCTGCGGCGGCTCCTCACGCCCGTCGGCTGACGTTTGAGGCCGTCATGCGCCCCGAACGAGCGGTCGGTTCCCAGTGGAAGGTAGCTGGCATCGCCATCGTCGCCGATGACGCCAACTTCTGGCAACTCTCGCTTGTCGAGGGCCCCGATACGTCGGGCAAGGTCCACAGCCTCGAGCTGCACCAGATGCTGGCCGGGCGATGGCTTGCCAACATCGAAGGCTCCACGGCGCTTACGAGGACTGTTGAGGAAGGTCTCTTCGCCTGGGAGGCCGATCGCGACTACCGCCTGAGGATCGAGCTTCAGCCCGACGGGATCGAAGGGACCGTGGAAGAGCTCGGTTCTGCTCGCCGGTATCGAGTGGGGTACGCCTTCCGGGACCCATGCGTGCGATCGGGTCGGCCGACGCTCGTTACATCGAGTCTCTCGGCTTCCTTCGCTTCCTACCGAGCGGAGATAAGCGAGACCGCCAAGCCTCCGACTCGTCCCAGGCCACCGACCTACACGCTACCGCCCATGTCCTCAATGCGGACGAGGGCCACAGGGTTCTTCCGCGTCGAGAAGATCGGCGACCGATGGTGGGTCATAGATCCCAGGGGGCATGCCTTCTACGTCGTCGGCACCGATCACGTGAACTACGAAGCTCACTGGTGCGAGAAGCTGGGCTATGCCCCCTACAGCCGCAACGTCAAGGAAAAGTACAAGAGCGAGGATGCCTGGGCCGCGTCTGCGACGGAGCGGCTCAAGGCGTGGGGCTTCAACACGCTGGGAGCGGGCCACAGCGAGTCTGTCCGCTATCGCGGCCTCGTCCATACGGTGTTCTTGTCGCTGGGAACGGCGTTCACGGCCTACGGCGATATCGCCCCGCGCACGACCTGGACAGGCTTCCCTGACGTGTTCGATCCCCGCTTCGCCGAGTTCTGCAAGATCGAGGCTCGCAAGCAGTGCGCCCCGCACACGAACGATCCCTGGCTGCTGGGCTACTTCCTTGATAACGAGCTCGAATGGTTCGGCAAGAACGGTACCGAGACCGGCCTCGTGGATGAGACCATGAAGAAGCCCGCCAGTCATCCCGCCAAGCGCGCGTTCATCGCTCTTCTGCGCAAGCGGTATGCCGCCGTCGGTAACCTGAACCGCGCCTGGAAGTCCCAGTATGCCTCCTGGGATGCGCTGGCTTCGGCAACGGAAGCGCCGACGGGCGGCGCGGCTCATCAGGACCGGCTCGCATTCGTCCGCCTGATAGCCGAGAGGTACTTCTCCATCACCTGCGAGGCCATCCGACAGGCCGACCCGAACCACATGATCCTCGGTTGCCGTTTTGCCGGTTTCGCGCCGCCCATCTGGGACATCGCCGGGCGCCACCTGGACATCGTCTCCGTGAACTACTATGGCAACGTGGACCTCGACAGAGGCACGACCACCGACATGCCGCAAGCCATGGCCCGCTACTACGCCCAGGCCAGGCGGCCGTTACTGATCACCGAATGGAGCTTTCCTGCCCTGGATGCCGGCTTGCCATCGCGGCATGGCGCCGGTCAGCGAGTGCCTACCCAACGGGACAAGGCGCGTGCCTATGCCATCTACCAGACCGCCCTCTTCGCCATGCCGTTCATGGTCGGCTCCAACTACTTCATGTGGGTGGATGAGCCCGAGCTCGGGATCAGCTCTACCTTTCCGGAGGACAGCAACTACGGTCTCGTGGATGTCAACGACCGTCCGTGGCCCGAACTGACCGCCATGGCCGCCAGGCTCAATCCCCGGGCAGTCGCGATCCATGCGGGCGACACCTCCGAGGTGTCGGCGCAGATCGGCGCCGGCGGCATAACCATACGCAACGCAGGAAAGCGAGCCGCGAAGTTCGTGGCGGAGATCTATGTACAGGGCCGTCGAACGGCTCATGCACTTCAGATCAAGGCCGGCGGACGCTCCACCGTCCCTCTGACCCTCAAGGGTCCGTCCCTGGTAGTGGTGGAGCTCGACCGCGCGGGCGCGCTGACCGAACGCAGGCTGGATGACAACCGGGCCACACGCGTGGTCGGAGCGCGCGCAGACGCTTCGACAATCCTGGTAGTGAATGAGAGCAATGATGCGTTGCGCGACGTTCCGGTGGCGCTCGCCATACCCGGGACGGCCTCGGACGCGCCGCTGGGCGTCCGGGATGCAGCAGGACGCGCACTCAGGTCGCAGGTGGACAGGCTCCCGACTGGATGGGAGCTCGCCTTTCAGGCTCCGACGCTGCCGGCACGAACGGTGTCGGTGTTTCGGCTTGGCTCGGGAGGGTCATTGAGCGTCGAGCAGACCCACCGCAACGGCGCTCCATTCACGATGGACGGCGCGCTGAATCTCGCCTGGAATGGCACGAGCGGCAACCTGCTGGACAGCGTCCGCCTCGACGACGTTCAGATCGGCCGCGTAACCATGCTGGTTCACCAGACAAACGGACAGCCCCTGTGGATCGAGCCGTCGCGGATCCGCGCGTCATCGGCGTTCGTCGGTCCGGTGAGAACCGTCCGGATCATCGAGGCCGACGGAGGATCCGCCGACAGCAGCGTCCGAACGCAGACCGAGCAGGGAGGCGACTACGCGCCGCGCACCCGTCCGGCGCACCGGTTCGCGGTACGTATGCGGCTCGACTGCTATCCTGGCGAGCGCTGGCTCGATGTCCGCCTGCTCGGCGTGACCAACACAGATGAGCGCCCATGGAAGCTTGAGTCGTACTTCGTGTATGCTCTCGCATCCATAGGCGGCTCCGCGACCGACGACATGCCCGGCGGTGCAGGCGATGCGCCGCGCTGGTACGATGCGAAGGCCGATATCTCATTCGGCGCCCTCATGGACACGCGACGCTTCACCGGCTTGTTCTGGAAAGACACGCCCGATGGAGAAGGGCTGCATGCCGATGTCTATCGCGTGGTGCGGCGCACGCTGGCGCCCGGCGCTAACTTCCGGCCCAATCCGCCCGATCCTGCCGTCCAGGTCTTCGCCGCACGAGGAGACACGGCAACGGCAGACAATGCGCCGATGCGACGACTGAGGGGGTTGCAGCGGCTCAGGCTCATGGGTCCTCCGCCACGCACCTGACGTCAAAGACGTATCTCTCAGGATCGTCTACGGTCCGCCAGGGAGCCCGTTCGATGGACTGAATGGCCGATCTATGCCCGGCGGGCCTCCGAACGGCATGGTTCTGCCGGGCCGCTGGTAGCGGCTCGCCCCGAGCAGCGTCTGCATCACCCCGCCCAGAGCGAGACTCAGCAGGAGCATCAGCGCGACCATCGCAACGCCGCTGAGAAACAGAGCGCCGAACGAAGCGCATCCCGACAGCTCGTGAACCTGGCCCAGCCCAATGACGGCTACCACAATGGTCCAGATCGCGCCGGCGATACCGATGATCCCTCCCAGGATCGCCAGCATTGGGTGGACCATCATCAAGCCCAAGGCAAGGACGTATGCGACATACCCGGGTACTGAGGCAAGAACGAGGACCCGGTAGGTCCCGCCGAAGGGAGCTGTGCCGCCAAAGAGCGCCGCGAGGAGATGCACGATGGCAGCCCCAACGAAACGGCCAAGCACCCCCGCGAGGATGCCGATTACCATCCCCAGGATTCCGGCAACCACCCCTGCCCCGACCGCAAGGCCACTGTCAGCCATCTCCGACGACCTCAGGATCGGGATCATCCGCCCGGCCGAGAACAGCGCCGCCGCCGCGCCGACGATCAGCGCGTTGATCAGGTCGAATACGAACGGCACGGCGATGCTGTAATGGCCGCGCTGGCTGGCCATGAAGTCCGTCGGCGAGGTGATGACGGCCATGATGGCAGCCAGCGACCATTTGCCGGGGTCATCGTTGCTCGACGATCCGGCGCCGACCCAGCCTGCCCCGCTTGGGCCGCCGCGTGCCCCTCGGACGGGAGCGGCCTGCGGGTAGTGAATGGTGGGGGCTGCGGGCTGGCCCAGCGAGGCGCCCTGAACCGGCTGAGGCTCCGGGGAGCCCGGGGTCGCGACCGGATTGCCCGACAGATCGTATCGAATCGCCTGTGGCTGCGCGGTCGGGCCAGGTCCGGGCATCTCTGTTCGCGGCGCGACCGGCTGCGTGGCATCCGGCGGCTGCGCGGCTGCCTGCTGCATTTGCCACTCGACGACGGCAAGCGCTCCCCGAGCCTTGGTGTTGTCGGGATCAAGCCCCAGCACCATTAGCCACTCGGCTCGCGCCGCCTCAAGGTGACCGGCCTGATGACGCGCCGTCGCGAGATTGGAGCGAGCCGTGACGTTATTGGGGTTCAGCGAGACCGCCTGGCCAAGGGCCTCGATTCCGTCGGTGATCCTGCCCTTTCGGCAGAGCGCGATACCCAGCAGGGTCAGTGCATCATCCGAGTTGGGGTCCAGCGCGAGAGCCTGGCGCGCCGCGTTTTCGCCCTCGTCCACGCGCAGGTTCTTCAGATGCTCCCGGGCCTCGTCGCAAAGGCTCGACACCGTGCCGTCCGCCATATCAGCCTCCCGAATCTACGAGCGGGCTTGCCTCGCTTGCGGGGGTAATACGACGGATCCTGCAGGATTCCTTCTTTGCGCGGCGGCAGTCTCCTGAAGGTTACGGTCTGGCTTCGATGCAGTACAGGTGCGTGTCTGACCGAAGGATGAGCTGGTTGCCCACGACGGCAGGTGTCGCGTTGAACTGGCTGGTGTCCGAGGCGATCACGTTGGTGGCAATGAGCTCGTACTCGGGCTTCGCTCGCAGTACGAACGTGCCGGCCCGGCGACTGACCGCATACAGTCGATCTCCGGCAAGCACGACCGAGGCGTAGACCGGCTTCCCGCGGCCCTGCGGCGTGAGCCGCTGGCGGTAGATGTTCTTGCCCGTCCTTGCGTCGGCACACACGGCGAACCCGTTATCGTCCACCCAGTAAAGGCGGCCATCCAGCAGGATGGGCGTGGGCACGTAGGAGCCGCTTTCGCCCTGCCATGCGAGGTGGGTCTGCGTCACATCGCCCGAGCCGCCCAGCTTCACCGCCACGCTGCTCGTGTTGGGAAAGCCGCCGAAGACAAAGGCGAGGCCATCGCCGACGATCACGCTTGGGGCCACGTTTCCGCCGAGTCCCGTGCCGCAATACCAGAGGTTCTTGCCGGTGTCGGGATCGAATGCCCAGAGGTTGTTCGGTACGCCGATGAGCATCTGCGTGGTGCCATCGGGCTGTTCGACAAGGGTCGGCGTCCCATAGGTGGACTCCAGCCGGTCGCTCTTGATCTGCCAGGCCTCCTCGCCAGTGTCGGCCTTGAGCGCACGGATGGTGCGGCTCTCGTACGCGGCGTTGACAATCACCAGGTCCTTGTAGAGAATCACGCCTCCCGAGGATCCCCAGCGACGACCGTCGGACATGGTTCCGACGGAGGTGTGCCAGAGCTCCTTGCCGTCGAAATCGAATGCGTAGACTCCCGACTTGCTCAGAAAGGCATAGACCCGCTTGCCGTCCGTCGCCGGCGTGTTACTGGCATAGCCGTGCTCCATGAGGTTGCCGGAGCTCGCATCCTCCTCCGGTACGCCGGGCACGGCCCGGTCCCAGAGTATCTTGCCGGTGGCGCGATCCACGCAGACGAGGTGTCGCTTCAGATTCTCCTTCTGACCCGTCTCCGGCCGCTCGACGCCGTACCCGCTGTAGCAGGTCACGAACACGCGGTCACCCCAGACAACGGGGCTCGACGAGCCCGGCCCCGGCAGGGCGGTCTTCCACTTGACGTTCGTGGTGTCGTCCCATTGTGTCGGAGGATTGGCCCTCGGGGCCAGCCCGGCGCCGTTCGGTCCCCGGAACCGTGGCCAGTTCTCAGACTCCTGACCGTACGCAGGGATAACAGCCGCGACGATGAGTGCGGCAAGAGCGAAGCGTGCAAGTGTCACCGATGGGCTCCTTGAGAGCGCCGGCTGGCGTGCCTTGCAGATGCGCGCCCGGCGCGTCTCTGCCCATTCAGACAGCGGACCCAGGTGTCCGGTAACCGGACGCACGCTGCTACGGAGCGACGGCCTTGATTGCCTCGCAGACCCGCTCGACGTTGCCTTCGTTCATGGCCGCCACGCAGATGCGCGAGCTGTCCACTGCGTACACGCTGAACTCGGCGCGCAGCCGCCGAACCGCTTCCACAGGCAAGCCGAGGAATGAGAACATGCCCTTCTGCCGCTCGATGAAGCCGAAGTCCTGCGAGACGCCCTGATCGCGAAGAGTCTTGACGAAGAGGGAGCGCATCTTGCGTATGCGATGGCGCATGGCGGTCAGCTCGTCGCGCCACATCGTCGCCAGTTCAGGATCGTCCAGAACCGTGGCGACCACCTGAGCGCCGAACGACGGCGGATTGGACACGCTCGCGCGCACCACGCGCTTGAGCTGGCTCAGCACGCGGCCCGCTTCGTCTCGCGACGCCGTGACCACGGTCAAGCCGCCCACACGCTCGCGATAGACAGAGAAGGACTTGGAGAACGAGTTGGCAATGAGGCACGGAATGCCCGCCTCGACAAATGCCCGGACCGCGAACGCATCCTCGTCGAGGCCGTCGCCGAGGCCCTGATAGGCGAAATCGAAGAAGGGAATGAGGCCCCGGTCTCTGACGATGTCGCACAGCTTCAGCCATTGTTCATGCGTGGGATCCACGCCGCTGGGATTGTGGCAACAGGCGTGCAGGAGCACGACGCTCTGCTCGGGCAGTTGGCCGATTCGGCCCGCCATTTCGGCAAAGTCGAGGTCGTGCGAACGAGGATCGTAGTAGGGATACTGGTTCACTGTGTGGCCGGCTGCCTCGAAGAGGGCGCGATGGTTCTCCCAGCTCGGAGTGCTCACCCAGACGGTTCGGCCGGGCAGGAATCGCTTGAGCAGCTCGGCGCCCACGCGGAGCGCTCCGGTGCCTCCCAGGGACTGGACGGTCACAGCCCTCCCATCGGCGATGGCGGGCGACTCCGGACCGAGGATGAGCCGCTGGACGTGCCGGTTGAACGTCTTGACGCCATCAATGGGCAGGTAGCCCTTGCTGTCCTCTCGGCCGATCCACCGCCGTTGCGCTTCGGCCACGCACTTCAGGATGGGCACCTTGCCCGTTTCATCCAGATACACCCCGACGCCGAGGTTCACTTTGCCGGGGTTGGGATCGGCAAGATAGGCTTCGGTGATGCCGAGGATGGGATCCGGAGGCGCCTGCGGTACCTCCGCGAACGGTGATGCCAGAGCCATGGTGTCTGTCCTCCTGAGTTAGTGGAGCCGATGGACGGATGAGACCTGCGCCGTCATTGTAGCGCGTCGTCCTTTGGCCTTCGTCGGTTGCCCTACGCGCTGCGACCTCCCAGATGCTCTGCCAGGAACTTCTCGGCGGTCCGGTAGAAGCTCAGACGATTCTCCGGTCGCGCGAAGCCGTGCCCTTCATCCTCGAAGAGCAGGTACTCGACGGGCGTTCCTCGCTCGCGCAACGCAGCCACGATCTGCTCGCTCTCGGCCTGCTTCACGCGCGGATCATTGGCTCCCTGAGCGATCAGCAGAGGGCAACGGATCGCGTCAACGCGATAGAGCGGCGAGCGAGAGTCGAGGAACTCGGGCTCCGTCTCGGGATCCCCGACACGCTGCGCGAACATGCGTCGCATGGGCTCCCAGTAGGGAGGTATGGACGCCAGCAGAGTCCGAAGGCTGCTCGGTCCGACGAGATCCACGGCGCAGGCAAACACATCGGGGGTGAACGATGCACCAACGAGCGCCGCATAGCCGCCATAGGACCCGCCATAGATGGCCACACGCCGCGGATCGGCGTAGCCCTCGGCGACTGCCCAGTTGACAGCGTCAATGAGGTCGTCGTGCATCTTCGCGCCCCATTCACGGTCGCCGGCATGCAGGAACCGTTTGCCAAAGCCCGCCGAGCCGCGGAAGTTGACCTGCAGGCAGGCGTAGCCACGATTGGCCAGCCACTGAGCTTCCGGATCGAAGCCCCAGACGTCGCGCGCCCACGGGCCGCCGTGCACATTGAGCACAAGGGGTAGACTGCGGGGCTCGACGCCGCGCGGGAGCGTGAGATAGCTCACCAGAGTCAGGCCGTCGCGCGCCTTGATCTCGACCGGCCGCATCTCAGCGAGCGGCGCCTTCTCCAGCGCCGGCCGAACGGTGAAGAGAAGCTCGATCGCGCCCGTGGCACGATCATAGACGTAGTACGCCGACGGAGCAGCATCGCGCACGTACAGCACGATCCATACGCGATCGGCGAGGTCCCGGCTGACAACATGGAAGTCGCCGTCGCGCGCGCCGCGAAGCCGCTCGAAGTCCTCGGCAACCGACGGATCGAGCACGGTCCACTCCAACCTGTGGCGCGTGAAGCCGACCGCCTGCACATGGCGCTCGACCGGATGCATGACCACCTCGTCCACATCCACGTGGGGACTGGAGGCAAGGGTCTCCTCCGAGCCCGTCGCCAGATCGAGCAAGCGCAGCTCGGCCGTATCGGCGCCCAGGCTCGACGATAGATACAGCCCGCGACCGTCGCGCGTGATGCCGTGGGGATGCCCTTCCTCTTCAGCCGGCCACGTGACAACAGGCTTGAACTCAGCGTCGCCCGAGGATCGAACGCGCAACTGGAACCCGCCGTCAGGCATGCCGGCCATGGCCGCTCGAACCGCCATGTCAGCATCGGCAAGCCATCCCACGACATCGCCGGGATTCTCGACCACCATCTCGAGCGCACCCGTCGAAAGCGTGAGCCGATAGACGTCATGAACGCGAGGATCGCGGACGTTCATCGACACCAGAATGTGATCGGGCATATGAGGCTCGGCGGCGACAGTCATAGCCTGAGCGCCTAAGAAGGGCGTCAGATCACGGATCGCCGTTCCGTCGAGATCCACCGACCAGAGGTGCCAGTTCTCGTCGCCGTCGGAGTCCTGGGCGTAGATAAGGTGGCGGTTGTCGAACGCCCAACCGTAGTTGCGAATGCCGCGGTGATGGTCGCGGGTGACGACCCGATCATCGTCGCTCCCGACCGTCTTGACCCAGACGTTCAGAACGCCTTCGTCCGGCGCGATGTAGGCCAGACGCTTACCGTCAGGCGACAGTTGCGGACTCGCCTTCTCAGGGTTGCCGAAGAGGTCTTCCAGCGGAATGAGCGGGGGCTGTTCATGGCCGGCCATGGTTATCTCCTTGGGATCGGTGTTCGTCGCTCGTCTGCCGTATTATGGCGCATGCAGGCGCCCGGCTCGGAAATCGGCTTTCCGGTGGTAGAGTCCGGCAGAGGATGATGCTGTGCGCGCCTGTACACGCCAGATAGCCCACACCGCCGATGTGATGATCACCATACACGCCGACACTCTCGACGAGTTGTTCGCCGAGGCGGCGCGCTTCATCGCGCGGTACGCAGGCCCGCCCGCGGGCGATCCCGACTACCCGGTGGACCTGCGCCTCGACGCCAGCGATACGGCGACCCTGCTCGCCGACTGGCTCAACGAGTTGCTCGCCAGGTCGGAGATCGCGTGTGCCGCGCTTGCGCCCTATGCCGTCACCGTCGCGGGGTCAACCCTCACCGCCCGCATGCGCGCAACGCCGCTACGTGAATGGCGATGCCCTCTGAAGGCCGCCACCTACCATGACCTGCGTCTTGAACGCCGCAACGGGCGCTGGCGCGCGCAGGTGCTCTGCGATGCCTGAGCGCCTACCGAAGCTGACCTTCGATCGCTAGAAACCCCCGATCGAAGTCGAGCCAGTGCGCCAGCACTCGGCGATCCGGACCCGGCAGCATGACGATCCCGGGCAGCGCATTGCGGTGCGTGCCCTCATAGACGCGCACGGGCTTCGACCATGTGGCGCCGTCGTCGCGGCTCTCTACGGCGACGATGTCCAGACCGAGCGCAGGCAGAGGCGTGCCGCCTCGAATGGGCTCTGGCCTCCCCTCGTTGAGCCCAAAGACGCATACAATCCTGCCGTCCTGAGCGCGGGCGATCCACGGGCAGTACGCGCCGAATCGACGATCGGCGGCCTGATAGACGACGTTTCGCTCACGTCGCGACCAGCTCCACGTTCGCCCGCCATCCTCTGATGTCACGGCCATGATTATGCCGGCGTGCGGCGGGGCCGTGTCCACGGTCTCGAACACGCACAGCAGGCGCCCGCGCCGTGTTTCGATGATGGAGCCCATGCCGTCGCGGCTGAGATGTGCAGGATTGTGCGCCCGGCTAACGGTCACAGGCTGCGTCCAGGCCCTCGTCCGGGCGTCCCAGGTCTTCATGGTTAGCCACTGATGGCGAGGCATGCCCCTATCCCAGGGCGTGCGCTCGTCGTCGTACATGCAATGGAGCGCGCCGGACTGGGACTTCATGAGAAACGACGACCACAGCCCGCAGCGCGGTCCCGTGCACTCGGCAACGGCGGAATGGCAACGCCAGGTTCTGCCGGAGTCGCGGCTCTCGGCGACGCGGATCGCATAGCGCGGCTCCGCGCCCTCGACGCGGTTGTCTCGATAGGAGTAGAGCACGTGCCCGGGACTGAGCTCGATCAGGTGACCGTCGCCGATGTCGGCTCCGGCGCCGGCTGATGCTATCACGCCGATCGGCGACCACGTCTTGCCCCGGTCAGAGCTGCCGACGCACACGATCCGCACGCCATCAGCCGTGCCCTCGGTGCGAGCGCAGAGCACGGAGCCTGAACGGAGCACAACCGCGCCTTTTGGCCCGGGACCAGGCCGCACAGGGCCAGACCAGACAACCGGGCCCTCGGGCGACGTATGGGCCACCATCACGGCCAGCGCCATAAGCGCGATGGCGGCATTCGACGGTCTCACCGGCGCGGCGCCCGGACGTCGTGGCAGTAGAGCATCATGCACCCGAACGTACAGGCGGCCATCGAGCACGACCGGGTGGGCCCAGAGGTCGCCGCGCGTGGTCATGGGCGGACGGAAGCTCCCTTCGAGCGAGAATCCTCGCTCCGTGGGGCGAACCAGCGCAACGGTCCCGTCCTGAGTGACACAGATCAGCCGCCCGTCGGCCCACACCGCCCCGCCCATCGCCAGATCCGAAGATTCCTCACGCAGCGCTCCGGTGACGGGATCGGCGCTGTCCCAGCCCTTGCGGCGATACCGTGCCGCATAGGTACGTCCAGCGGCGAACAGCGCTCCTCCCTGACAGGCGTCCATCTTCGTCCGCCAGGCTTCGGCAATCCTCAGGCCCGTGCCGGCTTGCTCGATACGGAAGAACGCGCCCATATCGGTATCGGGCGCCGTCATCAGAAATCCGTCCCGCGCCAGCACGGGGGTCATGGCCAGCACGCTGTAGCGCGTGGGCAGGGGTCGTTGCCAGACCATGCGTCCGGTCAGAGCATCCACTACCCACACGGTCCGCTCGGTACAGCCGGCGATCAGGCGCAGTGAGCCGAAGGTGAAGAGGATGGGAGACGCATAGGACGGCGCATCGGGTCCCGACCGCTCGGGTTCGCTCAGCAGGATGGGCGGCGATGCCCAGATGGTGGCGCCGGTGCGCGCATCCAGTGCGGCCACCGAAGCCTTTGAGCCGCCGGCTGTGACGATTACCCGTGGCCAATCCACCAGGAGGCATTCCGCGAGTCCCCATTCGATGACGCGCCCGCCGAAGCGCTCGACAACGTCCACGGACCACCGCTCGTTACCGGTGGCCGGGTCAAGGCAGGCCACGCGTCCATGGGCGTTCATGTGATAGAGATTGCCCCGGGCGAACGCGCAGGCTCCACGAGCTCCTGGGTAGGAGCCTCGCCATGCGCGGCCGTTGGCGGCCTGCCAGAGCCGCTTGCCGCTGAGGTCGAGCGCGGTAATGCGAAGCTGCTCGCCCACATCGCCCGTGATGAAGATGCGCCCGCCTGCGATGACGGGCGAGCTGTAGCCGTTGCCGATGCCTTTGGCCGTCCACAGCAGCGGCGGGCCCGCCGGCGGCCACCGGGCGAGCAAGCCTGTCTCGTTCGTCACCGCATCGCGGTGAGGTCCGCGCCACTGCGGCCATCCGGCCTCTGGCGAACGCACCAAACGCGGCCCATCTTCCGGGCCTGCGGCCGCAACTGCCACGGCCATGCACGTAACCAGCAGGCCCGCGCGCAGGTATGAGGTTCCCAAGACCATTGCGAGTGTCTCCGCTCGTTGCAGATCGCTGCGTCGCTCGTCTCCGCAGGCGCACGGTCATACCACGCCGACCCGTGGACCCGGGGCGAACAAGCCCGACTATGACCCGTCTGCGCTCTGTGCCCTCGCACGAACAACGATCGCTGTCGGCACGGTCAGGAAGGCCGGAGCCGGCGTCTCGACGTTACCCTCGCGCACGTACGCAAGCTGACTGGAACCGCCTCCGTCGAGGCACATGGCGCGGGCGCACGCGACGCCATGCTCGCGCTCAAAGTAGCGCGCCATGAACGCCGCCGCATCCGCGTACTCCATGGCTCCACCGACAGCCACCACAACCACCGCGGGTTTGCCCGAGCTCGCGCTGTATCCGACAAACGTGCGGTGCAGACGTCCCGGGCTGACCAGGCGCTCCTCACGATCGGTAACCGTGGGCCTGCCTGAGACCACGAGGGTCGGCCCGCAGCCCACGGCCTCCCGCACCGACCACGTGCCCGACGGATCCGTCTGTTCAGGATCCCGATACCAGTTCAGGTCGGCTTTGGCGCCCCGGCGTCCGGTGGCCCATCGGATACCCGGCGTACCATCCTTCTCGATGCCGAAGACCGAGCGTGCATACGGACCGCGGCTCCCCCGGCGCTGAGGACCGGATGACAACACCATCCCGTTGCCCACGAGGAGCCCGACGATCTCCTTGCGCGCCTCGTCTCCGTCGCCAAAGTAGCCGCCGTTGATTGCTGCCACAGCTCCCGTCGCCGCACACCAGAGGGCCGCGGTGCGACAATCACCGTAGCGGGGGCTCTCACGCTCGCGCAAGCCAGAAGACGCCACACTGATCGTCACGCCTCGCTGGCGCAGGTCAGCCTCGACCAGCCACACAGGTGACCCGTTGCCGATGGGATCATCTGCAGGGAATGACCGATAGCGGACACCCGGCGCCAGGTTGACATCGGCGCGAGTCGCCACGGCCGCGTCGGCCGACGTCGAAGCGCGGTCCGGCCGGTCGCCGGAGGACCCAATCGAGCAGGATGTAGCCAACAGAAGCGGCACGACCGCTGCGACGGCAATGCTACGGGCGCGCATCGAGTCTTGCCTCGCGCACGATCTCTTTGCCTTTCACCACGGTCGCGCGACCGCCGGCGATCCTGACCTCCAGCATGCTCCGCGCGTCATCGGTGGCGGTGGTCACCCGGAGATCTCCGGCCCGCACCGAGGAGCAGCCCACCGCCGCAAGACGGACCACTCGTCCCGACCTATCCATAGTGACACGGCACAGGTCGCCGTCCATGACGATGCGGCGCTCGGGGAGAGCGATCGGCGTTCGCGGTCCATCGGGGTCGCGGGCGATGATGATGTCGCGTTGCCCGTTCACGAGCGTGATCTCGACGGCGACATCGGACGTCTCGGCAGCCGTTCCCTTTGCGGACGACGGAATAGCGAGACGGCGAGCAGACGCGACGGCGGGCTTGCCGGCATGGGGCTCCAGCACTGCCACGAATGTGGACGCAAGGTCCTCCCCGCGCCGACGCACGACGAGCCGCGGGATCCACAGCTCCTCCGTGGCGTTGTATCCCCCGATGGCTATCCAGCCCTCGCACGTCCCTATGTCGGCGGTCCGGGTCAGTTCCCAATGGTTCAGCGAGACGGCGCGGCCTTGAGGCAGCAGTTTGAGCCGATCCTCCACCGTCCAGATGGCGCGAGCCCCGGCGTCGGGGATGGGGGCCATTCGGAAGGCACGCATCTGAGTTCCGTTGCCGTAGTCCGGCTCCGGCTGAAGCCGGCCTGTCTCGAGCGCCAGAGCGCCGAAATGGCCGTGCTGAAACTTGACGTGCTCTCTTCCGCCTCGCACGCGAAAGACGTCCACGATGTAGGATGCGTCGGACCCGACATCGCATTGCGCGACAGTGCGCTCAAACCGGCTCGCCTGAGTAGCCTCGGCGCAACGGGCTCGCACCGCTCGGAAGGTTGGCCCGTCGGCCCAGAGGGTGCAGTCGCCCGAAGCTGGCCGCTGATTTGTGCCGTCCACCACCACGGTGTTGTGCGCGGCGGTCATGGTGTACCATCGCGCTCGCGGCGAGCCCCAGCCGCCGAACTGAACGGGAGGATAGCCGAGCTCCGGGAGAAGGTCGAGACCAAAGGCGAAGAGACCCAGGTTCAGAGCGTCGAAATGCCCATGCGCTCCGCCCGCGTCGTAATCGAGCCAGACGGCCCGCCTCGCCTCGCCTTTGCCCGCGCGCAGGATGGCGAGCCGCCATTGCTCCTTGTTCACGCTCACCGGTTCGGGATCGGCGCCATGCCGCCGAATCGCCGAAGCGATCGTTTGCCGGAGGGACGCAGGATCCGCGCAGAAGAGATCGTACGGCAGTCCGTCGAGCTTCCCGTCGTTGGCCCGATAGGCGATCTGCGCAAACACGGGATCACCCGTGATCCTGCACAGGTGCGCCATCAGCGTGAACATAGAGGCGTCCATGCCGGGCGACGTGTTGAAGTGCGCTCCAACATAGCGCGGCGAGGGCACTGCGAACGCCCCCGTGTCGCCGGTCTGCGGGTAGTAACGTCCGAGGCAATGGGTGTCCACATGGAACCGGAACATGTCACGGATGCGCGGATGCCTGCGGACGAGATCCTCCAGCAAGGCAGGGTCCATGCGGGCGACCTGCGCGAGGAACCCGGCGAGCCCCTGAATGGTGAACGCGCTGTAGCCTGCCAGCCCTTTCTCGCCGGTCACGCCGTCCACCGCCGTCGCCTTCTCGATCATGGGGTCTACAATCGCCAGCACATCGGCGCGGTTCTGCGGCCATCTGAGGACGATGAGCAGCGTCGCCAAGGTGATCTCGGTGCGGGGATAGTTGGAGTGGATCCGGTCCGCGTGGGCGATAGGATGGCGAAGCAGGCCATCCTCGATGTTGCGGCGGATGTCGGGCCATGAGGACTTCGCGTTCGGCAACCCATGCTCACGCGCCTTCGCCGACAGAAACGTGACCAGATCGGCATCGTCGGCCAGCGCTTCGCGGACCTGATCGAAGGCGACGGCCATCTGGCGCGTCTCCTCGCAGGCGTCGTGCCATGTCGAGACATATCCTGCGCTTGGCGGCCCTTCGTACATGACGCCCTGCTTGCCGAAGTCGTGCGTCGGGTAGAGATCGGCAACTCGATCGAGCAGGACCCCGGCCTTGTGCGCATAGGAGCGATCGCCGGTGGCCGAGTAGGCATCCGCGAGTGCGCGAATGCCCGCCACGATCGCCTGCTTCCATTGCCCGTAGATCAGATAGGCGCCGATGAAGCGCCAGCGCCTGTCGCCGTCCACGTAGCCCTCGCCGTCGTCCACGCCGAAGGCATGCAGCGGGTCGTCAGGATCGGGATGCTCGACGTTAAAGAGCAGCCGGCGGTCGGCGCGGTTGGGATCGAACACTCCCTGAGCATCCAGCCCAGACCGATAGAAGGCCCCGAAGTCGTTCTTCGGGAACAGCTCGTTGCAGTGGGGGCACTGGACCTTCCATGGTCGGGTCAGAGCGTCCATCTTCCAGGTGTACATCGGCACGTCCCGTCTGCACGATGGACAGTGCCCGTTGGACCAGACCATCCACGAACGCTTGATCGTGTTGCCGAACATGAGCGACCACAGCTCCTCGTCGGATCTGCGCAGCCACGGCTCGGCGGCGGCAACCAGACGATCGCGGACGGCGCGGTGGGAGCCCTGCAGGCGCATGCGTGCCGCGAGGACGGCGTCGCGCGGCAGAAAGGCCGAACGCGCGTCGGGCCCAGGCGACGCGCAGAGCGCGGTTGCAGCGAGGATGCCTCCGACTATGGTAACCATGAGATGCATGGGTGGCGGTGTCCTTCGTGTCGAGGGTGAGCTCAGCGCGCCGACTCGCCGGTCGCCCATCACGCTTAAGACCAGCGGGCGGGCGGCGTCCGGACCTCGCTATCGCGTGGACTGGGCAGGCGACGTGAGCGAAGCCAGCTTCTTCGCAGCTTCGTCGAACTGGCGTGCCGCCTCCTGTCGGAGGAGCGTAGCCTCTTTGTCGTCGGCCTCGGACTGCGTTTCGAGGTGGCTCAGGTAGGCGCTCGCCGCCTGCGCCAACAACGCCGCGGCCTGGACGTACGCCGCCTGCACCGGACCGAAGCGCGACGGCAACGGCATGTCGGAGAAGCAGGCCGACACGCCCGACGCTGCCGTGCGGCACTCGACGGCGGCTTTGTGGGACTCCTCCCGGCTCCGGGTACCCGCGATCTGGTCTCTGCGAATGGCGACCAGCCTGCCGATCACGTCGCGGGCCACGCCCTCGAGCACGCCGGCCATCTCCGCGTAGGCCGCGGCATAGGCGGCCTCGCCGGCATCTCCCATGAGCTCCCTGGCCGCAGTCATCTCGGCGATGGCGTCTTGATAGCGGAGCGCCTGCACCCGCAGCTTGGCCATCCTCAGGCGCGGCAGCGCGCTCTTGGGGTCGGCTTCCTGACCGGCACGGTAGGCAGCTTCAGCTTCGCTCGCCTTTCCCTGATCCCACAGGGCATCGCCCAGCGCCACATGGTTGGCCGCATTGCCGGGCTCGAGCCGAATGGCCTCTTGATAGGCGCTGATGGCTTTGTCCAGCTCCCCAAGCTCCCGATGGCCATCCCCGAGCAAGCGATGCAGCCCGGCGTCGCCGGGGCACAGTAGCAGCGCGCGCTCCGCTTCCTCACGCGCGGCCTCGGTCCATCCTCGCAGCCGAAGAGCCGCAACCAGGTCGCGGCGCAGCTTCGGATCCCGCGGCCTGTCCGTGATCGCTCGCCGCAGAGTCAGGATCAGATTGGCGGTGTCGCCCGATCGCCGGAACCGATCGACGAGCATCTCCGCGGCAGAAGGCGCGGTCTGACCCGACGGTTCGGGTGAGGTTCGCGCAGGCCCCTTATCGTCGGCTCTAGCTCCGGTCGGCGAATCCGGTTTGGCAGTCTCTGTCGAGCGAGCCACGTTGGCCGGAGCGACAGCCGGCGCAGCGGTGATCCGGGGCATGAGCGCGCCGACATGAGCGTGGATCGCCTCGAGCAACTGCGACTTCCGGTCCCGTCCCTTGTACGGGACTAGCGTCGAACTGAACACGGTGGACCACTGCGAGCTTCCCATGCGAACTTGCATGTCGGCGACGGCTCCGATGCCATCTCGCCCGCGTGCAGCCGACACCCGTACGATGTACACGGCGCCGATCGCCTCGGCAACCTTGCGCGCTGCGGCTTCGGTCAGGTAGGCGGCGGCGTCCTGCTGGGTCAGCCTTCCGTCCTTGACGGCAGCGGCTACGTGCGGCTCCGATGCGTTGTACAGAGCCACGTCATACAGGCCCGTCTCCTTCACCGACCGTGCAAGGAAGAAGCCGATGTCCACGAAGTCGGCTTTGCGGTCGAGCGCGCTTGGCTGAGAGACGATGAGCATGAGCGGCGCGGACGCGGGTTTGGGAGGCGGCGACTGTTCCTGCGACCATGCGATACACGCCGCGAACAGCAAAGCGGACACCCAGAGGCTCCGACAGAGCGAGCGCGACGGCGCGGCCAGAGACGTCCGGGACGCACGTCCCGTCATACTGCGCTGGTCCGGTAGGGTCTGCCTGTGCACGCTCGGCGTCCCCGATCGTATGGCTGCCCCTCGCCGGCGCATGGCGAGCCTCATCGGCTTGCCGCCAATCCGGCCTCACAGGCTTTGATGGCCTGCGTCGCAGCCTCTACGTTGCGTCCTGCCGCCACCTGATCGCGATAGCCCTTGATGGCCTCGTTGTAGTGCCGGCGGGCGTTGGCCATGTCACCCGTACGCTGATAGCAGAGGGCAGCTTTCTGGTGTATGCCGGGTCGGTCGTCGCCAGCGCCCTCGAGCGCCCGTTCCCAGGATTGCGCAGCCCGTCGGTAGTCTCCCTTGAGCTGCAGGTCCATAGCAAGGGCGGCATGGTACCGCGAGTCGGTGTTCGCGCCGCCTGCAGGCGGATTCGACGGGGGCGCCGGAGCGCCGCCTCCGCCGCCTCCGCCCTGAGGGCTAACCACAATCTCGATGCGCCCCGGATTCGGCTGAGGCGTGGGCTGGGTCTCGGCGCCGGCGGCGCCCGAGCCCGTTCCGCTTCGGTTGTCGCGGCCGGGATCGAAGAAACCGCCATCCTGGGCCCCTTGTCCGGTCCGAGCATTGTTGTCTCCGAGCGGGGGCGGCGAAGGCCGTATAGGCAATGGCTCCATCCCGCCGGGGGTCAGCGCCCCCGCGGCTGGCTGCTGTGAAGCCGTCGGCGGCGGCTGCGGATTCTGTACCGGCGGCTGCTGGGACTGCGGAGACACTGCGCCAGGCTGACCCGACATCGCGGGGGTGGGGTTCTGTTGCGCCGGCTGCTGGAGTCCCGAAGATGCCACGGTACCGGGCTGGATGGGCGGAGCGTCACGTGCGGTCCTGTCACGATACACACTGAACGCGTAGCCCACGATCACCACCACGAGCGTAACGGCGACGGCCGCCGCCGCGGCTCCGGCTGGAGTGTCCCAGAATGTGGGTTCCGGTCGCCTCGCCGACAGGATCTTCCGTGGAGCGACCTGGGCGATGCCGGATCGCAGGGCTTCGAGCTTCTCTCGGTCGGCAATGCTTGCCGGGTTGAGCGCCAGCACCTTCTCGCGTTCGGCAATCGCCTGGTCCCGATCGCCCTGACGCTCGTAGATCGTGCTGAGCAGGGCATGACCGTCGGTGCTGTCGGGCTTCAGTTCCAGAGCGCCCTTGCATGCGATCATCGCCGCATCATACTCGGCGTTGTCGTAGTGGCGAAACGCCAGCGCGAGCAACTCCTTGTAGCGCGCCTCCGGATCATGCGGCGCGAGTGATGGAGCAACCACGGGCTCCTGCTGAGCGGCAGGCGCGCGTTCAGGGTCCAGCGGCTCCATGCGGCGGCCGCACTGCTTGCAGAACTTGGCGTCGTCCGGGTTTCTGGTGCCACACTCGACGCAGTACATTACGGTTCTTTACCTCACGTACCGAGGATTCCCACCTCAGACGGTCTATTCTAGCCGTTCACGGGGTGTTTGGCAAGGCAAACCCTGTATGCCTGCGGCTTTGACAGCCAGGGGAGCGGGGACTATAATGGCTGCCATGCAGGATCAGACCGCCGCGCATACCGCCATCGTCAACAAGCTCCGACGGGGCACGCTGGAAGGCAAGCTGCTCTGGGAACGGGCTGGCGACTATGGCAAGCAATACGCAGTGCTGCTGGACACGGGGTTTCGCGCCACCGTCCAGAAAACGCCTTCAGGCTCGGTCGTGTTCACGATGCTCAACGCCGGCGGCGTCGCCAGCGTCCATCTCGACTCCTCGCGCGTAGCCGGTGATATGCTCCGTCTGGCGCTGCTGCAACTCTACGTCGCGGTCAGGGATACGGTCGCCGAGCTCATGGCGCGCGAAGCGCTGGATGCCGTCAAGGACCTGTGAGCGAGCCGCCGAGAGCCTGCAGGCAAGAGAGGAAGGCCATGGAGAACGAGGTTTCGGGGCGCATGAAGCGCCGGGAGTTCCTGATCGGCGCCGGGGTGGGCGCGGCCATGCTGCACGGCATGCCCGTCCGGGCATGCCGACGCCAGTCGCCCAACGAGACGGTGCACTTTGCAGGCATTGGCGTGGGGAGCATGGGCGGCGCCGACGTGGATGCCGTGGTTGCCGAGGGCGGCAAGCTTGTTGCGCTCTGCGACGTTGACTTCGGCTATGCTGCCAAGAAGGCCGAGCAGTATCCGGATGCGAAGCGGTTCAAAGACTACCGCGTGATGTTCGACCAGATGGGCAAGGACATTGACGCCGTCGTCATCGGTACGCCGGACCACACGCATGCAGTGATTGCCATGGAAGCCATGCGCCGCGGCAAACACGTCTACTGCGAAAAGCCGCTTGCCCATTCGGTCCACGAAGTCCGTTCGCTCATGGCGGCCGCTCATAAGCACAGAGTAGTGACCCAGCTCGGCAACCAGGGGCACTCGAGCGACTCGATCCGCCGCACGTGCGAGTGGGTCTGGGCCGGAGCCATCGGCAAGGTCCACACGGTCCACGTCGCCTGCGACGCGTTCCGCGATGTCTATTGCCAGAAGGGTAACCTGAGCAAGCTCGACCAGAAGTACGACATACCCGAGACGCTCGACTATGATCTATGGCTCGGTCCGGCGCAGTTTCGCCCCTACACGCCGTTCTGGGTCCACTGGAACTGGCGCGGCTGGATGCCGTTCGGTACCGGCACCGTGGGAGACTGGTTCTGTCATGTCGTGGACCCGGCCTTCTGGGCGCTCGGGCTCACCGCGCCGACGACGGTGCGTGCCGAAGTGACGGACTACGATCCCAAGGTCCACGGTCTGACCTATCCTCCGGGGACGAAGATCACCTTCGAGTTCCCCGCAGATCGTGATCGGGGCCCGGTGACGCTCGTCTGGTACGACGGCAGCGAGCGGATACCGAAGCCCGAGGGCTTCCCTGAGGATGACGAAGTGCCTGGCGTCGGCGGCATCCTGATCGGCGACAAGGGCATGATCGTGCACGGATCCCACGGCGCAGGCGGATGCCGGCTTCAGCCTGCCGCGGTTCGCGAGCAGTGGACGGGCGCTCAGGCGCCGGCTCAGACCATACCCCGCGTCCGTGGGCATCACTGGGACTGGCTCGAGGCCATCCGCACCGGACGACAGGCGGGCAGCAACTTCGACTACGGCGGCAAGCTCACCCAGACGGCGCTACTGGGAGCCATCGCCATCCGCTTCCCCGGCGAAACCCTCAAGTGGGATGAGCGCTCGGGACGGTTCACCAACAACCGCGCTGCCAACGCCTTTCTCAATCCGCCGTACCGGAAGGGATGGCGTCTCTAGGTTCTCCTGCTCCGTCTCGTCGCGGCGCAGTGCGGGACACTCTAGCTCGGCTGTGCGTACTAGGACCGTGTGGGAGCACCATGCAACCATTCGAAGTGAGGCACCTATGAGCGACAGCAAGAACCTGACGCGGCGGGAACTGATCGGGAGGTCGGCAGCCCTTGCCGTGCCGACGATCGTGCCAGCCAATGTGATAGGCAAACCAGGCCGACAGGGCGCCAACGACCGCATTCGCATCGGCGTCATCGGCACCGGCGGCATGGGACAGAACCATGTGACGCCCGATACCGCGGCCATCTGCGATGTGGACGATAACCATCTGGCCAACGCCCGCAAGCGCATTACGCAAGGCGAGCCGTTCGTGACCAAGGACTTTCGGCGGCTTCTCGAGCGCAAGGACCTCGACGCCGTCATCATTGCGACACCCGACCACTGGCACGCGTTGATGACCGTGATGGCCTGCCAGGCCGGCAAGCACGTCATGAGCGAGAAGCCCACCGCCAAGACCATCGCCGAGGGCCGGGCGATGGTGAAGGCCGCGCGGAAGTACAACCGCGTGGTCCAGATTCATGCCCAGGGCAGGTCCAACCCCAACGCCCATGCCGCATGCCAGTTCGTTCGCAACGGCGGCATCGGGAAGATCAAGCGGGTGGACGTGTGGCATCCCGTCAACTTCTCGACCGATAGCTGGGGCGAGGAGCAGCCCGTACCCGCTTCGCTCGACTGGAACATGTGGCTCGGTCCGCTCCGCTGGATGCCCTACCACCCTCTGCGCGCGCATTTCAACTTCCGCTGGCTCATGGACTCGGGCGGCGGCTTCATCCGCGATCGGGGCAATCACGCCCTCAGCATCGTGTCATGGCTGACCGACAACGACAACTACAAGGGCATCGTAACCTGCGAGGCCAAGGGGACGCCGCACCTCACCGGCTTCTATGATGTTCCGGCCACCATGGAAGTGACCTGGCAGTTCCGCAATCCCGACTGGACCCTGACATGGAGCCAGCCCGGCAGCCCCAATCCCCGCTTCCCCGGCGACTGGGGCGCAACCTATACCGGAGACAGAGATGACCTCGTCGTTCTCGGCGGCGACGGTGGCTGCGACACCGAGCGGAAGGCCAAGGAGTTCAAGGTCCCTCCCGGCGGAGTCGAGATTTACCGGAGCCCGGGTCACCGCGAGAACTGGCTGGACTGCATCCGGACCGGAAAGCGGCCCGTCATGGATGTGGAGATAGGCCATCACGTCGTAACCCTGTGCATTCTGGGCAACATCGCGTGGCGGCTGGGCCGCAGGGTAACGTTTGACTTCGCGCGCGAGCGGTTCGTGGGCGACGAAGAGGCCGACAGGCTGATCTCCGAACCCTACCGCGCGCCATGGAAGCTGGAAGCATGAAGGAACAGACCGCGATGAACTCCACAGGCTCGACTTCCACAGTCTCGATTCCGGCCCTCCTGGCGCAGCGACCGACCGCAGCCACGTTGATCGCCGACATCCAGAATGGCGACCTCAGGGTGCGAACCACGGCCGTCCAGGAAGCCGTTCTCGTCGGCAGCAGCCTCATCGTCCCGCTCGGCAGGGTCATGGCCGGGTCCGATCCTGGCGCGGCCCGTGCGGCGATGGAGGCGTTGCGCAGAGTTGCGCACCACTGCGCCCGGCCTCGAGCGTCTGCCGAACGGAGAACCGCCGCCACCGAACTGCTCAAGCTCATCTCGGCGTCGTTTCCTCGGCCCGTACGAGCCGAAGCGTTGTATCTCCTCGGATGTGTTGGCGGCCCACAGCAGGTTCAGGCCATCGCCGCGCTGTTGCGCGATCCTGCGCTCGCCGACGATGCGCGCATGGCGCTGCAGCGCATTCCCGGCGGCGCCGCAGCCCGCGCTCTGCGACAGAGTCCGTAGGGGCGAATCAACCGCCGACCGGAGCCGCCATGAGGAGGACCACGGCACTCCGAGGTTGGGTTCGCCCATGTTACGCGTGAGCGTGCTCCGGCTCATATCGGCGTCGCCGAGCCCGCCGGTGATTGAGCCGGCGCGAAACGCCGTGTCGAAATCAAGGCGGGCAATCTTCGGCCGTCGTGGGCGTGCGACCGTGCGTGGACTGCTCGGGATCGCCGCGCTTCGCTCCTAAGAAAGCTCTCTACGCTTTCTCATACACCCACCGCGGCCACGTCGCGTCCGAACTCGCGATGACGTGGGCGGATCGTCGTCCGCCATGGTGCGCGCGCCGCACAATGCCCGTAGGGGCGAATCAACCGCCGAGCGGAACCGCCAGGAAGGGGAACGCGGCGGCGCGCGGTTGGTTCGCCCTTGTTACGCGTGAGCGTGCTCCGGC
>JAAYVH010000102.1 GCA_012517255.1 Chthonomonadales bacterium
GCGCAGGTTCGGTACCTGATCATGCAGGTTCAGCCGCCAGGGCGCTCCCTGGGCAACGTCGAGCGCCTGTTCTCTCCATGCCGAACCGATCCCGCACACCACAGAGACCACTCCCAGTCCGTCCACATGCAGGAGCGCTCGGAGTACCTTCAGCGTCAGTCCCGCACTATCGGCGCCGCCGAGAGTCACGAGTGCGTTGAGATGCGAAGGCTTGATGTCTCGCACAGGCGTGGGAGTCGCGTAGACGGGATCGAGCGTCGCATACTCGGGCCCTTCGGCCAGGAGCGTCCCAGAAGCTAGAGACGCACGCTGAGGCTCCCTCACGAGCACATTGACGATCGCGTCCGCCCCCAACCTGCCGGCCCCGCGATCGTCAAAGGTGATGACGCGACCAGCGAAACGCCGAAGAGAGCTCAAGCTCCCTTCCGGCGTATCCAGCATGTCCACCGCGATCACATCGAACTGACGTTGCGCAACCACAGGGGCGAGCGAGGCCGGATCGAACACTGGCTTACCATGAGCCGAATGGAGCGTCCCGGTGGTAACGACGTGCGCGGGCGTCCCATCAGCGAGCCGCAATCCGATGGGATCGTCTGCCAGAGCAAGCACTGCGTCGGTTTGTGCAGCGTCTGCCAGGGCTGTCAACAACCGCTTGGCCCGTAGAATATGCCCGGTGCCGACGCTCCGCCCGCCGTCGGCGCGGTAGAGTATGCGAAGCGCTCTCATCAATGGCTCACACGTCGCGGACTGAGGTATTACTCTTGGCCGAGTATACCTGCGCGGATGCCGCGCCTCGCGGACTGTCAGCGCTCAGACGCGTCCCATGGTCACAACCAGCGCCTTCCCAGATCCCCTCGCCATCTACGTGCACGTCCCGTTCTGCGCGCGACGATGCCACTATTGCGACTTCCCCACTGTCGCCGGCAGCGACGAGTGGATCCCGGCGTACTTCGAAGCGCTGCGGCATGAGATCACTGGCTGCGCCGAGCGAGGCCGCCCCGTTGGCAGCGTCTACTTTGGCGGCGGCACCCCGTCCCATGTGCCGGTCGCGCACATTCGAAACACGCTGGGTCTGATCCGCGATACCTTCAGCGTCGAAAGCGCCGCAGAGATCACTCTCGAAGCCAACCCTGCAAGCGCTCAAGCGCCCTCCCTTGCCGCCTACCGTCAGGCCGGCATCAACCGATTGTCCATAGGCGTCCAGTCCTTCCGCGATGAAACCCTGCGCAGTCTGGGGCGGCTCCACAGCGCTGACGAAGCGCGAGACGCCATTCTTGAGGCACGCAGCGCCGGCTTCGACAACATCAGCGTGGACCTGATATTCGGTTGTCCCGGGCAGAGCTTAGAGGATGTACTCCATGACGTCGCCGCCGCCATAGCCATGGAAACTGAGCACCTGTCCACCTACGCCCTGACCGTTGAACCTTCAACTCCTCTCGCGGACATGGTGGCGTGCGGCGCTGCCGTGTTGCCCGATGAGAGCGTCACCGCCGCCATGTACAGCGACATCATAGACCGACTGGAAGCAGCTGGATACGAGCACTATGAAGTCTCCAACTTCGCTCTGCCCGGGTACCGGTCGCGCCACAACACAGCTTACTGGACCGATATGGAATACATCGGCTTCGGTGCGGGGTCGGCATCGTACGCGCATGGCGTGCGGAAGGTGAATGTGCGAACGCCTATGGAGTACGTGCGGCGATACCGAGGCGGCAGCAGCCCGGTAGCGGAGACGGAAACGCTAACGCCGACTCAGCGCCTGGCCGAGGCGATCATCCTGGGTCTCAGGCTGCGTGAGGGCATAGACGAGACGCGACTGCGCAATCGATTTGGCTCTGATACTCTGAGGACCCTGGAGCCTGCGTTCAGTCGGCAGGTTGCGGCAGGTACCATCGAGCGTGCGTCAGGTCGACTTCGGCTGACACGACGAGGGCTGCTCATCGCCGACACCGTGCTGGCAGATCTGATTCCGGGGTAGTGGGGAGCCTCAGAGCGGACTCGAACCGCTGACCTTCGCTTTACAAGAGCGTTGCTCTACCGAACTGAGCTACTGAGGCGATGGAACTAGCAGAGCGCAGCGCCTTCGGGGCTGGACTGCAAGAGGGCGATCTTACGCTTCACGCGCTGCAAAGCGTTGTCTATGCTCTTGGTACGGCAGTCCAGGAGGGCCGAAATCTCCCGATACGACAGACCGTCAAGATAGCACTCGAGCACGTTCTTTTCCAGCACCGACAGGTTCTGCCGTACAGTGGCATAGAACTCACGTCGCGCCCGAATCGTGGTCACAAACACCTGCGGATCCATGGCGGCCTCGTCCGGGATGTGGTCCATCAGGCACCCGTCCGATTCGGGGTCTGGGCTCCGCCCATCCAGCGACACCGATCCGTTCAGCATGCTGTGCTTCTGCCGCGTGGCCGACTTGACGGCCGTTATGATCTGGCGCGTCACGCACAAATCCGCAAACGCCCTGAAGCGCGATAGCCGATCGGTCCGATAGTCACGTATGGCCTTGTAGAGCCCGATCATGCCTTCCTGGATGACATCCTCGGCATCCGCTCCGACCAGAAAATACGTCCGTGCCTTGCTTTCCACCAGGTGCTTGTACTTCGACATCAGGTGTTCAACCGCGCTGGAATGGCCTGCTCGAGCATAGACAACAATCTCCTCATCGCTCATCAAGTGGAATCGAGAGGAGATATCGTGACAACACGTCACCATGTTCTGGCTCCTGGTGTGCGTGGCAGCGGTTGGCGACACCGGTGAAGATAGTCGTCGTGATCGCGCCGCATGGCTGAGTTACTATATTCAACCTCGGTGCAGTTGTCAAGGGAAATCGCCGTATGCGGCGAATGAATCGTAACACTTTTGCCTGCGTCGCCACGTCCCGGCTGATCCTGAACCGTCCGACGCACCGGAATGGCAGCGAGAGGAGGTCTGCATGCCTTCAGACGATACATGGAACGGACAGATCCATCGGGGAATAGTGGTAGCGCAGCGCGGCATGGTTGCCGCCTCGCAACCGCTCGCTGTTTCGGCCGGCATCGGCATCCTCCGTGACGGCGGCTCGTTCGCCGATGCCGCCATCGCTACGTCCGCGGTGCTGGCGGTGGTGGAACCGTACAACAGTCATCTCGGCGGCGACGTCTTCGCCATCGTGTGGGACCAGGGCGCCCGCCGAGCGCTTGCGTTCAACGGGTCTGGCAGATCTCCCCAACAACTGGAGCCCCGGCGCTATGCCGACGGTATCCCGATTCGAGGCATTCGCGCTGCCACGGTCCCGGGAATGGTGGACGCCTGGTGTGCTATCCATCAGCGCTTCGGCAGGCTGCCGCTCTCGCGTCTGCTTGAACCGGCGATCGAGTATGCAGAGAACGGTTTCCCGGCGGGCTTCCGCTATGCGCAGGTGTTTACGGCGCATGCGGAATCGGGTCAGGATTGGACCGGACCTGTCCTCCGAGAGCTAACGGGCCTTACCGGTCCGCCAAGACCGGGGCAGACCATCCGGCAGCCCAACCTGGCGCAGACCCTTGCGGCGGTCGCATCCAGCGGCCGGCAAGGTTTCTATGAGGGTCGGGTCGCACAGGCCATCGTAGACCACTCGCGCGCCATGGGCGGGTTCTTTGAGTTGTCCGACCTTGCCGACCATCGAACCGTGGTGACGCAGCCGCTGACCACGACGTACCGCGGCATGACGATCCATGCGCAGCCTCCCGTCTCGCAAGGCGTGATCCTCGTCGAGATGCTGAACATCCTCGAAGGCTATGATCTTGCGGCCTGGGGATTCGGTACGCCCCGTTGCGTGCACGCCATGGTGGAGGCCAAGAAGCTGGCATTTGCCGACCGCATTGCCATGCTGGGCGACCCCGAGCGCGTCGCCGACATGTCATCTGTCCTGGCTTCGAAGGACTTTGCCGCGAGACGCCGCTCACGCCTCGATATGAGTCATGCCGGATCTGCCGACCCGGAGCCTGAACCCGGCCGTGATACTACCTACTTCTGCATCGCGGACCGTGAGGGCAACGCCATCAGCTTCATCCAGAGCGTCTACCACGCGTTCGGATGCGGTGTTGTGGTGCCAGGAACAGGCGTGCTTCTCAACAACAGGCTCACGGGGTTCTCGCTGGACCCGCAGAGCCCTAATGCCCTTGCGCCGGCCAAACGTCCCATCCACACGCTCAACGCCTACGTTGTGACCGACGGTCCACAGCTTCGCTATGTAGGCGGGACCCCAGGCGGCGACGTCCAGGTTCAGAGCAACCTGCAGGTGATCACCTCGCTCGTAGACTTTCAGATGAACGTTCAGCAGGCCGTGGAGGCGCCTCGATGGCAGCACGTGCCGGACGGCGACCGCATGGCCATTCACGCAGAGAGCCGCTTCGGCCCGGAGCTGCTAAGAGCGCTCGAAGGGCTGGGTCATCATGTGCGGCGACTGGGACCGTGGCAACACTCGAGCTCCTATCAGCTCATCGAGGTCGATCCGAACACCGGATCGTATTTCGGCGCTTCAGACCCGCGATGCGATGGGCATGCGGCCGGCCTCTAGAAACTAAGCTGTGCGCCCGGTCGTCCAACCAGGTGGATAGAGAGCCGATCAGCGGGATGTCACACAAGGATCGCCGAGACGTTATGGAGAGTGGGCGTAGGCGGCATGATCGGCAGGCGCCCTGTCCATGGAGGTGGTTGGCATGAAACGCAACAGGCCGCACACCACGCACATCGCGATGTCTCTGGCGCTCGCAGCCGGAGCGTTGCTCATCGCTATGACCCTAACCACCGCAACGGCTCAGGATCGCCGTGGCGGTGACCGGGGCGCCGGTCCGCGTCGCGAGGAAGCAGCTCCGCGTCGTGAGGCTCCGCCGTCTCGAGATGCATCACCTGGCCGCGAGGCGCCTCCTCCGCGGATCTCCGACCCGTCGCGCGATACGCCTCCCGCACGCGACAGAGGTCCATCGCGTGACAGCGCTCCCCCTCGCATCGAGCGGGGACGAGACAGCGTGCCTCCGCCATCGGATCCTCGTCCCAGCCGCGATCGCGGTCCAGCAGATGATCGGGACTCTTCGAGGCAGTCGGGACGAACAGACGGAAGCACAACCGACATCCGATCCCCCCGCGACTCCTATCGCCCCGATCGCTCCGTTGACCGGCCGCAATCGGGACCGGGTGAGCGAGATGGCAACGCATATGATCGCGGGCGCCCCGGCGATCGCGGACCCCGCGAAGGCGGCAGCATCGAGCGCAGACCGCCGACGCGCGATGAGCGGACCGGTGCCGGCCAGGAAACCAACGGTCGAGCGCCTGATCGTTCGACGGCAGGCCAGCGCAGCGGCGACAGTCGAGGCGATCGGGGCATCTTTGATCGTGGGCCGAGGTCTGGCCGCGATCGGACGGATGATCCGCGACCCGGCGGCTCGATCGACAGATCACCGCGCAGCCGTGAGGACGGTCGTCCCTCAGGCCGCGATGCCCAGTATGACTCGGGCATTCGGGTGCCCAGTCCCCGCCCCTACCGAGACACAGCCCGTGATATGTTCACCCGGTCGGCCGAAGGACGCCGCTATGACCGCGGGATCAGCCTCCGACCGGCGGTACGTGTCTCATCGCCGGCGTTCGGGGTTTACTTCCCTCACGGCTACCACTACTACCCGTATTACAGCCACAGCTACGTGAGCGTGGATGTGTTCATTTCGCCGTACCACTTCTACTACGGGGTCTGCCCGCCGTACGTGTACCGGCGATATGTCCACTACCGCCCGCCGCGGGTGGTCTACATCGAGGTGCCGGTCTACGTAGGCGGCTCGTACTACGGCTACAGCGACGGCGGATACTACCTGGACTCCGGCGCGTGGTGGCGTGATACACGCAACATTGACAGTGATCTGCGCCGCGCCATCGAGGATCTCGAGGATGCCTTCCGGTATGGCGACATCGGGACTCTGACGTACCTGACCGAGCCAGGAGTAGACATCGCCATCTTCAGCAAGGGCCGCTACCAGTACTCGCTGACTGCGAACGACTATCTGGACATGACGAGGGACTTTATGGTCGGCGCTGACACAGTTCGCTTCGATGTGTTCCGCGCCCGAAGACGGTCGAATGACGTGTGCACTCTGTCGGCCAAGCACACATACCGCGGGCGAGACGGCCAGACGAGAGTGGTCTATCTGAGCTTCGTACTGGAACGTTTCGGACGCTCGTGGGCGATCACGCAGGTAGATACCGCGCCTGATCGTCTCTAGAGCAGCTTGCCGACGTTGCTGCCGCACGGGGCGCCTTCGGGCGCCCCGTCTTCTTGTCGCCTCTTGAGAACCATTCGACGGTGAGGAATGCCCGCATCCATGAACACGTCGTCTTCCGCGACGAAGCCGAATCGCTCATAGAAGCCGATGGCGGTTACCTGCGCGTCCAGGGTAACCAGGGACAGCGCCGACGCTTCGTGATCCAGAATCCGCCGCATGAGCGCGGTCGCGATTCCTCTTCGCCTGTACGGCCGAAGCACGGCCACACGACCGATCTTCCCCCAGCCGCGCTCGAGCAACACGAGCCGCGCTGTGCCCACGACATGCCCGTCCAGCACGCAACAATAGTGCGTAGCATCTGCGTCGTAGGCATCCACCTCCTCATCGAGCGGCACCTCCTGCTCACCCACAAAGACGACGAGGCGCACGGACAGACAGCCCACGATGTCATCGAAGGAGCGGGCGATGCGCAGGGTTGGAGTCGGTTGACTCGGTCGGAGGGCGGCGTCTATACTCACACCGGTACCACCTCGGGCGGGTAGCTCAGCTGGCAGAGCGCTTCCTTTACACGGAAGATGTCGGGGGTTCGAGTCCCTCCTCGCCCACCCTCATCCTCACGAAAACGGGTCGTACTCGTCGTCATTCGCGGGAACGGCAGGCTCTGCCGTGGGAGCCCTGGTAGGCTTTGCATCCTGGCCAGGGCTAGCGTCGGAGTCCAGTCCCTTTAGCGCCGTCTCAACGTCAGCTTCGGCGGTTCTCAGCTTCTTGCGACACCACTCGACCAATCGCACGCCTTCCTTGACCGCTTCTGCCAGTTCATCCACCGAGACCTCGCCGGTCTCAAGGCGCTTCACGATCTCCTCGAGACGCGCCATCGCTTGAGCGTATGTCATTTCATCCCTTTTCATGGGAACCTCCAACTCCGTAGACGCGGCTCATGATCTTGCCGTCGGCGAGCAGCGTTTCGATTTCGTCACCCAACAACAGGCCCTCATCGCTCACCAGGGCCTTGCCTTCGAACCGGGTGATGCTGAAGCCGCGCCGCAAGATGGAGGCCGGATCTAGATGCGCGAGTTCACGCTGGAGGCCGCCCAGGCGCATGTCTTCGCGCTGCAGCACGGTGCGCGACCGTTGCTTGAGCAGAGCCGCCAGCGTGACGAAGCGGGGCCGCAAGTCGCGCAAGCCTGCCGTCCCTAGCCTCCAGAGCGACCTGGCCACCCCAGCCAAGCCGCTTTCGTGCCGCCGGACCAGACGAGGAACTGCCCCAGCCGTGCGACGGACGACCCCTTCCAGATGCGAGCGCTCGACGCTGATCGCATCGGACGCCAGCCTCCATAGCGATCTCGTCGCCCCAGCCAATCCGCTCTCGTGCTGGCGAACCAGCCGAGGAACCGCGCCAACCGTTCGACGGACGACTCCCTCCAAGCGTGTCCGCTCGGCGCCGATGGCATCGGACGCGGCACTGCCGAACCGCGACGTAACCAGAGCATGCCGTCGGCTCGCCGTCTCCATCTGTTGTATGCTGAGCGCGCTGATGCGAGCCCATGCTTCTTCCATTCGTTCCTCGTAGGCTCGGACTCGGGCCAGAATCGCCTCCGCGGCGGCAGTCGGCGTCTTTACGCGGGTATGCGCCACCATGTCCGCCACGGTCTCGTCGCGCTCGTGCCCGAGACCGGTGATGACCGGCAGGGGCAGGTTCGCGATGGCGGCCGCTATGCCATACGTATCGAAGCAGCTCAGGTCCACCTGACTGCCGCCTCCACGGATGACGACAGCTACGTCGAAGGTGCCAACGGCCGCAATCCTGCCGAGCGCGCCGGCCACGGAAACCTCCGCTCCATCGCCCTGCATCAGCGCCGGGTAGAGCCGTACGGCAAAGGCGTAGCCGTAGGGGTTATCGTGCAGGTGGCGAAGGAAGTCGCCATATCCGGCGGCCATCTCGGACGATACGACGGCGACGCGCTGGGGAACCTCCACGAAGCGGACGCGCTTGTTGCGCTCCAGCAGCCCCTCGCGCCTCAGACGCTCGATGACCTCCCGTCGCTTCCTCTGCATCTCGCCGAGCGTGTAGGTTGGGTCAATGTCGGCAATATCGAAGCGAAGGCCGTAGCGCTCGTGAAACCCGACACGGCCACGCAAGAGCAACTCCATCCCGGCCGCAACGGGGGAGCCTGTAGCCGCCCGGAAGCGCTCCAGAACCGAGCTCTGGCGTTGCCATACCACCGCCCGCATCTCGGCGACAATGCCCTCATCCCGACGTTCCACAAGGACGATGAACCAGTGTCCGCCGGGGCTGCGTCGTATCTCCGACACCTCCGCTACCACGAGCACGTCGCCGGCACGGCTGGACCATTCCTCGATCTCCAGCCGGATCAGCCCGGCAAGTTGCGACAGCGTGAGCCACGCCTGCTCAGGCATCGTCTCCGCCTCCTGAACTCGATGCCGCAGCAACGCGCCTGAGACACCGCTCAAGCCGATTCCCGAACTCGTCTATGTCGGCGTCGGACACGCCCAGCGTAGGCCGCAGTCGGATGGAGTCATGGCCCGCGCCCAGCAGCAGCATGTCCTCGTTCTGGAGGGCGTCGGCGATCAGCCGAGCTTTGTCGGCCTCTCTGCGGAGGCTGAACCCCTGGTAGATACCCAGACCACGCACGTTGCAGATCACCTCGGCGTAGTCATGCGCCAGGCGCTGCAGGACATCCACGAGATGCTGTGCCCTTGCCGGCACTGCCTCGATGAGCCCCTCCCTTTCGACGATGCAGAGCTCCTGCACGAATCTCACCATGTCCGCGAGCGTGCCGCCCCATGTGGAATCGAGCACGCCCCGATCATCCATGGGGTACAGCATGTAGACCACGCCGCACGCCATCTTCTTGGCGGCCGCGATCGCCTGCGGGGCATGAGGCAGATCGAACTGGTCGGCAGCGAAAAACGTGCCGGTCTGACCGCCGGCCGTCTGCACTTCGTCTAGCCCCAGAAACGTACCGTAGCGAGCCGCAAGCTCGCTGAGCCCCCGGAAGAACGCTGGCTCCGCGACCCGATGCCCGCCCGCTCCCTGCAGAGGCTCTACGACAATGCCGCAAATGCCGTCAGGATTCCGGGCGAGCGCCTCCTCAACCTCGTCAAGCGCCGCTTGTGTGCGAGCCTCATTCTCTCGGCGAGGAGCGTCGTTGTCCACAGCGGGGAACGCGATCTGGATGTTGCCTTCGTTGAAGCCGCGAAATCCGCTCGTGATCACTGGCGCGTTGCTCAACTCGGTTACGTTCAGCGCGAACACGGTCCGGCCATGGAATGCCTGGTCGAAGTAGATGAACCGACGCCGCACCCTCTCCCACTGCTCCCGTGGGAACTTCTGAAGGTGGAGGTTGATCATGTACTTCATCATGTTCTCGACCGCTTCTGCGCCCGAGTTGACGGCATAGACTTCGAGGCGTTCGTTCTGCATGCAGCGCGGCGCGAGGCGGTAGATGGCCCGGTAATACTCGAGGCACTCCACCGTGAGGAAGTCCGGATTGGCTACCTTGTTGTTGGCCGCAAGCACCAAGCGCTGCACATAGGACGGATCCTGCATGGCCGGATGGTTGTGCCCGATCCATTTGGAGCCATAGTATCCGGCCCAGTCGAACAAGCGGCGGCCGTCGAGCGTCCTTAGCCACATCCCCGAGCTGTTGGCAAGATCAACGACGAAGGGATAGGGTTCGACCACCACATACCGCTTGAGCTCATCTATCAGTGCGCGCGTCTTCGAGTCCACTCTAGCCTCCCACAGATCGGAGTAAGAGTACCCCGCCCTTGGGTGTCTGAGGCCGGGCATCCGTGCACGATGCACGGCTATAATGAACCATGTCAGAACCAGCCACCGACCATGTCCTTCTCCGAGGCCTCAATGATGCCCAACGGCGGGCTGTCCTTCATCCGGGCGGTCCGTTGCTCGTCTTCGCCGGCGCCGGTTCGGGCAAGACCCGCGTGCTCACCCATCGCATCGCCTATCTGATGGCGGAACGGGGCGTCCCTGCCCATCGGATCTTCGCCGCAACGTTCACCAACAAGGCCGCGAATGAGATGCGTGAGCGCACCGAGAAGCTGATAGGCCGCTCATGCCGGGGCATGTGGATCGGGACGTTTCATGCCTGCTGCGCGCGGATGCTGCGCGAGTCGGGCAGCTCCGTCGGCCTGAACCCTCGATTCGTGGTGTTCGACGATGCGGATCAGATGGCGGCCATACGTGCCTGCCTCCGCGCACTCCAGATATCGGAGGAGAGATTCGCGCCGCGCGCCGTGCTCTCGGCCATTAGCCGCGCCAAAGAGCGCCTCATCACCGCCGAGCAGTATGCGGAGAACCACCACGGCTACTTTGAGGACGTGGTCTCGCGTGTCTACGCAGCCTATCAAGAGCAGTTGGCGTCGGATGGCGCTCTAGATTTCGATTACCTTCTGATGCGCGCCGTCGCCATGATGAAGGACAACCCGGAGGTCCGGCAGTTCTATCAGCGACGCTTCGACCACATCCTGGTGGACGAGTACCAGGACATCAACTACGCGCAGTTCGCGCTGGTGGAGCTGCTCGCTGCCGGTACCCGCAACGTGTGCGTGGTCGGCGATGATGATCAGTCCATCTACGCCTTTCGAGGCGCGCGCGTTGACCTGATCCTGCGCTTCGAACGGGACTACCCCGACGCAACGGTGGTGAAGCTGGAGCAGAACTACCGTTCGACGCAAGCGATTCTCGATGCCGCCCATCGCGTCGTCTCGCACAACAGAACCAGGCACCCCAAGCGACTGTGGACACAAACCAAAGGGGGCCAGCCCATCGAGGCGCGGGAGGTACCCAACGAGCAGGAGGAGGCCGTCTTCGTCGCCAACCGCATTCTGACCCATGTGAGTTCCGGTGGGTCCTTCAGCGACTGCGCCGTTCTCTACC
>JAAYVH010000103.1 GCA_012517255.1 Chthonomonadales bacterium
CCACCATCACCCCAACCCGTCGCGTAGCGACGATGGATGGTAGCCGGGCGGCGCAAGCCCCCGGGACGACGGCACACAACACCCCCCTCCCCTTGCCTCCGCCCGCCAGGGGTGGGGGGCAACGTCGGTTCGTCACTGCGCGGGAGGCTTCAGGAGAGAGGGACCGTAGACGGCCAGCACGTTCTCGGGCGGAACGTCGGGCTGGAAAAGATGCGCCGGAGCGAGGATGTAGCCGCCTCCCTTGCCCAGGGTCGCGCAATATCGGCGCGCTTCGGCGGCAACCTCCGCCGGCGTGCCGGACGGCAACAGGACCTGGGTGTCGATCCCGCCATGGAAGGCGAGGCGGTCGCCGAAATCGGACTTCAGCCGCTCGGGCTGCATGGCGGGACTCACCGGTTGGATGGGGTCGAGAACATCCACGCCAAGCTCGATCAGGTCGGGAATGAAATCACGAATCAGGCCGCAGCTATGGTACATGACCCTGGCGCCGAGGGCGTGGATGCGTTCGATCGTGGCCCTCAGATACGGTGCGACGAACGCGCGGAACATGGCAAGCGAAATGAGCGGCCCGCGCTGCGAACCGAGGTCGCTGATAAGCAGGAACAGGTCGATGCGCCCTCCGCAGATCTCCTGCGCCCGCGTGTAGTCCTCGAGGTAGAAGTCCGTGAACTTGCGGCACAGCGCGTGGGCCCACTCGGGACGCTCGACCATGTCCTCGAACAGGCGCTCCCATCCCCGAACCAGGGCGGGACGCTGCCAGACATCGGCGAAGCCGTACATGACGGCATGGTCGCCGCATCGTCGGCATCGGTCGGCGAGGTCCGAGTAATCGAGCATGTCAGGCGTGGGCCAGGGAAACCGCTCGATATCCGCGATATCGCGCGCGTGGGCCAATGCGCCGGGCATGTCCTCGCGGACGGGTCCCCACTGTGTCGGGCGCATGATGAACCGCTCGCCCCACATGTTCTGCAGCCTGCCGTTGCCGAGCTCGGTCAGCGGAGGTTCGACCGCGTTGAGGCGCCGGATGTCCACGCCGAGATCGTTGAGCAGCCGCTCTTCGTCCCTGTGACCCAGATGCGCGAACAGCCGGTTGAGCGCGGCCGGTTCGGCCCAGAAGTCGAAGGGCGTCCGATCGGGTTCCTCGCGGCCAATGGCCGCCAGCACGCGCGCGCGCGGCGACATCCGGGATGTCATGAGCCGATATTCCGGGCCTGACGGACGTAGCCGAGGTCGCTAGCCATCGGTGTTGAAGCCGATCTGCGCCTTGCCCGTGCGGTCCACCACCCTCGCTCCGCCGCGCAGCCGATTGCCGACGACGATGGCCGACCTGACGCCTTCTTCGATCTCGATCTGGTTCTTGCCGGCTGCCATGAAGTCGCACGAGGTGACGGTCAACCCGCTGCAACGGGCCTTGATCGCCGGCGTCCCCGGGGTCTTCATGGCCCAATCGGAGAAGTGGCAGCCGTTGAAGGTCACATGCCCGGAGCCGCTCAGGTTGGCATGCCAGTCGGTCGTCGGGATCGGCCAGAAGCCGCAGTTAACGAACTTCAGCGGCCCGGTGTTGGATGCTGCGACTTCGATGCCCGCCATGAACTGGCTGTTGTTGAACGCGATGCCGGCATGCGCTTGGCAGTCCTCGACCAGCACCGCGACAGGCCCGACATCCGAACCGCACTGGGTGAGCACCGTGTTGCCCGGGCCATGCTGGAACCTGGTGAACCGGAAGCCGACTCTGTACATGATGCAGAAGCAGTTAACCATGTACTCCCAGTCGGTCTTGCCGAGGATGAACCCCTCGCCCTCCTCGCCCATGAACTTCATCACGGGCTCGGACATGCTCCACCACGGGTTCCAGTGGACATCCTCGATGCGTCCGATGTCGTAGATCTGGTCCACCTTGATGCCTCGCCGCAGAGGCTGGCCGTGGACACAGCGGATGAGATGGCGCTCGGTGGTGGTGGTATCAATGGCGTTGTAGGGATTGAGCAGCTCCGTATCGAGCACCGCAGGGTTCTTGCCGAGCATGCGCACTGCCCAGGGATAGGGCTTCGGCGCGGCCTTGGGATCCTGTTCGGGGTAGAACACAGTCACGCCCTGCAGGACGCTGTTGGTGTTGAGCGTGATGAACGCAGGGCCTTCCTCGTTGCCCTGATGGGCTGTCGGCATCAGGGTGGTGCCATCGTCGCCGGGCTTGGGCAGGCCGGCGTCGCGGATCCCGTTGTGGGCGGGCACGGACCGAAACGAGCCGACCAGATTCGTCGAGACCGGCACGTTCAGGCTGCCGCGGAAGAGATAGCGTCCCGGCGGGGCATAGACATCGCCTCCACCGGCCTTGCCGACAGCGTCGAGCGCGCGCTGAAACGCTCCGGTCTCGTCCGCGACGCCGTCGCCGACGGCGCCGAAATCCTTCACGCTTACGCGTCCCCAGCGCACGGCCTCGGCCTTGCGGGGCGAATCATCTTGCTGCATGATGCTGTCGGCTCCTTCATCGGTTGGATGGGACATTGCGAAGGCGCCGCCTGCCGCCATCCCCACGGCAAGCGCGCCAAGCGCTCCGGTCTGCAGAGCGCGGCGACGGCTCATCTCTTCCGGGCTCATGGTCTGGCCACCTCCTTCCACGAGTATACACGTCCGACCGTCGCCGGATTCCCTTGTGGCCGGAACATGCCGATAGGCGTGGACTGCTCGGGATCGCTTCGCCGCGCGCGCGACAACGTGGCGGAGCGTCGTTCGCCATGGCGCGCCCGCGCTCCGGCAGCCCGTAGGGGCGAATCAACCGCCGAGCGGAACCACTATGAAGAGGAACGGGGCAGCGCGCGGTTGGTTCGCCCATGTCCCGCATGATCGCCAGGACAACCGTGACGCCCTCGGACGCGTCGGTGACACGGGCGTACCAGCCGGTGCCGGCGTCGCATCATGTGATCGCAACATCGGCCGTCCGGCTGATACGCCCCTGCGTGGTGCGCACGCAGCCCGCCGGTGATTGAGCCGGCGCGAAGCGCCGTGTCGAAATC
>JAAYVH010000104.1 GCA_012517255.1 Chthonomonadales bacterium
CGCTGCAGGGGAGCTTCCGCTCCCGATACCCGCATCCGCGACCTTCGCCTCACCCTAGGTCGGTACCGAACCATCTCGATCACCTGACGCAAGACAACGCCACACCACTCTGCCCGGCTTTGAGGGAACCACTCCGAGGGCGGCCGCTGCGCCGCCCTTTCGCACATCTCCGCCTTCCCATCTCCGCGGCTCGCCGCCGATCACCACGACCGTTCTTGACACCCATCCCGCGTGTTGATATACTCGCTGCGCCATTGCCGGAGCTTCTGGCAGAGGAGGGTTGTGTCGTGTGTCCCGATTCGCCTGACAACCTTGAGACCAAGGCTTCGCGTCGCGTGAGGCGCTCGCCTTCGGTTGCGGCTATCACCGAGTTTCTGGAATACCTGGCTCCGTCGCCCCTCGCCTCTCCGGAGGAACCCTACGGCCTGCAGATTGGGTCTCCCACGGATGCCGTGAAGACAGCAGTGCTCGCGCCGATGCCCACTTTTGATGCGGTGTCCACCGCCGCAGCACATCGGAATGCCCTGCTGATTACCGCGGCGCCGCTGATCACGGAGCCCATGTGCGCCTTACGCCGCGATGATCCGATCGGCGAGCGCGTTTGCCATTTGGTCGAGCGGCGGGTCGCGCTGTATGTACTGCCCAATAGCTTCGCAGCGGCTCCAGGGGGGTTCGACGACAGCCTGGCAGAGCGACTGGGAATCGCAGCGACTTCGGTGCTGCGGCCCACCGCCTATGAGCAGTTGCTAAAGATCGCGGTTCCGACTCCGCCTGAGCGGGCCGACGCCGTCATGCAAGCTGCCGCTGAGGCGGGAGCCGGCCACATCGGCAAGTACAGCCACTGCTCGTTCCAGATCCCGGGGACGGGCACGTTCCTTCCCTGCGAGGGCGCCAGACCCGCCATCGGCGAGATTGGCAAGCTGGAGCGCACCCCTGAGATCCGCATCGAAATGGTAGTGCAGCAGCGCGAGCTTCAGGGCGTGATCGCGGCGATCCTGGACGCGCATCCGTACGAGGAGGTAGCGTACGACGTCTATGCCCTGAGCAATCCCGGCACGCCCTATGGACGCGGAAGGATCGGCGAACTGCCTCTGAACGTATCGCTGAACACCGTGCTGGCTCAGGTGCAGGACGCGCTGGGCGTGAAGTCCATCCGCTGCTCGCATACGCCCGACTACCCCATCAGTCGGCTGGCGGCGGCCAGCGGCCAGTGCGACGGCATGGTCTCGCTAGCCGTACGGGCGGGAGCAGGCGCGCTAGTGGTAGGTGGCGCCTCGCAGCAGGACTGGATGCTAGCCGAGGACGGCACGACGGTGCTCATTGATGTCGGATATGCGGCCTCGCTGGGGCCGGGCCTCCAGCGGCTGCGCACGCAGTTGGTCAAGACGTTCGAGCCAGACGGCGTCGAGGTAGTAACCTGCGCCTGACCGCAACGACCGGGCGCAGATCACATGGACCATGGGGAGTCACAGGAATGAAACCGAGGGTGTTCGTGACGAGGCAGATTCCGGAGGCCGGAATGCAGATCATCCAGGCGGCGGCAGACGCCGATGTCTGGCCGGATGAGTTGCCGCCGCCCTACGACGTGCTGGCGGATCGCACTGCGCCATGCGATGGGCTGCTCTGCCTGCTCACGGACAGGATCGATGCGGGACTGCTAGATCGGGCGCCGAACCTGCGCGTCGTTAGCCAGCTCGCAGTCGGCTACGACAATGTGGACGTCGCGGCATGTACGGCTCGAGGAATCAAAGTGGGCAACACGCCGGGCGTTCTCACCGAGACGACCGCTGACCTTGCCTTCGCTCTGCTCATGGCTACGGCGCGCCGGATTGTAGAGAGCGATCGCATTGTCAGGGCCGGGAAGTGGCTCACCTGGTCGCCGCTGTTCATGGCCGGCGCCGACGTGCATCACGCCACGCTGGGAATCGTCGGGATGGGACGCATCGGCTATGAAGTCGCGCGGCGGGCCAGCGGCTTCCAGATGACGATCCTGTACGCCGACGCCCGTCCCAACGAAGCCGCGGAACGGGACTTCGGCGCCCATCGTGTGTCTCTCGACGATCTCCTGCAGGCGAGTGACTTCGTCACGATTCACACGCCCCTGTTGCCGGAGACGACGCACCTTATCGGCGAGCGTGAGCTGAAGCTGATGAAACCATCCGCCATGCTGATCAACACCGCCCGCGGCCCGATCGTGGACCAGAAGGCTCTCTACGAAGCGCTGGTAACAGGCGCGATAGCCGCCGCCGGTCTCGATGTGTTCGAGGTCGAGCCCGTCCCCGGCAATGAGCCGCTGCTCGCCCTCGACAACGTCGTGGTTCTGCCCCACATCGGGTCCGCGTCGGTGGCGACGCGCACCCGCATGGCAGTCATCGCAGCGGAAAACCTGGTGGCCGGACTGCGAGGAGAGCCGCTGCCCTGCCCGGTAAACTGAAGGGCGGCTGCTACTGCGTGAGGACGACGCGCTCCAGCGTATTCAGTCGCTCGTCGGTCTGACGCCAGATCGGCTCGACGTTTGTGTCTGGCGGCAGGATGACCCAGCCGGCCATGGCTCGCACATTGGCCTGAATGGCAGGACGAACCAGTTCGATCTCGTCATGCGTCAGCGCGCGAGTCTCGCCGCCGGCCGCCAATGCGTTCATCTGGCGGATCGTCCTCATCTCGATGCCCGGCATATCGCGCAGCACTTGCACGGTGGTTCGCAAGTTGCCCAGGGCCCGCTCGAGATCGCTGTCGGACTTCCGGCGCGGAAGCACGTAGGCCTCCAGTTCTGGCTGGTTGCCGAGACTGAAGTTCTGCCCATCCCAGAACTCCTCGTGGAGAATCCGGCTTGGATGACCGAGGAACACCTCCGACCACTGCAGACCCCTATCGCGGTCCTTCCGGAGTTCGTCCTGCAGGCGAGCGATGTTGCGCTCCCACTTCGCGTCATCGTGGTAGTCTCCATCACCGGCATAGTGGCCAGCCGGATAGCAGAGCGTTCCGCAGTACCGATGGATGTCGCCATCTGGGACGCGAGTGTGAGCATACACGATAGCCGGCACGCCGAGGCGCGCCATCGCTTCGTTGATCTGCGGTCCCCAGGTGTTGCCCGGACCTCCCCAGCATGACGGGGTCACTCCAAAGACCTGTTCGATCGCACGCACGGCCGGCCGTTCGCGCCGAAGGGCCTCCTCAACGCCTTCATCAAACGGGACAGGCGCCAGGTACTCGACGATCGTGGGGTGCACGCTATGGAGGTCGGTGTGCGTACCCACATCATGCCGTGCCAGAGCGTCGATCACATCGGCCCGTCCCCGGCTGACCCATTGGCGGACGCGCTCGCCGACAACGCAGAATGTCGCGCACACGCCCTGATCCGACAGGATCGCGGCGACATCGCGCGCAATGTCATCGGCTTCAGGGGTGATGATGTCCTCGACGTCGAGGAGAAGCGTGATGTACACAGCGCGATCAGGCGAGCAGTTCGTCGGCGCCAAACCAAATGGCGAGCTCGGCCGCCGCAGTCTCGGGCGCGTCAGAACCGTGGACGAGGTTGGTCTGAATGTCGTTGGTGAAGTCGCCCCGGATCGTTCCCGGCGCGGCTTCTTCAGGCTTGAGGGCTCCCATCATCTGACGGACCAGCCGGATGGCCTGCGGCCCCTCGAGCGCAATGGCCACGACGGGCCCGCTTGTGATGAAGCTCACAAGGGACTCGTAGAACGCCTTGCCCTGATGGACGGCGTAGTGCCGCTCGGCGATCTCACGGGTTGGTTGGACCAGTTTGAGGCCAACAATGCGAAAGCCGCGGCGCTCGAACCGCGATAGTATCTCGCCTACAAGCTGCCGCCTGACGCCGTCGGGCTTCACAAGTACGAGAGTGCGCTCCAAGTCACGCCTCCTCTGATGGTGTCGATCGGGCGATTATACCTTTGTGAACATCGCAACGAGGAATCCGCAGATTTTGCTCGACCGCCGGAACTTGCATCCCTGCCGCGTGGTATAATCGCTTAGCTTAGCTACATATTGTGAACGCCAGCAAGAACTCACCGGTTCTGCGGCACTATGGATCCCATGGCACGTGCACATATCGCGCGATTTGCGTGGATCACAACCGGATACGCTGTTGGAGTCATACTCTGGGGCGCTTTGGTCCGCGCCACGGGATCGGGCGCTGGTTGCGGTGGCCACTGGCCAACGTGTGACGGTTCCGTTCTTCTCGTGCCCAGGACCACGGAGATGTGGTTCGAGCTGATCCATAGAGCGAGTTCGGGCGTGTTGCTGCTTATGGTGTTGGCTCTCGTGATCATCGCCCTCAGAGGCCTGCCGGTCGGGCATCCCGCGCGGAAGACGGCGCTCGGCGCCGGAGCCATCGCCATCGTGGAAGCCCTGCTGGGAGCGGGGCTCGTACTGTTCGGGCTGGTCGCCGAGAACGACTCCACTGCGCGCGCCGTTGTGATTGCAGTTCACCTCACCAACACGCTGGTTCTCCTGGCACTGTTGTCGCTCACAGGGTGGCTGGCCCGACATTCGGGAGTCCATATCCGTTCGGCAGGCACGCTCGGCATTGCGCTGGCGCTTGCGCTGATCGGACTGATCGCCATCGGCGCATCCGGAGCCGTGACCGCCCTGGGGGACACTCTGTTCCCTGCAGCGAGCTTGCGTGAGGCGGTCCGTCACGACCTCTCCCCTACCGCCCATCTCCTTGTCCGGATGCGCGTGATCCATCCCGTCATCGCCATCATCATGGGAGCGTTTCTGATCATGCTGGCGGGGTCCGTAGGACGGGCGGTGGAGCGTGCGCGGCGCGCCGCTACGTTCGTTTCCGTGCTGGTGATCGGCCAGATCGTGCTTGGGTTCGTGAATCTGTTCCTGCTGGCGCCGATCGCTATGCAGGTGGTGCACTTGTTGGCAGCGGACACTCTCTGGATCGGCGTCGTGGTGATGGCTGCCTCGACGTGGATGGAACCGGTCGCATTGGCTGCAGCGACTCCCATCGAGACCGACATCCGCGCTGCGAAGATCCGAGGCGAGGTGGCGCAGGCGCCACGAGGAGAGGTACGGGTATGAAGGTTCCGGTCACCACGACCGCCATGGGGACGCCGCCAGGCCGTTCGGTCGGCGCCGCGGCCTTTGAAGCCATGTCCACAACGAGGACGGCGGCGACCTGGCGCGACTACCTTGCGCTGACGAAGCCGCGGATTATCAGCCTTCTGCTCATCACCACGCTGACCGCAATGGTGGTGGCAGCCGGGGGCTGGCCAGGTTGGGGGCTCTTTCTCGCCGTGGCTGTTGGGGGCTATCTGGCAGCCGGCGCGGCCAACACCATCAACATGCTGATGGATCGCGACATAGACGCCCGCATGGAGCGAACATCGAATCGTCCGCTCGTCACCCATGCCATCGGAGTCCGCGAAGCCATCCTGTTCGCAGTTGCGCAGGCCGGAACCGCGTTCGTGCTCCTCTGGGCAGTCGCGAACCTTCTGACCGCTGTGCTCTCGATGGTCGGTCTGGTCTACTACGTGGGCGTTTACACGGCATGGCTGAAGCGCCGCTCGACGCAGAATATCGTCATAGGCGGTGCTGCGGGAGCCGTGCCGCCGCTGGTGGGATGGGCGGCTGTCGACGGGTCCCTCAGCCTAACCGCGTGGATACTGTTTGCCCTCATCTTCGTCTGGACACCGGTGCACTTCTGGGCCCTGGCGCTCATGATCAAGGACGACTACGCACGGGTCGGCGTGCCTATGCTGCCGGTCGTGCGCGGTGACGATGCAACCATCCGCCAGATCGCCCTGTACACAGCCGTCACCGCGCTGGTTTCGTTTGCCCCCGTCTTCTCCGGCTATGCATCGCCGCTCTACTTCGGCGCAGCCGCACTGGCGAACGCAGGGTTGATTGGACGGGTCGTCGAGCTGGCGAGACGGCGTGATCGGGGCTCGGCGCGCGGCGTGTTCAAGTTCTCCCTTTCCTACCTGGCACTGGTCTTCCTCGCGCTGGCGATAGACCGGGCCATGAGCTGAACCCTGAGCGACGAAATCATGAGACAACTTTTCCCACCGGCCTCCAACACCATAGCCAGGGTGAGTCTCACCCTGGGGCTGCTGCTGCCGGCGGTGGCCCTGCTGGCAGGATCGGCCATATCGCGAGCCCCCTACAACACCAAGGTGGACATTCCGCTCGATCAGCCCGTGCCGTTCAGCCACGAGCACCATGTCAACGAGCTCGGTCTCGACTGTCAGTACTGCCACACGTCGGTGGAGAAGGGGCCAAAGGCCGGACTTCCCCCGACGCACACCTGTATGGGCTGCCATTCGCAGATATGGACCAACAGCCCGCTGCTTGAGCCCGTGCGCAAGAGCTTCCAAACCGGCGAGCCCATCAAGTGGAACCTGGTCAACAGCGTGCCTGACTTTGTCTACTTCGACCATAGCATCCATGTGAAGAAGGGCATCGGCTGCACCGAGTGCCACGGCCCTGTGCACGAGATGCAGATCACCTATAAAGCCAAGCCGTTCCACATGGCGTGGTGCCTGCAGTGTCATCGTAAGCCCGAGGAGTTCATCCGCCCGAAGGAAGAGGTGATGAACCCGCACTACTCGCACCCGAAGAACCATGTGGAGGTCGGCCGCAAGCTCGTGGACGAGTACGGCATCAAAGTGGAACAGCTAACGGATTGCTCGATATGTCATCGGTAGGCGAGAGGCAAGAGGCAAGGGGCACGGTGCAGGAAATGGTAGGGTCGCGACTGGCAGACCTCAGCTCTCGGCTCTCGGGGCGACAATGGCGAAGCCTCGATGAGCTGGCGGACACTCCCGAGTTTCAGGCGTGGGTGGAGGATGAGTTTCCCGAGCGCGCGTCGCTCCTGACCCTGGACCGTCGGAAGTTCTTCCAGGTAATGGGAGCGTCGCTGGCGCTCGCAGGTCTGACTGGCTGTCGTTTCCTGCCCCAGAGGCGCGCAGTGCCGTTTGTGCAGGCGGTCGAGGACCTGGTGCCGGGCAAGCCGCGCTACTATGCCACGGCCGTCGTTCTTGCGGGTATCGGTACAGGCGTGCTCGCCCGCTCGAATGACGGTCGGCCCACGAAACTGGAAGGCAACCCGCTGCACCCGGGTTCGTTGGGCGCGACCGACGCGATCACGCAGGCAACGCTGCTCGACCTGTATGATCCCGATCGCACCAGAAACGTCCTGCGCAACGGCGCCATCTCGACGTGGGACGCGTTCCTCGCCGATGTGCGCGCAACGCTGGCCTCCCAGCGGGCCGCACGGGGCGCCGGCGTGCGGATCCTGACCGGCGCGATCACATCGCCGACGCTCGCCGATCAGATTCAGCGTCTACTGGACGCCTATCCTGAGGCGCGCTGGTACCAGTGGGAGGCCGTGAACCGCGACAACGTGCGGGCCGGAACCGAGCAAGCGTTCGGCAGACCGCTCAATCCCGTCTACAGTTTCGACACGGCTAACGTTGTGCTCACGCTGGACGCGGATCCCCTGGACCAGATGCCGGGCCACGTTCGCTACGCCAGGGATATCATGTCTGGCCGCGTGGTGCGGCCCGACGCTCGGTCCATGAACCGGCTGTACGCCGTTGAAAGCGTGCTGAGCAACATGGGCGCGACCGCCGACCATCGTCTGCCTGTCCGACCACGCGAGGTAGGGACGATCGCCGTCGCGATTGCTCGCCGTCTCGGGCTGGACGTTCCAGGCGTCACGATCTCGGATGCCCAGTCGCGGTGGGTTGATGCCTGCGTCGCTGACCTGAAGGCGAACAAGGGGCAGTGCGTGGTCGTGGTCGGCGATCATCAGCCTCCCGCTCTGCACGCGCTGGCTGCACGGATGAACGAGGAGCTCGGCGCGGTAGGCAGCGCGGTGTCGTACACCGAGCCGCTGTATCCGAACTGGCATGACGCCCTCGGCGGCCTGTCCGAGCTGACCGATGACATGGATGCCGACAAGGTTCGGCTGCTGATCATGCTGGGAGTCAACCCGGTCTATGATGCTCCGGCGGATGTACCGTTCGGGAAGGCTCTTAAGAAGGTGGGCTGTGCCGTTCACCTTGGCCTCCGGAAGAATGAAACGTCGGAACTGAGCCGATGGCATGTACCCGAGGCTCATTCCCTCGAGGCATGGGGAGACTGTCGCGCCTACGACGGCACCGCCTCCGTCATCCAGCCGATCATCAGGCCGCTGTTCGGCGGCAAGAGCGCCATCGAGCTGATCGCGTCGCTGGCCGGCCGCCCCCGCGACGGCTACCAGATCGTCCGGGAGCACTGGCGCTCGGCGCTGGGGACGGCGGACTTCGATCGGCGCTGGAGGCGCGCGATCCATGACGGCCTGATCGAGGGTACCGAGTTCCCCACGGTGTCGGTGCGGGTCCAATCCCCCGACAGGTCGCTGCGTGGCCTTTCGGAGGCGATCGCCCCGGGGAGGTCAGCCGGATTGGAGGTCGCGTTCGCGCCCGATCCGACGATCTGGGACGGTAGGTTCGCCTCCAACGGATGGCTTCAGGAACTCCCCAAGCCCATCACGCGGCTCACATGGGACAACGCGGCGCTCATCGCGCCGTCCACAGCTCAAGCTGCGAGCGTGGCCGACGGCGACCTGGTTGAGCTGCAGCTCAGAGGGCGGACCGTCGTCGCGCCTGCGAAGGTACAGCCCGGCCAGCCGAAGGACCTTGTCACGCTCCATCTCGGGTATGGGCGCTCTCAGGCGGGAGCCATCGGCAGCCTTGTCGGCTTCTCTGCTGGAGCCCTGCGTACGCGCGATGCCATGTGGTTCACATCAGGCATCTCGTTGCGCCGTACGGGGCGTCGGTACACGTTCGCCAAGACAGAGCACCACCACGCCATACGCGACGGCAAAATCAACGGGACTCAGGGACGCGACATCGTCCGCGTCATGCCCTTCGCAGAGATGGAAGCTGACGAGCAGGACGCCAATCACGCCGCGAGCCACGAACCCGCCCATGGCGGCGAGCATCCGAGCCTGTATCCCCGCGATGAGCATGCCTATGACGGCCATCGTTGGGGCATGTCCATAGACCTCTCCCTCTGTACCGGCTGCAACGCATGTGTGATCGCCTGCCAGGCTGAAAACAACATACCGGTAGTCGGCAAGGAGCAGGTGTTGCGCGGTCGCGAGATGCACTGGATACGCATTGACCGGTACTACGAAGGCGACCCGGACGATCCCACGGTGCACCACCAGCCCGTTCTCTGCATGCACTGCGAGAACGCGCCATGCGAACCTGTGTGCCCCGTAGCGGCTACCGTACACAGCCACGAGGGCCTGAATCAGATGGTGTACAACCGCTGCGTCGGCACGCGATACTGCTCCAACAACTGCCCCTACAAGGTGCGACGGTTCAACTTCCTTAACTACGCCAACCATCACGACGTGCCCATCAAGCAACTGCTACAGAACCCGAACGTCACCGTTCGCGGGCGCGGCGTCATGGAGAAGTGCACATTCTGCGTCCAGCGGATCAATGCCGCGCGCATTGAAGCCAAGAAGCAGGGCCGACCTGTTCGCGACGGCGAGGTGGTCACGGCGTGTCAGGCGGCATGCCCGCCCCAGGCCATCGTGTTCGGCGACATCGCCGACCCCAACAGCGCCGTGTCGCGGGCCAAGCGCGAGAGCCGCGACTACTCGCTCCTCGATGACCTGAACACGCGGCCGAGGCTCACCTATCTGGCCAAGCTCACCAACAAGCATCCGCAACTGGAGAAGTCGGCATGAGCCACTCGTCCCATGCTTCCCAGCCGACCCACGGGGCCGACAGAGAACTGCTGATCGGCGCTCACGACTACGGGACGGTTACCGACCGTATCGCTGGCGTTGTCCTGAACCAGCGGGGACATCCGCTGCCGTGGTTCGCGGTGTTCGCGCTGGCGTTTCTGCTCCTCAACGGCATGATGCTGACGATCACCTATCTGCTGTATCGCGGCGTCGGCATCTGGGGCATCAACCAGCCTGCCGGGTGGGGCTTCGATATCATCAACTTCGTCTGGTGGATCGGGATCGGTCACGCCGGCACGCTCATCTCGGCCATTCTGCTGCTCATGCGGCAGCAGTGGCGAACATCCATTAACCGCTTTGCCGAGGCGATGACTCTCTTCGCGGTAGCCTGCGCGGGGCTCTACCCGCTCCTGCACACGGGTCGCCCCTGGGTCGCCTACTGGCTGTTCCCATATCCCAACGTCATGGGAATGTGGCCCCAGTTCCGAAGCCCGCTCATCTGGGACGTCTTCGCTGTCTCAACCTACATGACCGTATCGGCGCTCTTCTGGTTTGTCGGTCTGGTGCCGGATCTGGCGACCCTGCGAGATCGAGCCAGGAACAAGGTGGCCCGCATTCTGTTCGGCATAGGAGCGCTCGGCTGGCGGGGCTCGGCGCGGCACTGGTCGCGCTACGAGGCTGCCTACCTCATGCTGGCAGGCCTGTCTACGCCTCTCGTGCTTTCGGTGCACTCGATCGTCAGTTTCGACTTCGCCGTCTCGGTCTTGCCAGGGTGGCACACGACGGTCTTTCCGCCCTACTTTGTGGCTGGCGCGATCTACGCAGGCTTCGCCATGGTCCTGACGCTGGCCATCCCGATCCGGGCATGGTACGGGCTGAAGGACTTCATCACCGACAAGCATCTGGACTGGATGGCGAAGATCATGCTGGCCACGGGACTGATCGTGGTCTACGGGTACGTGATGGAGATGTTCTTCGGCTGGTACTCGGGCAACCCGTACGAGGGCTACCTGATCAAGAATCGGATGACCGGTCCCTATGCGCCGCTGTTCTGGGGGCTGCTGATCTGCAACGGTGTCGTGCCGCAGGTGCTCTGGTCGCCCAGATGGCGCGCCAGTGTCCCTGTACTCTTCGCCGTATCGTTGGTGGTGAGCGTCGGGATGTGGCTCGAGCGTTTCATCATCATCCCGGTCAGTCTCCATCGCGACTTCCTGCCGTCCTCCTGGGGCATGTATGTACCCACCCTCTGGGACTGGGGCATGTTCATCGGCACCCTCGGGCTGTTCTTCTTCCTGATGTTCCTGTTCATTCGGTTCTTGCCCATGATCTCCATCTTCGAGATGCGAGATCTGGTGTTGCGGTTGCGCGGCCACCGATCCGAGAGCCGTGAGCCGATCGCCAAGAGCACGGAGGTAGAGCCCGTATGAGCGCTGCGACAGTGCACGGCATCATTGCCCGGTACGAGTCCGCCGACGCCCTGCTGTCTGCCGCCCGTCAGGCGCGACAGCGAGGCTACCGCCGGATGGACGCGTTCTCGCCGATGCCGGTTCATGGGCTGAGCGAAGCGCTCGACGCCGAGGACTTCCGCCTGCCGTGGCTGGTATTCCTCTGCGGCGTTGCGGGCGCGGCGCTGGGCTACGGGCTGCAGTACTTTGTTTCGGTGGTGGACTATCCGCTCAACATTGGCGGCCGGCCCTTCCACAGTTGGCCGTCGTTCATACCTGTCACGTTCGAGACAACCGTGCTGCTGGCAGCATTCGGCGCGGTATTCGGCATGTTCGCCATGAACGGCCTGCCCCGACCCCATCACCCGGTTTTCGGCGCACCCGGCTTCGATCGTGCGAGTTCCGACGGCTTCTTCCTGTGCGTCGAGGCGACCGATCCGAAGTTCGATCGCGAGGAGGTCAAGCGCTTCTTCGCGGATACCGGCGCGGTGGACGTTGCGGAGGTGGACGAATGAGAGCGCCCGACCGCCGATACGTTGCCGCTGCGCTCGCGCCGCTTGCTTTGCTGGCGTTGACAGGCTGTCACGTGGACATGTGGCGGCAACCCAAGTTGATTGCCGAGCACGAGAACGCGTTCTTCAAGGATGGAAGCGCCTCCCAGTTGCCGCCCCCCGGCACCATTGCCCGGGGCGCGCTGCGCGAGAACGAAGCCTTCTACACCGGCGCAGTGCAGGGCAACCTGATCGAGGAGCCGCCGGTGCCCATCAACCGCGAGACCATCGAGCGTGGACGGAAGCAGTTCGGCATCCACTGCGCGCCGTGCCACGGCAGTCTGGGCTATGGCAACGGCATGATCGCCCAGCGCGGCCTAGCCATGCGCCGCACTCCGGGCAACTACCACACGGATCGGCTGCGCGAGATGCCCATCGGCTACTTCTACGACGTGATCACCAACGGGGCGGGCGTCATGTTCAGCGCGGCGGCGCGCGTTGAGCCCGAGGATCGCTGGAAGATAGCCGTCTATATCCGGGTGCTGCAGCTAAGCCAGCATGCGAAGCTCAGCGATGTGCCTGCTGCAGAGCGTGAGAAGCTCGGCGCGCATGGCGCTCCGCCTGAGGCAGGATCGCCGCCGGCGGGTCAGACGGACCTGTCCGGCGGTTCGGACCGGCGAGGGGAACAGCGATGACGGGCTTCTTCGGTTCCTATCTGTTTGCGTGGATCTTCTGGCTGAGCCTATCGCTCGGGTGTCTTGGGCTGCTCCTCCTGCACCAGCTCTTCCGAGCCGCCTGGGGTCGGGCTGTCCTGCCTGTGCTCGAAGCAGGAGCGCGATCGCTTCCGATCATGGCCGTCTTGTTCCTGCCGATCCTCATCTGGGGAATGGGCGATCTGTACCCCTGGGTGCATGGCGGCGACGCCATTGATGCGCATCGGGCGCCGTACCTGAACATGCCCTTCTTCCTGATCAGGGCGGCGTTCTACTTCATCTTCTGGGTCGGCGTGTCGTCCTACCTCATCGGCCTAAGGCGGCGCGAGCGGCTCACCGGCGATGTCAGCCTGGCCCAGCGGCGCACCAACGTCAGCGCGCCGTCGCTGGTGCTGTTCGTCCTCACCGTCACCTTCGCCATGACCGACTGGGTGATGTCCACCGAGCATCACTGGTTCTCGACCATCTACGGCGTTTGGTTCGTGACGGGTCAGGCGCTCTCCGCGGTGGCGATTGCAGCTCTGTGGTGGAGAAAGCGACAGGAGACGGCCGCCCCGATGCAGGAAGCCGACTTCCCAATCAGTCGGGACCTGGGCAATCTGCTTCTGGCATTCACTATGATGTGGGCATATATCAGTCTGTCGCAGTTCCTGATCATCTGGTCGGCCAATCTGCCGGAGGAGACCACCTTCTACCTGCGACGCAGCGGCCATGGCTGGGATGTGGCGGGCGCGCTGCTCATCGTGGGCCAGTTCATGATCCCGTTCCTTGCTCTCCTGTCAGGGAAGACGAAGCGAAGCCCGGTCATGCTGTCCCGTGTCGCGGGTTGGATTCTCGCCATGCGCGTACTGGACATCTACTGGATCGTGATGCCGTCGGTGCGTGAAGGAGGCGTCCTGCCCGCCGCAACCGACGTTCTGACGTTCGCGGGCATCGGCATCATCTGGCTCGTTGGCTTCGTTCGCGCGCTACGCGGCGCTCTTCCCGACGAAGCCGACGTCGCAACGGCAGCGGAGGCGCCATCCCATGCATAACCATCCCAACGATGCCCCGAAGCCCGTCAACACGCAACCGGATGCCCGTCTCGAGACATCCGATGTGTCCGCCTCGGCTATGGCCAGATGGGGCGTCGCTCTCCTCGTATTCATGTTCGGCTCCATGCTGGCCATGCTGATCTACTACATGGTCCTCGGGGGACAGACGCGGGCGGCAAGAACGGCTGCCACCGCCGAGCAGCGCCTGGCTCCATGGCCGCGTCTGCAGGCCAACCCGATCAAGGAGTATCAGGACTTTCAGCGGGAGCAGAAGGCAGCCGAGACGAGCTACGCATGGGTGGATCCGACGCGCGATGTGGTGCGGATACCGGTTGATAGGGCCGTCGAGCTTGTATTGGAGCGAGGTCTGCCTCGGTGGAGGAGCGAGACGCCGCCGGAAGGAGTTACACGATGAGCGGCATGATCGGACGCGTGGTGTCCATCCTGTCCACAGCATCCGTCCTGTGTCTCGCGGCAGGTGCCCAGACGCCGCAGTACGACCTGAAGAAGGACGTTGTCCTGGAGCAGAGGCTCAACCAGGATATCCCGCTGGACATCCGCTTCATGGACGAAGGCGGTCGAGACGTGGACCTGCAGCGCTACTTCGACGGTAAGCCGGTGGCGCTGATGCTTCCGTTCTACCAGTGTGCCGGCATCTGTACCGCCGAGCTAAACGGGCTCGTCAAGGCGCTGAAGAAGATGACCGTCATGCCCGGCAAGGACTTCAGGATCGTGCTGGCAAGCATCAATCCCTACGAAAAGCCCCAGTTGGCGGCGATGAAGAAGCAGGCCTATCTGGGCCAGCTTGGGCGGCCCGAGGCAGGCGACGGCTGGCACTTCCTGACGGGCAAGCAGGAGTCCATCACGCGCCTGACGGAGGCAGTCGGCTACCACTACGTCTACGACAAAGAGACCGATCAGTACATACATCCGCCGGGACTTATCATTCTGACACCGAAGGGCCGCATCTCCCGGGTGTTCGGCGGGGTTGACTACAACCCGCGTGACCTGCGGCTGGCGCTCATCGAGGCGTCGGAGGGCAAGATCGGCACCCGCACCGAGCAGGTGCTGCTGGCCTGCTATCAGTTCGACCCGCAGAAAGGGCGTTACGGCCTGGCCGTTGCCCGTCTCCTGCAGATCAGCGGCGGCGTGACGCTGGCTCTGCTTGTGGGCTACATCGCGATGAACTTGATGCGCGAGCGCCTGCGGCGCCAGCACGCCGCGTCAGGCCTGCGCGACGCTGCCGTCGGCGCTGCCGGTTCGGGTCCAGGAGCCGAGGCCTAGGAGCATGAACAATCCTGTCTTTCCCGAGCAGGCCTCATCGTTCGCGGTCGAGGTGGATGCCATCTACTACCTGCTCTGGGCGCTGACCATTGGCTTCTCTCTTCTGGTCATGGCGGTGCTGATATTCCTGGCGTACCGCTATCGCAGAGGAGCGCGCGTGGACCGCAGCAAGCCCGTTCATTCCGATCTGCGCGTCGAGCTCCTGTGGAGTGTCGTGCCGCTGATCATCGGACTATGCGTCTTCGCCTGGTCAGCGCACCTCTACGCCAGAACGCGCATCCCGCCCGATGACGCGATGGAGATCTACGTCATCGGCAAGCGCTGGATGTGGCAGATGCAGCACGGCAACGGCGTGAGGGAGAATGCCGAGCTTCACATACCCGTGAACCGCAACATCAAACTGACCATGATCTCGCAGGACGTGATCCACAGCTTCTATGTCCCGGCCTTCCGCGTGAAGCACGACGTGGTGCCTGGCACCTACACGCGCCTGTGGTTTCGGCCAACCAAGACCGGGCGGTACCGGCTCTACTGCAGCCAGTACTGCGGGACACAGCACTCGCAGATGGATGGCTGGGTGACCGTCATGGAGCCAGAGGCGTTCGAGCGGTGGCTGGAAGCTGAAGGCAACGAGGCCAACGTCAAGACCGTCGGCCTTGCCGATGCCGGCAAGCAGCTGTTCGATCAGATGGCCTGCGGTTCGTGCCACGGGAGCAACGCTCAGACGGGCTCCATCCCGGCCGCGCAACGCGGCGGATCGTTGAACGGCCTCTACGGTTCGCTGGTGAAGCTCAAGGGAGGTCGGCAGGTCAAGGCTGACGAGGCGTATCTGCGCGAGTCGATCATGAGACCCAACGAGAAGATTGTGGACGGCTACTGGGCCATCATGCCGTCCTACGAAGGACAGCTAACGGAGGAGCAGGTGCTGCAGTTGATCGCGTACATCAAGACGCTCGGCAAGTCCGAGCCTCCGAGAGGTGGCCAATGAGCGCCCATAGCGAAGCCGGCACACCCGTCGGAGCCAGCCCGGAGACCTCTGCCGTGTCGTCCCATCGATCCGAGCCAAGCTATCTGAGCGCAGGGCATACCCTCCGGTCATGGCTCTTCACGCTGGATCACAAGCGAATCGCAATCCTGTATCTGATCACGATCTCGGCGTTCTTCGTGGTTGGAGGGCTCGCGGCCGGCGCAGTGCGAGTCGAACTCATCAGTCCTCGCGGGACGTTCATGTCCAACGAGGTCTATAACCGCATGTTCACGCTCCATGGCGTGGTGATGATCTTCTTCTTCCTCATCCCCGCCATTCCGGCCATCCTCGGCAACTTCCTGGTGCCGCTCATGGTAGGCGCGCGTGACCTCGCGTTCCCACGCCTCAACCTGCTGAGCTACTACCTGTATCTTGCAGGCGGCCTTCTGGCTCTGACCGCCGCTGTGACCGGCGGCGTCGATACGGGGTGGACATTCTACACGCCGTACAGCACCTTCTACAGCAGCTCGCAAGTGACCATGACCATCGCCGGCGCGTTCATTGCGGGATTCTCCTCGATCGCGACGGGCATCAACTTCATCGTGACCATTCACAAGATGCGGGCGCCGGGTCTCACCTGGTTCAGACTGCCGCTCTTCATCTGGGCGCACTATGCGACCAGCATCATCATTGTGCTGGGGACGCCGGTCGTCGCAATCACGCTGCTGCTGGTTGTGGCCGAGCGCGTTTTCCATATCGGAGTGTTTGATCCTCGCTATGGCGGCGATCCGGTGCTGTTCCAGCACCTGTTCTGGTTCTACTCGCATCCCGCGGTCTACATCATGATCTTGCCGGCCATGGGAGTTATCAGTGAGGTAATCGCCTGCTTCGCGCGGAAGCGGGTGTTCGGCTATCACTTCGTGGCGGGCTCCAGTCTGGCCATCGCCGTCCTGGGCTTCCTGGTCTGGGGCCACCACATGTTCGTGAGCGGCCAGTCCATGTACGCCGGCATGGTGTTCTCGTTCCTGAGCTTCCTTGTGGCCATCCCGTCGGCGGTCAAGGTTTTCAACTGGACGGCGACGATCTACAAGGGATCCGTGTCCTTTGACGCACCGATGCTGTTCGTCTTTTGTTTCATCGGGCTCTTTCTCATCGGAGGGCTGACCGGGCTGTTCCTTGCGTCGCTGGCCACAGACGTTCACCTCACGCACACCTACTTCGTCGTAGCCCATTTCCACTATGTGATGGTGGGCGGCGCCATATCCGCCTACTTCGCGGGGCTGCACTTCTGGTGGCCCAAGATCACCGGACGCATGTATCCCGAGGTCATAGCGCGGATCACGGCGGTGATCCTGTTCATGGGCTTCCACCTGACCTTCCTGCCGCAGTTCCTCATGGGCTTTGCAGGCATGCCCCGCAGATATCACTACTACCCGCCCGAGTTCCAGACGCTGCACGTTATGTCCACAGCCGGCGCGACGGTCATGGCCATCGCCTATCTGCTGCCCGTGATCTATCTGGTCTGGTCGCTCAAATACGGGCGGGTCGCCTCGGCCAATCCGTGGAATGCCACAGGCCTTGAGTGGCAGATACCTTCGCCGCCGCCCACCCATAACTTCGATGAGGTGCCGGTCGTGACTGGCGAACCCTACGACTACGAGCACCTGGCGCTCAGCGAGAACGAGGAGGCCGATGGCACCCGCGCCGCAGTGCCCAGGCCTCAGCTCGACCCGGCTGCCAGGGGAGGAGCTGCATGAGCGCCGTGTCTCGATCTTCGCACCTGTCGCAACCGTCTCATGTCGCCTTTGATGAGGTTTCTCATCAGTTCGAGGACATCGAGCAGCAGCGCGAGGCCTATGTCGTGGGGATGTGGGCGTTCCTCGTCACGGAAATCATGTTCTTCGGGGCGGTCTTCCTGATCTACACGGTCTACAGGACGCTGAACCATGCCGCGTTCTACGAAGCGCATAAGCAGCTCGACATCGGCCTCGGCACGCTGAACACCTTCATACTCCTGACCAGCAGCCTGACGATGGCGTTGGCGGTGCACTGGGCCCAGGTACGCAACCGGCGCGCCCAGATCATGGCGCTGACGAGCACGCTCGGACTTGCCGGGGCATTCATCGTCGTGAAGGCGATCGAGTATTCACACAAGTTCGCGCACCACCTGTTTCCGGGAGGGAACTTCGTCTATCCCGACGCCTCGATTGCCGATCAGGCCCGGCTGTTCTTCAGCCTCTATTTCGGCGCGACGGGGCTGCACGCGCTCCACGTGGTGGTGGGCATGCTGGTGATCGGCGCCATGCTCACCCGAGCGCTCCGCGACCGCGACGCTCGGGCCGACTACATCCCCGTCGAGATGACAGGGCTCTACTGGCACTTCGTGGACATCGTGTGGATCTTTCTCTTCCCGCTGCTCTATCTCATTCCCAGGTGAGGCTCATGCACGGCTCTCAGCACTCTCATGTCATCCCCATAGCGGTCTACCTGCGATCGTTCGTTGCGCTGATGGCGCTGCTCGTGCTCACCATCGCGGCATCCCATGTGCCCCTGGGGACAGGAGTGAGTTCGGCGCTGGCGTTCACGATTGCGCTCATCAAGGCTGTAATCGTTGTGCTCTACTTCATGCACGTTCGCTACGGTACGCGGTTGGTCTGGGTGTGGTCGGCGGTCGGGTTCTTCTGGCTCATCATCATGTTCGCGATCACGCTGAGCGACTACGTCTTTCGCAGCATTGTGCGCGTTCAGGGCTGGCAATAGCCTGTTTTCGGGAACACCGATGGGAGCGATTACGTCTGTACACAAGAAACGTGATTGACGCACAGGCGCGATGCGTGTTACAATAGCCTTGCCGGTCTGAACAGTGCAGAGCGAACGAACTCGTCGTCCGTTCCAGCGGGACGGGTCAGGAACGACCACCGGCAGCGCGAGGTGATATCCTCGAGCCGCGCGGTTGAAGCATGCCTCAGAAAGGAACAACTGCCATCATGAGTGATGTTGAGAACAGCAAGAGCGGTCGGACTCGGTCCGCCTACGTCAAGCCGTCGGCGATGTTCGTCGAGCTTAAACCGGAAGAGCGCTTGATGTCGTGCCGCAAGACACCGTCGGAAAACGAGTGCGACGATCCGAGCGGGACGGCAGTTAACGCTAGCTGACCCGTCGGCCACAACCTACCCGCGCTAGCGGGACACGCGTATTCCCAAGGCGGCGGCCGGACCATGGGTCTGCCGCCTTGCGGTGTTTCTGACGGACATCCCTGGGACCCTGACACATTGAGCGTTGCGGTGCGCGCTCCAGCCAAACTGGAAGCCGTATGCCGCAGACAGCCGTATTGTTCGCTGACGTAAGCACACTTGCGTACGGCTGCCCCTCGGCGCCGTCCGCAGACGGAGGAGCACACATGAAAGCAAAGAGCGGATTCGTACTGCGCGAAGTCGGCGACGGCACTGTACTGGTGCCGACCGGTGAGCGCGTTGTGGATATGAATGGCATGATCGTCCTGAACGACACGGGCAAGTTTATCTGGGAGCGCCTGGACGGGTCGCACACGCCGGCGCAGATTGCACAGGCGCTGGTGGACGTCTACGATGTTTCGCTCGAGGACGCGACGGCAGATGTAGAGAGCTTCGTAGCCGAGCTTGGCCAACTGGGGATCCTCGAAGATGGGCCTGCTGCCAACTGACTACAAGGAACTGACCCGCGCCATCATGACGCAATCGGCGGATGATGGCCGCCCCGTCAACGGTACGTTCGAACTCACCAGTCGCTGCAACCTCGGCTGCAAGATGTGCTACATCCGCACCCGAGCTGGCGATCGGGCGATGAAGGCGTCGGAGCTAACCGCCGAACAGTGGCTCGACCTGGCGCGTCAGGGCGTTGACGCCGGCATGCTGTTCTTGCTGCTGACCGGCGGCGAGGTGTTTCTGCGGCCCGACTTCTTCGACATCTATGAGCCCCTGACTGATATGGGCCTTCTGATCACCCTGTTCACCAACGCGACCCTGATCACCAAGAAGGCTGCCGATCGGCTGGCCAAACGGCCTCCCAATCGAACCGAGGTCACGCTGTATGGCGCGACCAAGGAGACCTACGAAGCGGTCACTGGCGAGAAGGGCGGCTATGAGAAGTGCATCCGAGGCATCGAGCTGCTCCTGGAAGCAGGCGTCACGCTCAAGCTGAAGACCACGCTCAGCCGGCTGAACGCCCATGAGTTCGACCAGATGCGCCAGATGTCCGAGAACTGGGGCCTGGACTTCGGCGCCTCGTGGCTCCTTTCGAAGCGGCGCGATCAGTGCAGCAATCTCGTCGAGGAGATCCGCTTCAGCCCGAAGGAGGCCGTTGACCTCGAGGCACTGGACGAGAAGGTCGTCCAGAACTACCGGGAGATCGCCCAGCGGGAGCCGACCACGGCCCCCGACGACCCGTTCTACTGTCTCGCAGGCAAGTCGTCGTTCGTCATCGGCCCGTCTGGCGATATGAACGTCTGCATTGACCTCTGCCTGCCCAGGGCGCGGCCTACCGAGATCGGTCTGGTTCCCGCCTGGAATCAGGTGCGCCAGTTTATCCGATCGGTGGCCCAATCACACGAGTGCAAGTCATGTGACCTCTACAACTACTGCACCCGCTGTCCGGCCTGGGGCTACACCGAGAGCGGTGACGTGTCCAGCTCGGTGGTGTATCTCTGCGAAATCGCCAAGGAGCGCAAACAGCGCTATGGCAATCTGGTAGCCGTATGAACCAACTGGCTCTGAGCATCGCCGGTCTGCGCTTGCTGGTGGAGAGCGACGATCCATTCCCGCCAACATTCGTCGGGGAGAAGTTGAAGCCGTTCGTGGTCGCAGACAACGCTAGCGCGGAGCCGCATATCCGCATCAGGTGGCGCGACGCCGATCCGCGCCACCTGACGCTCGGACCGGAGCTCTTTGTGCCTGGCTCCGTGTGGCGAATGCACGCCCCAGCCGACGGCTCGAACGGCTGCGTCGGGGTTATCTCCTACTCCGATGATGGACGACTTTCTGAACACGCCGCGGTCGTTGAGGTCGACCCAGCGTGGTCGGAGATTGCCCTGACCGAGAAGAGCCGGCCCGCGCCGTGGTCCAGTCTGCTGGCCCTCGGGGCGGGCGAACTCATCGTACGCACGCGCATCATTCTGGAGAATGGACTGGTCTTCCATTCGTCCGCGATTGATGACAACGGCCGAGGCATCCTCATGGTCGGCCACGCTGGCGCCGGCAAGAGCACGCAGGCGTCTATATGGGCCACTCAGCCTGGCGCCATTGCGCTCAGCGACGACCGCGTCGGCGTTCGGCTAGATGGCAGTCAGGCGGTTGCCTATGGCACGCCATGGGGAGGCACTGCAGGCATCGCGCGCAACCACTCGGTGCCACTGCACGCAATCCTCGTGCTCGAACAGGCTCCCGAGAACGCGCTGGCTCCGTTAGCTCCCGCCGATGCTGCGCCGCTCCTGCTGGCGCGGTGTTTTCTGCCATACTGGAGCGGGCGCATGATTGGCGACGCCATGGACATCATGATCAAGCTTCTCAGCGCGGTTCCGATCTACCAGTTCCGGTGCGTGCCGGATGAGTCCGTCATCCCGGTGGTACGCTCGGTCTTGTGAACATCCCCTGTCGCGATCTCATCCCCATTCTGCAGGCCGTCCTGAGCGCCGGCGGTCGGGTCCGTTTCACCGCAACGGGCGGCAGCATGATCCCGTTCATACGGAGCGGAGAGGTCGTCGAACTCGAGCCCATCGCATTCCCCGATATTCAGCGCGGTGATGTCATCCTCGCAAGACGGGCGGACGGGGTATACGTATTGCATCGTGTTGGGCAGCTCTCGGCTGGCTCGGTTTTCCTCGTCAGCGATGCGGGCCGACCGGACGGGTGGATCGAGGCCGATCAGATCATCGCCCGTGCCGTGTCGGTGTTCCGGCGAGGACGGGAGTTGCCCTTGAACACGCCCGGCGCCCGACGGACGGGTCTCATCTGGATGCGCTGCGGCTCCCTCGCCACAGGCGCGCTCGGACTGTACCTCGCCCTGCGACGTCGCATTCGGCTCGGAGGGCGGGAACAGGAGTGCAAGAGCAAGCTGGCTTAGCCAAGGATCGATCAACAAGTCCTCCATCGGACGGGCAGGGGCCTCGCCAGCAGCCGATAGACGCCGATGATCCCGTCGTCCGACTGTTGCTCTCCCTATGCTCATGGCCGCGCGATCGGGCGACCATAGACGCTGACGAGCTCGCCGATGAGCAGGGCTGGAGCCGTGCCCTTACGCTCGTCAAACTGCACGGGCTGATCCCGATCTTGTACGCCGCGCAGCGTGAGGGGTGTCTGTCGCGCGACATCCCTGACCCGGATGCGCTCCGCCGAGCCTATTACGTGCAGGCTGCGCGCGCCGCTCTGGCGCTGGACGAGCTGGGCGACATCGCCGGTGCACTGAGCCGCCACGGCGTGCCATGCATCGTGCTGAAGGGCGCTGCCTCTATGCTCAGCATCTACCGCGATCCGGCGATGAGAGTGCTGAGCGACCTCGACTTGCTGGTGCATCTCGATGATCTGGATCAGGCCGTTGCTGCGCTCGAAGGCGCCGGCTATCGCAAGGTAGTCACTACCACCTCACGGGAAGACGAATGGCTCTCCGTGATGTACTTCGACGGGATCAGCATGTACAGGGGGCGCAACCTACCGATCGAACTCCATTGCAGCTTTTTGGGCGGCATCGGTGACGCGGATCAAGCTGTCTCGGAGGCATGGGAGCGCTCTGTTCGGCTCCAGCTAGAGGGTCAGGCGTTGACGGCGCTATGTCCGGAGCACGCCTTCATCACCGCAGCATGCCATCTCTACCGAAACTCCCATCGCAGTCTGCCCTACATGAAGGATGTGGCCGACCTGCTGCTGCTCGCGCAGCAGGTGGACGAGCGTGAGGGGTGGAACCGCCTGCGCGACACGTGTCGGCGCTGGAGTGTCGAGCGTGAGGTTCATGGAGTCTGCGCGTTCATCAACGCCTATCTGCCAGCCACGGTGCCGCTCGGCAGTGGAAACCCGCCGGCGTTCACACCGGCGGATCTGGCCTATGCACTGGATCGGCTGGAGGGCCGGGGGCGCTTGACCGAGGGGCTTGCGGCGCGTCTGCGTCTGATCGGACGCCTGCCTTCATGGCAGGCTCGGTGTCGCTTCCTCTGGGGACTAATCGCGCCGAGCAAGGAGTTCCTGCGCTGGCGCTACCGCATCCGTGACGGGCGGTCTCTGGCGCCCTATTACGCACGCCATGTGCTCAAGGCCGTCAAGCGCACAACGATGGACGCCGTCCTTCGCGCCCGGCAGCGCCGACGCTATCGATAAGGCGCGGCGTCTCTCTCACTCGAGCGCCTTCAGCACTGCCTGAGCGGTCTTGTGGTTGCCAAACGGCGGCATGACATAGACCCCCTGGGTACAGTTCCGAGCTAGCGTCAGAAAGCCGCGCGCAACATCCAGTCCGTAGCGTCGCGCATCGGCTTCCTCCAGCTCGCTCATGCGTGCCCGGATCTCGTCCGGGATGCGGATGCCGGGAACCTCGTTGTGCATGAACTCGCAGTGCCTGGCGCTTCGGAGCGGCAGGAGGCCGAAAAGGAGCGGCAACCGGACGTGTTCCGCCGCCCGCGCCGCTGTTTCGAGCGCCTGCTCGTCGAAGATCGGCTGGGTGTAGACCACGTGAGCTCCCTCCGCCGCCTTGCGTTCGAGGCGGTCCAGCTCCTTCGCCGGATCGCGGGCAAGCGGATCAAACGCGACCGCGATGGTAAACGCGGTAGCCTGTCCGATGCTCGCGCCGGCAAGGTCAATGCCCTCGTTGAAGCGGCGCAGAATGCGTACCAGACCGACAGAATCGACGTCATAGACCGACGTAGCGCTCGGGTAGTCCCCGATCAGCGCGGGATCGCCGGTCACCGCAAGGACGTTGCGCAGCCCGAGTGCGTGAGCTCCCAACAGATCGGCCTGAACGGCTAGGAGATTGCGGTCGCGACACGCGAAATGGAGCATGACCTCGATTTTCGCATGCTCCTGCACGAGATGCGCAACGGCAATGGCGTTCATGCGCAGTCGCGCACGCGCTCCATCCGAGATGTCGATCACGTCCACGCCGCTCTCACGCAGCGCCCTGGCGCCTTCGATGACCTTCGAGATATCGTGGCCGCGAGGCAGATCAAGCTCTACCGCGGTGACATATCGCTTTCCGAGTCTCCTCGAGAGTTCCGAGTAATCTGACGTGGACGCAGGAAGCGGAGCTTCGGCAACAGGAAGGATGACGGGAGTGCGAGTCGCCCGGCCCCGGTCGGCAGGCTGCCGATCCTTCAGCGCTCGGGCAATGGCGGCCACGTGTTCTGGGGTGGTGCCGCAACAGCCGCCCACGATGGACGCGCCAGCGTCGACAAGCAGGTGCGCCTGTTTGCCAAAGTACTCGGGGGTGACCGCGTATCGGATCTCGTTGCCGACACGCTGCGGCAGGCCCGGCGTCGGCATCGCCGACAGAGCCACCGGCGTGTGCGCGGCCATCGCCCGGATGATCTGGACCATGCGCTGGGGACCGATTGCGCAGTTGGCGCCGATGGCCACAACGCCGCTCCATGCGCCCACCTCGACGGCGAAGCGCTCGGGGAGACCGCCGGACAGGGTTGCGCCGTCTTCGACGAAGACCTTCTGGACAATCACCGGCACATCGCCGAGCGAGCGAACGGCGTCGTGGGCCGTGCGCAGCTCCTCGAGGTCGTGGAACGTCTCCAGCAGGATAAGGTCTGCACCCTCCTCGAGCAGTATGGCGGCTTGCTCGGCAAAGGCCTGCCATGCCTCACGGGCATGGATCGCTCCGGACGGGGCCAGCGCTCGACCGCACGGACCAATCGCTCCTGCGACCAGCGTATCGGAACCTGCAGCTCGTCGGGCAAGCCTGACAGCCTCGCAGTTGATCTCGCGAATGGAGCGGTCCAGCGCATATGACCCGAGCTTGATTCGATTGGCCCCAAACGTGTTGGTCTCGATCATGCCTGCGCCTGCGGCCACATATTCGCGGTGCGCAGAGAAGACGGCATCCGGGTCCGTCAGGTTGGCGCGCTCGTATGGCAAAGGCACATGGCGCTCGGATAGGAGCGTCCCCATTGCCCCGTCGGCGACAATGATCCTATCTGTGAGGCGAGACTTGAGTTCTTCGTATGAGAGCACGGTGATGTATCCGACAGTCCTTAGTACTGCTAACGGACGGCAGTCTACCCGTGCCCGGCGTGACTGTGTCAACTGCGATGGGAGGTAATGGGATGTCAGATCGATCGAGGAGCGGCGCAGATCGCGGCGCTGCACGTCGTCTGCGTGCGCTGGGCGCCCTGATCGCCGGCCTGACCGCGTTCGCGCCGATCGGGCTGCGCCACGCAGAAGAGCACCCGAGCATCCCCGTCATGGCGCGGTCCAGTGGCGCGCACGGCATGGAACCCTCGGGCTGTGCGGCCTCCCGCCAGGCGGGCTGCATCATCGTCACCGGGTCTATTGTCAATCGTGCCGCCTCAGGGCAGCGCCGTGTTGAAGTAATCGCCGAGCTGCTCGACCGCAACATGACACCGCTCGATCGCGGATCGTCGCTCGTCCGCTCCACCGATATCGGGCCACGCCAGAGCTCCGACTTTCGCATCGTGCTCGACGACAAGTCCTCAGCGACGGTCGTGCGAGTGGCTGCGCGCACGCTGACCTGGGATGACCTGACGCCGCCCCTGTCGCAATCGCTCCTCCATCGCTGACACGCGGCAACCTCAAACAGGCAGGAGAGCCGCCACATGGCATCGAACCTACCGTCGGAGGTAGGTTGCGACCATAGTGGAACTCGAAGGCATCGTGCTCAGGGCTGTCTGCGGGGTGTACTCGGTGCATGCCGAAGGTCGGGTGGTGCACTGCGTGCTCCGGGGCAACCTGAAGAAGGAGTTTGAGTACTCGGGAGGCGCTCGGCCGCGTGTCACCCGAGTCCGACGGCACCCGGGCCGCGACACGCTGGCGGTTGGCGACAGAGTCCGCATAGTCGTGGGTCCCCATGGCAATGGCGTCATAGAGGACGTGTTGCCTCGCCGTTCGCGGTTCAGCCGCTCCGGCTTTCGCGGCCGCGAGCACACGGTGGTGTGCAACCTCGATCTGGTGGTGATCGTGTCGAGTTGCGCCGAGCCACGACCCGACCCGTGGAAGCTCGATAGGTTCCTGGTAGCTGCCGAGGCCGAAGGGCTCGATACCGTGGTGGCGGTCAACAAGACGGACCTGCTCCCCGATCAGCCTCTTGCCGACTTCGAGGAGTTCGTGGAAGTCGGCTACACGGTCCTGCCCGTCAGCGCGCATACCGGCGATGGACTGCGGCAGCTTCAGGAGGCCGTCGCGGGGAAGGTCTCCGCATTCGTCGGCGCCTCAGGCGTCGGGAAATCTAGCCTGCTCAACGCGCTGCATCCCGGACTCAATCTGCGAACCGGCGAGATCGGGCGCGTGACATGGAAGGGGCGTCATACCACCACCGCCTCTCAGCTCATCCCGCTGCGGTGCGGCGGATGGGTAGCCGACACGCCGGGGCTTCGGCGATTCGAGTTGGCTGACCTCGTGCGCGAGGAGATTGCGGACTGCTTCCCGGAGTTTCGCCCCTACATCGGCCAGTGTCGCTTCGACGACTGCCGCCACGAATCCGAGCCCGGATGCGCCGTGCGTGACGCCGTCGAGTGCGGCCGCATCCGATCGCGGAGGTACGAGAGCTTTCGGATCATGGCCGCGGAGGCCGAAGCCGTCTGAGTCCTGCGACGGTTGGCGCGATCAGGGGAGCTCGTCAGCGACTACTTGATCGTTCGTGTAGACGCAGATCTCGGCGGCTATCTTCAACGCCTCGGTGACGATCTCCCGGGCCGACATGGACGTATTGCGGAGCAGAGCCTTGGCGGCAGCCTGCGCATAGGCGCCTCCCGACCCGATCGCCAGCACGTCGTCGTCAGGCTCCAGCACATTGCCGTCACCCGATAGGAGATAGAGCTTCTCCGTATCGGCGACGATGACCAGAGCCTCGAACCGCCGCATTAGCCTGTCGGTCCGCCACTCACGCACGAAGTCTATGGCAGCGCGCGTAAGGTTGCCATTGGCCGCCTGCAGCTTCGCCTCGAATCGATCGGCCAGCGCGAGCGCATCGGCCACCGAACCGGAGAAGCCGGCGACGACGCGGTCATGGTACATGCGGCGGATCTTTCGGGCGGTCGCCTTGACGATCACCTGATCCATACTGACCTGACCGTCGCTGGCGATCGCGACCTTGCCATCTCTGCGAGCAGCAACGATCGTTGTGGCATGGGTCTTCGATGGGCTCATCTGTCCGTATCTCCTCCCTGTTTGGGCGGCGCAGAGGACTTCTCTTCCGCACGGGGGTGGGCTTTCCTGTGCACGGCTTTCATTCGCTCGGAGGTGACGTGCGTGTACACCTGCGTCGTCGCAATGCTGGCGTGCCCCAGCAGCTCCTGAACCGACCGCAAGTCCGCGCCATGGTTCAGCAGATGCGTGGCGAAGGTGTGGCGCAAGACGTGGGGCGTGATCTTGAGCCTATCACAGGCGCGCGAGGCGTACCGGTCGAAAACGCGGCGAATGCCCCGGTCCGAGAGTCTGCCGCCCCATCGATTCAGGAACAGCGCAGGGCATGGGCGACGCCCCGCCGCGGCCAGCTCGGGCCGCCCCTCGGTCAGGTATCGCTCGAGCGCCTCTACAGCAGGCCTGCCGATCAAGGCGATGCGGTCCTTGCCGCCTTTGCCCTCGCGTACCCGCACCTCGTGGGTCTGCAGATCGAGATCGCCCACATCGAGATGGACTGCCTCGCCGGCGCGCAGGCCGCTGGCGTAGAGCATCTCAAGAATGGCCCAGTCCCTCAATCCGGCCGGCGAACGGTCGGGAAGCGCCAGCAGCACGTTCAGTTCGCTGTCCCGGAGCCACTTGGGGAGACGGGTGCCCTTGCGTGGAGCCCGGAGAGATCGCGACGGATCCTCCGTCACCCAGCCATGCTGACGCGCCCAGCGGAACAGCGAGCGGACTGCAGAGAGCTTCCGCGCAATGGTGGATCGCGCATAGTCATGGCCGGCTAGCTCCGCCAGATAGCCGCGGAGGTGAGCCACCGTGACGGCTGCAAGATCCCGGACCTGCTGGGATTCGAGGTACTCGGCCAGTTGAACCAGATCGCCGGAATAGGCCGCAAGCGTGTGCGGCGAGCTGCCGCGCAGCGTGCGGCGGTAGTCCAGATAGGCGTCAATGCTATCGGTGACCATGGGCCGCTATCCGTTGGGGGCGCGTCGCAGCGATGCCGGCCAGCAGAATCAGGCCTGCTCCGATGATCGTCATGGCAGCCACGGGTTCATCAAAGAGGACGGCTCCGGCGATGGCTGCGTAGGCGATCTGAGACAGCGTGATCAGCACCCCCTCAGAGGTCGTTACGTATCGGTAGCCGTAGGTCATCAGGACCTGAGCGCCGATGCTCGAGGCCGACATGATGAGCAGCAGCCGCCAGCCCATCGCGTCGGGCCAGACCGGCTGAGAGCCTATCATCGCGATCAGCGAGACCGGGATGCCAACGAGCGAGAAGTAGAAAAACACGGCCGACGCCGTCTCCTGCTGGCGCAGGCGTCGGACCGCCGTGAGGGCCATGCCGGCCAGCACGCCGGAGAGCAGACCATAGGCATCGCCGATAACGAGCGCGCTCGGCCGGGGCCGCGTGACGAACAGCACTCCCACTACCGCGAGCGTGATGCCGAGGAGAGCCGTCCGGGTGATGCGCTCGCGCAGAAAGAGCCACGCGAACATCGGAGCGAAGATGACCGAAGTCATGTTGAGGAGAACGGCCTTGGTCAGCGTGGTATGGCTGATCGCAAGGAAATAGGCATACACCGCGAGACCGCCGGTCAGGCCGCGCCAGACGAGTCCTCGCTTGTCCTGACCGAGCAGGCGCGCCGATCGGACGAAGAGAAGAGGCGCCATGGCCAACGCACCGAAGGCGAACCGAGCGAGGGTGATCTCGGCTGTCGGAAGCGGACTGGTCCATCGAGGATTGGCCAGCATCTTGGTTGTCACGGTCATTACGGCGAACATCATCGCGGCCAGAACCATCGCCGCCACAGCCGGACCGCGCCGCGGCATATTCGGCAGCGCATGATGGGGACCGTCGGTCACCTCGGATTGACCGGTGTTCCGTTGTGGCGCACTTCGAAATGGAGATGAGGACCCGTGGACAGACCGGTGCTGCCCACGCGGGCGACCGCCTGTCCCTGGGTGACGATGTGACCTTCCGCAACGAGCAGAGCCGAGCAGTGGGCATACAGGGTCGTCACGCCGCCTCCATGGTCAATGATCACGGTGTTGCCGTAGCCTCGCATGTACGACGCCATGATCACCTGACCGCCTGCCGCCGCACGGATCGTTGTGCCGTAGCTTGCGCCGAAATCCACGCCGTTGTGCATGCGGGCGCGGCGCAAGATCGGATGGAAGCGCATACCGAAGGACGACGTGACCGGCCCGGGCACCGGTCTGATGAACCGACCTGTCCAGGGCCGCAACATGCGTGCTCGGCCGCTCGGCGTCCGCTGGAGAGCGCGGATCCGCGCGGTGATGTCGCGCGACGCCTCCTCGAGCACGTCGAGCGCTTCCTCGAGATCCCGACGTTCGCAGCGGACATCGTGCAGCAGGTCTCGCTTGCGGTCCACTTCGGCCCGGTAGATCCGCCGATCCTCCTCCAGCGACTGGAGCAACCTGCGCTGTTCCGCCGCTTGCTCCTCGGCGCGCCTGCGATCGTCGCGAAGCTGCTGCTCGTCCTGCCGGATGGCCGCAATGAGGCGCATATCGGAGTCGACCACCCGCTCGACGTAGTAGCTTCGCGCCATGTAATCATGCATGCTGCGAGAGTTCAGCAGCACATGCACCATGCCGTCGCGCCCCTCCTGATAGGTCCGTCGGACCCGATAGGCAAGCACCCGACGGCGACCGGCAAGCCGGCGCTCGGTGGCGGCTATTCGTTCCGCCAGAACCTTCTGCTGCCGTGCCAGGAACGCGAGGCGAGCTTCCGCGGTCTCGATGCGGTCCTCGGCCCGCAGCAGCCGATCCTCCACCTGCTCGATCTGGCCGGTGATACGCCGCTCTTGCCGTTTGACCGCGCGGATCTCGCTGCGTTTGGCCGCAATCGTGGCCTTGATGGATTTCAGGTTGGTCGCGAGAGCGCCTACGTCGGGTTTGGGCTTGGATGAAGGGTCGGCGCCCGCACGAGGTCCGATAGCCATGGTGGCCGCCATGGCTGCCCCGAGCAGTAGAATCGCGAGGACGACTGGAGGATGGCGTCTCGAACGGTCCGAATGTGGCGCGGAACACAAATCCGGCCGGGCGCCTGCTCGCACCGTTCGGTGTCGCCTACCGTTTCGCATCGATTGCCGCACAACCATCTATCGTACCATCATCGCAGGAACCGCCGTATGGCCATGGCGCTCGTCAGGAGGCCGAGCACGGTCCCCGTTGCCAGCATAGCGCACATCACCACAAAGGGAGACGGCGCGGCTGGCACCGTCTCCGCAAGGGGCGTCTGAAACTTCCCGACGTACTGCGAGGATTGAGCCGCTATGAACAGCACCACGGCTCCCGCCAGGGCCGAGCCCACCACGCCGTGGAACAGCCCTTCGAAGACAAGAGGCAGCCGGATGAACGCCGGAGTCGCGCCGACCAGCCGCATGATCGCGATGGCGTCCTTCCGAGCCAGCACCGTCAGCCTGAGCGTGTTCTGGACCACCATGTGGGTTGCCAGCAGCATGAGAGCGGCAAGCGCGCCACCGACATTCCGGACGAGGTTGGATGTGATCAGAAGACGCTCCACCACGTCCACCTCGTCGCGCACACACTCGATCTCAGGGAAACGCTTGCTGTCGCCGAGCGCCGCCGAGACCTTGCGTGTCTGCGAGGGAGCCTTGACGCGCACATCCAGTCGGTCCGGCAACGGATTCGCCCCGCCGAGCGCTTCGACGATCCGCGTCCCACGGGCTTCGTCCTGCCGGCGCATCTCTTCGAGGGCTTCCTCTCGGGTGACAAGCCTAACCGAAGCCACGCCGGGCATCCGGGCTATCCGATTGCGCGCATCCAGCACATCGGCTCGCGGCGCTTCGGGGCGAAAGAAGACCGCTATGTGGAATCGCTCCGGCTGAGCGTGCACGAACTGATGCAGCCGAAACAGGCCGTAGGAAGCGCCGCCAAACACGGCCAGGGCGATCGTTACCGTCGAGAGGGCCGTCACGGACATGAGACCGTTGCGGCGAATGCTCTTGAAGGCCTCTTCTACCAGGAACGCGAACGAGCTCAGCATGCATCGGGCTCCTCGGGGCTCGACGCCTCATAGGCTCCGTCCGGCTCGTCCCGCACGACCCTGCCATGCTCGATCTGAATCACCCGCCGGCGAGCGTGATCCACCATGTGCTTGTCGTGTGTCGCCACCATCACCGTCGTTCCGCGTTCGTTGATGCGGTCCAGTATCTCCGCGATCCCGAGCGATGTCTCCGGATCGAGCATGCCTGTCGGCTCATCAGCCAGGAGGATCTGCGGCTCGTTCACCAGCGCTCGAGCTATCGCCACGCGCTGCTTCTGACCGCCCGAGAGCTCATCGGGAAACGCGTCAGGCCTATGGATGACGCCGACAAGTTCGAGCACATCGGGAACGCGCCTGCGGATTTCGCGCCGACCTGCTCCGATCACCCGCATGGCGAAGGCGACGTTCTCGTATACATTCCGGTCGCGGAGCAGCCCGAAGTCCTGCGCCACCACACCCAGGGACCGCCGGAACCGAGGAATGTCGCGGGAGCTCATGCGACCGATGTCTCGTCCGGCGACGATCACCGTGCCTGCAGTGGGCACGATGTCTCGATAGAGCAAGCGTAGAAGCGTGGACTTCCCCGCGCCCGTTGCCCCGACCACGAATACGAACTCGCCCTGCTGAACGCGCAACGTAATGTCACGGAGCGCATCCAGTTCGCCGCCATAGGTAACGTCTACGTTTCGAAGCTCAATCATAAGCGCCAGAGCCCTGACGCATGGTTACCCATGGCCAGCCACCTGCCTCAGCCATTAAACCACCGCGCTATGCCAGAAGTCAATGGCGGTGATCGGCCTATCTGACGCCGTGTGCGGCGGACCTCTCAGGTTCTGGTATCCTATGCGTTGTGTGGTATGTGTGCGTTCGGACCGGGGCCGCTAGCTGGCCTCGTGGGGCCGAACCGGCCCACGAAGGGCCGAAGCGCCGCACGCAACCTGTTCCGGATGCCAGTGGTGATACGCAGCGACCACCCGATGCCGGTGGATTGCGGGGGGGTGGAAGATGCTGTGCTCAGCGTATTGCAGATGGAGGAAGCCGACACCGCAGAGGTGAGCGTATTGCTCACCGAGGATGCTGTCGTGCGTGATCTTAACGCCCGCTATCGCGGCAAGGATGCGCCGACCGATGTGCTGTCCTTCTCGCAGCGCGAGTCGGTTGCCGATGCTCCGGAAGCCCCCGACGTGGCCGACACCCATGATCTCCTGGGAGACGTGGTGATCTCGGTCGACACCGCCGTGCGTCAGGCTGCAGCACGCAACGTGTCGCTCGACGCGGAGCTGCGTGAGCTGGCGGCCCACGGGACGCTGCATCTGCTCGGATATGATGACTCGACTCCGGAGGGCGCCGAAAACATGATACGCCGGGCTCAGGCGGCGCTCGGGGGAACCTACCCACGTCTGCACGCGCATGAAGAATAGGCCCGATCCCAACACCGTCCGATTTGCGGCGGAAGGGGTGCTGCACTGCTTCCGGACACAGCGGCACATGCAGATCCACTTCCTGATGCTGGTGTTGGTCCTGGTCAGCGGCTTGATGCTGGCCCTCGACCCCCGCGATATGGTGATGTTGCTCTTTGCAATCACGCTCGTGATCGCCATGGAGATGGTCAACACCGCGGTAGAGTCGGTTGTGGACATGGTCGCGACGGGCTACAGCTCCGCGGCCAAACTCGCCAAGGATGTTGCGGCAGGCGCCGTGCTCGTCGCAGCCGTGAACGCGATCATTACGGGTGTTGTGATCTTCTTCGGCGCCGCTCTGCCGCGCATCAGCGAGGCATCGGGTGGGCTGGAGACGAAGCCCCCCGACCTTACCGTGGTGCTGGCGGTCGGCGTGCTCGTAATGGCCACGCTGGTCATCATGACCAAGGTACTCACCGGCAGATCCAACCCTGAGCTTCTTCGAGGCGGCATCATCAGCGGGCACGCTGCCATCGGGTTCTTTCTGGCCATGACCATCGTGTTCACCAGCGGAGATCGGCTCGTCGGACTCCTCGCGCTCGCGCTGGCCGGGCTGCTTGCGCAGAGCCGGGTTGACGCCGGTATCCACACCGTTCAGCAGGTCGTGCTCGGGGCGGTTCTGGCTGTGTTCCTGACAGCGTCGGTCTACTGGCTGATGCCACGCGTACAGGCCTTCCTGCTGCGCAGCGCGGCGCAGCCGCAAGCTTCTATCGGGTCGCCGCTGCACGGCCGGGCCGAAACGTACGGAGGAATCATTGGACGAATCGGATTGCGATCCTCAACGTAGGCGCGGGCCCGCGATGCCGCTGGTCTCGCTGGCCCTCGCGCTGTCTCTGACCCATCCTGCGCTCGCGCAGGCGGGCGGTGAACCATCCGCAAGCTCGCCGAACAGGATCGGCATCAGTCTGGCAGTCGTTGTCGTGCTGATCGTGGTCAACGGTCTATTCTCCATGGCCGAGGCTGCGTTCCTGACGGTCAGGCGGACGCGTATCGAACAGCTCGTGGAAGAAGGCAATCGCTCGGCCCGCCTGGTGGCGGACATGCTGGCCGAGCCGACCCGCACGCTCTCGACGATCCAGGTCGGCATCACGTGCATAGGGTTGTTCACGGGCGGCGCCGCTGCAGACGTAGTCGTCGGTCCATTCGCCCGGTGGCTCGTGCGCGTGTCGCCCCTCGCAATGGATCCGACGTACGTACAGGCGTTCGCGTTCGTTGTGGTGATGGTGAGCGTGACGTTGGTCACGCTGATCCTCGGTGAGATTACGCCCAAGAGCCTGGCGGTGCAACGGGCCGAGCCGATCGTGCTCGTGGCGGCCTATCCACTGCGCGCCGTTCAGGTGCTGGCTCTTCCGGCTGTGACGCTTGTCACGCGCCTGTCGGACATGCTGGTGCGGCCTTTCGGCGGTAAAGCGGCGTTCCATCCGACGGCGATGAGTCAGGAAGAACTCAAGCTGATGGTGGAGCAGAGCGAGGAATACGGCGTCATCGAACCGCAGGAAAAGGAGATGATCCACTCGATCTTCGAGTTCAGCGACACGCCTGTTCGCCGCGTGATGACGCCTCGTCTGGATATCACGGCCGTATCGGCCGACGCCCCGGTGCTCAAAGTGCTCGAAGCCGTTAAGACGTCCGGCCATTCTCGGCTTCCCGTCTACGAGGGTGATCTCGATCAGATCGTCGGCATCATCCATGCGAAGGACGCCATTGATACGCTGCTCGGCTCGGGCAACGGCAACCCCCTGGCGCCAAAACCGTCCGATCTGACGGTTCGGGACCTCATGCGCCCCCCGTTCTTCGTTCCGGAGAGCAAGCGCGTGGACGACTTGCTGACCGACTTTCGGCGGAACAAGGTCCATCTGGCGGTGGTCCGCGATGAGTACGGGACGGTGGTCGGGGTGGTCACCATTGAGGACCTGCTCGAGGAGATCGTGGGCGAAATACAGGACGAGTATGATACCGAGGAGCCCGAGGTCACGCAGCTAGACGAAGCCACGATGCTGGTGGACGCGAAGATGACCGTGGCCGATTTCAACGAGCGCATGGGTTCAGACCTGCCCATCGAGGAGGCTGACACCATCGGAGGATTCGTCTTCGGTTTGCTGGGACACCAGCCGGAAAAGAGCGAGGAAGTGACGTGGGCTGAGTTCACCTTCCGCGTCGAAGCCACGGACGGACGCCGGGTACAGAAGGTCCTCATAACGCGAAGGCCTGGTTCCCCGGAGGGCGAGGCGGAGAGCGGCGGAGAACGAAGCACCAGAGAGCCAGAGGTGGAAGAATGAGCGTCCCGACAGCGGACAGCTACGATGGGCGGTCGCGCGTTTCGGGCAAGCGGTTCGTGACATGGATGCTGGTCGTCCTGGGCATCGGCGCGCTCGCCAGTTATGCGTACTGGCGCTTCGTCTTCTACCCCACCACGCCCCAGTATGCGCTCGGCGTGTTCCTCGATGCCGTCATCGAGCGAGACTACGCCACGGCGTACAGCCGGCTGTATGTGACCGCGCCCGTCAAGCTCGTGATTCCGACGGCGAAGGCGCTGGAACAGATTGGCGAAAACGCCGGAGGAATCATCCCGCGCTTGAAGCAGTACCGCCTCGGGAAGACGGTCCGGACAGAGGAGGGCGCGACGGTGGAAACCATTCTCATCGCCGCAGTTGGCGACGAAGGAACCGGGGCGCCGAGGACCGAGGCGACGGACGTCACGGTTGAGATGCGCAGGGACGAAGGCAGGTGGAAAGTGGATGCCGGCTGGGCGCTGCGGGAGGCGGTGAAACGGGGCGGCGCCGAGCTACTTCGGTCGCTGTTCCAGTGACTTGCCGGTCGAGAGAGTCTCGGTCACGTCCGGCATCCGTGGGGCCGGCTTGCTGTCGGTGATCTCGGCCACCACCAGCCACTTGCCAGCCTTGCGGTAGAGTACGAGCTCCGCCAGCGTCTCCCCCGCATCGGGTGACGCGGGAGGCTTGAGCACGAACACCACGGTCGCCGTGTCGCCCCCTACGAAGCGAATGTCCGCGTCGTCAAAGATGGCGAGCATGTTCGAGAGAACCTGCTTCCGCTCTGCATCGCTGAGGGATGCTCCCCTACCCCGGCGGGCTATGTCGGCCACCAGCGCACGGAGGGTCTTCTCGTCGCGCTGCACGCCCGTGCCGTTGCGCAGGGCATAGAGCGGAAACGCCACGGCTGCGGCGCACATGTCAGCGTCGCCGAGCACCATGCCGGCGTAGTAGCGAAACGCAGCCTGCCGAACCGCCTTTTCGTCTTGCTCCCCCTGGCGGTCGCCGGCGATCTGGGCGCTAACGAGGGCGCCCCCGAACACGGCCAGCGCTGCGCATGCGGCCAGGATTCGAGCGTGCAGCCCCCCAGTAATCCTTACGGACATTCTCGTTTCGGCCTATGCTATGTCTTCAGCGAACACGCGCCGCAGATCGTTTTCTTTGTCTGCCTGAACCAGAGCGATCACGGTGTCGCCCGGCTCGAAGCGAGTATCAGGCCCGGGCAACATGGCCTGATCCGACCGAATCACGCACACGATGAGCGCTCCCTGTGGCAGATTCGCATCTTGCAGGCGCTTGTCCAGCACCCGTGAGTCCGGCCGAATCTCGATCTCGACCACTTCGAGGTTGCCGCGTTTGAGCGCTGCCACCGGAATGACGTCGCCTGTCTGCAGCTCCTGCTCGATCAGGTTATAGATGATCTTGGTGGAGCTGACCGTTGCATCCACGCCAAGCTGTTGAAACAGCGCCTCGTTGCCTGGATTGTTCACCCGGGCAATGGTTCTCGGCACATTGAACATGCGCTTGGCCATCTGGCACACCACGAGGTTGTCCTCGTCATCACCGGTTGCCGCGACGACCACGTCTGCCCGCGCAGTGCCCGCTTCCTCCAACAGGCGCACTTCACAGCCGTCGCCCTGAACTGCGATCTCGCCGAGCTCCTCGGAAATGACGCGATGGACCTGGCGATCCTTCTCCATGAGGAGGATCTCATGGGCCGAGGACGACAGCGCCTTCGCGAGGAAGTAGCCGACATTGCCTCCGCCAACAATCACGATGTACACGGTAGCTCTCCTCCGGAATGTCCCGCGTCAGATGTTCATCCCAACATACTGCTGATTGTAGTCCTGTTCGATGGCCCACCGGTCCTCGACGAGGAAGTCGCGCACCAGCCCCGAAATGATCGTCGGCGAACAGATGGTGATAATGCCCATCTGCCGGTACGCGTCCGCCCGTATCGGATCGTTGATGCGAGTCAGGACACGAGGAACCTTGTACACATGCTTGGCGATCTGAGCGCTCATGATGTTCCGATTGTCGCCTTGCGTGACCGACACGAACACGTCGCAGCTCTTGATCCCAGCCCGTTCCAGGATGTCGCGATCGAGGCCGTTGCCCACAATGCGCTGACCGCGGAACTTGCTTCCGAGGCGTCGAAACGCCTCCCCCGTAAGATCTATGACGGTGACGTTGTGGCCGTCGTGGTAGAGCCGGCGCGCGAGCGTCGAACCAACCCGGCCGCAGCCCAAAATGATAACGTTCATGGTGCTCCTATCCCCGGCACACGGCTCGCCGGGCCGTTCGGACTACTTGCGACTCACTCTCCTGCCGACGCTGGCGCCCCCGCTGGCCCTCAGGATGTGTGCGCGACGTCTGAAGGCTCTGTCTGCTCGGCAAAGCGGCGCGCAACCAGCACGTCGCACGGCGCCTTGCGCAGCAGATAGTCCGTCAGTTCGAGTTCGGATTCGTCGTCAGGCTTCGGCATCGCGATGGCCACGACAACCACCCGAGCCTCATACTGTGTCAGCACGGCCAGCAGACCGTCGCGACGGTCTCGAACCCGTGCCATGTGAACCGCGCACGCGAGACCATGCTGTCTGGCCAGCGCGACCGCCTCGAAGGCCGTGCGCTGCGCTGCCGCCTCTTCATCAGGCTGGGGGGCGCTGAGCGGCAACTGGCGCGCGACTACGACAAAGGTGGCGATGCCCACAGGCAGATGACGCTCACGACTGACCAGCGCTGCCAGTCTGATTGCCGCCGCAACATCCACGCCGGGTATCACGGGCACGATGATCGCGCCCTTCGGTATCTCGTCAGCGCATGTCAGGTCGCTGCGAAGGGATTCACGCGCCTCTTCCACCGACATGGACAGCGCGATCTGCGACCGGACCCCCGGCACGGTCTTCAACACGTCCAGAACAGATTGCGGCAGGTTGCAGACGACTATGCGCGCGCCTGCAGACTGGATGTCCTTGACGGCGTCCAGAAAGGTCCGTGCTCCCTCTTCGGTCACCGTCACGAGCTCGCCGCCATCAATCAGAATGCCTTCAGGGTGCTCCTTCAAGAGGACCATCGCTGCCGCTTTGATGGTGAGCCACTGATTGCGAACGAGCGATCCCGAGAGCTTGACGGTGTCGTCCTTGGTGTAGACAATCACGGTGACTTCATCATCTTCTGCCGGGCCCTCCGGCTATTGGCTTGCGCCATATCTGGCATCCCGAGTGTTCCCCGCCGATCCTGCTCAGTTTCCGTTGTTGGCGGACCCGTTCTCGGTCCGCATCCGGTTCGGATGATACCGGAAGTTGCTCACAATGACTCCGGGCAGATGCCCGAGGTAGTGCTTCACGAGGAAGCCATTGGCGTTGTGCAGCGCGGCATGATACCACTTCCCCGGGTCGAACTCAGGCACAATCACAGTGACAATATGATCGTCCCGCTCACGTCGGACCTCGTTCAGATAAGTTAGCAGCGGACCGATGAGCGATCGGTAGGGCGACGGCAGAATCACCAACGGGATCTCATCGCCGACGTACTCGTCCCACTCCCGTACGAGTCTTGGGGTGTCGTCGGGGTTGTCCTCCACGTGGATGGCGCGGCAGTCTGGCGACAGAGACCTCGCATACTGAAGGGCGGGGAAGATGCCCCTGTGGAGCGTCGGAACCAGCAAGAGCACGGTGTTGGTTATGTCACTCGTGTCAGGCTTGAAGTTGATGATGGATAGATCGCGCCTGCATCGCTCGTAGTGACGGTTGATCCCTCGGAAGAGCCATACGAGCGCTGCTCCGACAAACAGCACGATCCACGCGCCTTCGGGCCCCTTCTCGACGGCGATGATAGTCAGTACGATGGCTGTCGCGCACGTTCCGACGAAGTTGATGGCGAACTTCACCCGCCATCGAGGCCCGCGCTGCGTTAGCCACCGCTTGCACATACCGCCCTGAGAAAGCGTGAAGGCGGTGAAGACACCAACCGCGTAGAGCGGGATCAGGCCCTCGACGCTGCCGCGAAACGCGACAACAAGCAACGCGGCAGCTAACCCCAGTAGTACGATGCCGTTGGAATAGACCAGCTTGTCGCCTCGATTTGCGAGCTGACGCGGCAGCAAACGATCGCGAGACATGATGGATGCCAGCGTGGGAAAGCCGGCGAAGCTGGTGTTGGCAGCGAGAACCAGAATGATGGTAGTCGAGAACTGCATCACATAGTAGAGCCCGACGCGGAACGGCGATCCGGTCTTGCCGAACACTGCCGCCGACAACTGATCAATGACCGGCATCGCGCGACTGTGGCCGACCTCCCAGTAGACTATGTGGAGATTGGCGCTCAGATACGATATGCCCATGAAGAGGAACGCGAGGATCGCCGCCATCCAAATGAGCGTGATGCCCGCATTGCGCGAAACCGGCTCACGGAACGCGGGCACCGTGTCGCTGATTGCCTCGGTTCCGGTCATGGCGGCGCACCCGTTGGCGAAGGCCTTGAGCACGAGCAAGACGATTCCGTAGCCCGCAAGATCCAGCGGCGGCCTGCGCGCAAACTCGGGCATCTCGCGGTTCACCGCATCGGCGTGGATCTCCCAACCTATGAACGGACCGAACGCCCCGAGCAGGATCATCGTGCTGGCCATTGTGACGAACAGGTATGTGGGAATGGCGAAGACGGTGCCGCTCTCCTTCAGGCCGCGAAGGTTGGCCAGCGTCAGGCCGACGATAAACAGCAGACACACTTCCACCGTATGGTCGGAGAAACGGTTCAGCAGCGGCGTGGCCAGCAAGTTCTGAACGCCTGCGGCGATGGAGACTGCCACCGTCAGGACGTAGTCTATCAGCAAGGCTGCACCGGCAACCAACCCGAAGTTGATACCGAGGCTGGTACGCGTCACGATGTACGACCCGCCTCCGCCTGGAAAGGCGAAGATCACCTGCCAGTAGGAGACCACGACGATCGCGAGCAGGAGGATGATGGCAGCCGTGACGTTCAGCGTGAGGCGCGAGTAGAGCTCCTTGTGTTCGCTGGTCCATAGCCCGGCAGCAGCCAGCACCAGGATAATCTGCTGCGTGGCATACGCAACCGACGAGATCGCGTCTGAAGCGAACACAGGCAGCGCCACGATCTTGGGCAGTTTCGTGTGCTCCTGATGCTCGGTTGGAATGGGCCGTCCGAACAGCAGCAGACGCAAGGGGTTGATCGCTGGACGCTCGGGTCGCCGCAGCCCGGTACGCACGGCGCTAGGCATGGACTTCCTCCATCCAGCGTGACTCATTCGCGTTCATGGTTACCATGGGAGCGGTTCCACGCCACCCGCGTCGTAGCTGCAGTACGCTGCGGATGTGGGGGGTGTGTTGCGGGTACCGGGCACGGATGTTGTCATGGCAGGAAGCTCTGGACCGGACCTGTCACGAGGTGGCGTCGCATCATAGCGATCCGTCGGCAGAAACATCGTATCCCAGACCGGCAGAGTATACTTCCCGCATGCTCACTTGTCAAACCGCCTTGCCGCTCGCCGATGACCAGCCCGTGCGCGCGCTCAAGCTCCATCATACCGACAATGTAGCCGTCGTACTCGGGCCCGTAAGAACCGGGCAGATGGTCTTAACAGGGGATGAGACGCTGCGCGCCGTTGAGGATCTTCCGCGCGGCCACAAGATCGCACTCCGCGCCATTCACACGGGAGACTCGGTCCGCAAGTACGGGGAGATCATCGGCTCTGCGACCAGTAACATCGCCGAGGGGCAATGGGTGCATTCGCACAATCTGAGTGCAGGCAAGTTGCAGCGGATATTGCCCGACTCGCATGCGCAGACCCTGACGGTCGGCGGCGACGATGGCGTTCGGTTCATGGGATACCGGCGAGCTGACGGTCGTGTCGGAACGCGCAACACGCTGGCCGTGATCTCCACGGTGAACTGCTCGGCGGATGCCGCTCTTCTGATCGCGTCTCGGGCACGCGCGGAACTCCTGCCGAGATACCCCCGTCTGGATGACGTCTTCGCCGTAACGCACAAAGGCGGATGCGGTGTGCCGATCGGCGGAGCGACTCACACCGTGCTTCTGCGGTGCCTGACAGGGATGGCCACCCACCCCAACGTTGGCGGAGCGCTCGTCATAGGCCTCGGGTGCGAGGTCGTGAGCCCTCGGGAGGTTGCCGCAACGGCCGAGGCCATGGGCGTGCCCTGCGCCACCCTCAGCGTTCAGGACGCCGGAGGTGTCGGCAAGGCCGTTTGCCGCGGCATGGAGATGCTGGAGCCCCTGGCCCGTCAGGCCAACGACGCCGAACGCGCACCGTGCCGCCTCAGCGACCTCGTCGTGGGAACGAACTGCGGCGGCTCGGATGCCTATTCCGGTATCACCGCCAATCCGCTCCTTGGCCGAGTCGGGGATCACGTAGTCGCGGCAGGAGGACGCTGGGCGCTGGCCGAGAGCCCCGAGACCTGCGGCGCAGAGCACATTCTGGCCCGAAGGGCCGTTTCCCGCGATGTTGCGCGCCGCCTCTACGATGTGATGGACCGATGGGACGCCTACACGGCTGCGTACGGCGCCAGCGTGGACAACAATCCGGCCCCGGGCAATAAGGAAGGCGGCATCACCACGATCTACGAGAAGGCGCTCGGAGCCGTGATGAAAGGCGGCCAATCGCCGCTTGCCGACGTGAAGCAATACGCCGAGCCGATCACCGAGACAGGGCTGACGTTCATGGATACGCCGGGCATGGATGATGTGTCGGTCACAGGTCTTGTTGCGGGCGGCTGCAATCTCATCGCCTTCACAACCGGCAGAGGATCGTGTCTGGCATTCAAGCCGGTGCCCGTGGTCAAGATCGCCACGACGTCGGACCTGTTTGGCCGCATGCGATCGGACATGGACTTCGATGCGGGCGCCATTCTACAGGGCGTTCCGATGGACGAAGCCGCTCTGGCGCTCCTGAACCTGCTGGCTGCCGTGGCGGGCGGCCAGAAAACCGCCGGTGAGACGCAGGGGCTCGGGGAACATACGTTCGCGCCATGGGAACTGGGCCCCACGCTTTGAATGACGCCGCCAGGCTGAGTCTGGGTCGCACGCTGCGCCGGGGCATTCGCGCATGGTGGGACCATCTGGGTCTGGCATGCGCGCTCAGCGCTCTATGGACCATCGCCGTGGGAATACCCACCGGTTTGGCCCTCCAGTACGCCACCGCCGCGCGAGGCATTGTTCTGGCCCTCGGCCTGCCGGTTGCCCTCGCCATTGCGGCATGGGTGACCGCCGGCATCCACCGCTCTGCGTTTCAGGCGATCGAGGGTGATGAGCCCGGCATCGCGTGGGTCTGGCGCACGGACGCCGCCCTCATGCGTCAGGCTCTGGGGCTAGCATTCATCCAGTGGGTGGTCACGCTCGGTCTGGCGCTGAACATAGCGTTCTACCTGAGCCTCCGTTCGCCGCTGGGACTGGTGCTGGCCGTGGTCTTCGGATACGGGATGGTCTTCTGGCTGTCGGCCTGTCAGTACCAGTGGCCGCTTCTCACGGCTGGCGCCATGGGCCTGATTTCGCGCGATGACGGCTCGCGCCCCCGTCTGGCAAGCGTATTCAGAAACGCCTTCATTCTGGCGCTTGGATCGCCGCTGTACTCGTTGGCGCTGGGCTGCATCATGCTGGGGCTGGCTGTTCCCCTTGTCGTCACAGGGGTTGGTCTGGTGCTGGTGGCGCCGGGGCTCATCGCCTTTCTGACGTCTCAATCGGTGCGCGATCACATGGTGCGGTTCGGCATGGTGGCTCCTCCTGACGAAGGCGGCCCGGTGCCCGATGTGTGGACGGTGCCCAAGAACGAGACGTGAGGGATGTTGCGGGTAGCGTGACGAACGACAGGGAGGGGAACGACAGGGGGAGTCACCGCGGCGACGCCGGCGCTCCCCCGCATAGTAACTATCTTAGAGGTGCAGGCGCCCCACTACGGTGACCATCGTCTTGGCATCGGTAACGATCAGGTTGCCCTCGACCCCCAGCCGTGCGCTGAGCTCGAAGCCCAGAATGGCCTTGCCGATCAGTTTGGCCTTGCCGCCGAGCAGCGCTCCGGCTCCGGCGCCATAGTAGATCGAGCGCCCGGTCATGTCCTGAACATAACGAACCTGGTCGAGCGTCACGGGGACGACGGTGCTGATGTCCGCCAGGTTGGCCTTGAAGATGACGTCAGCGTCGAGGCGTCCCTCCCAGCCATCGAGCAAGCTGACGCTGGGAACAGCGATGTCCACGCCAGCCAGACCGGCACCACGCGGAGCTACCATGATGCCGCCGCGCAGACTCATCGTGATGGGCATCGGGCTTGGCTGACCGAACTGGGCGCGAGCGCCGCTCGATGCAGTCATGGTGCGGCCCGTACCGACCGCGAGAGCCGGCGCAGCTAGAGCAGCCACGCATCCCGCCAGACACAGCTTCTTCAGCATGTTCGTTGCCTCCATTGCAGAGGTGTCATCGCGCCTGTTGCCACGCAGCCGAGAGGCTCTCCAGAGTTCCGCGCCCCGATGACGCCCATGGCCTCCAGACACGATCGGTGAGGTTATACCCTACGTGCACGATGGGCCTGCCCTGGCGTGCCATTGACAGGCCGCGGGGTGTTTGCCACAATAGCGCCCAGTGCCCTTAGCCTGGATGTGCGGACTGCCCCGGTGACCTCCCCGAAAACTGTACACCGTCCCGACCCCGAGCGTGTCGAGCGCATGTTCGGCGAGATCGCCCCGCGCTACGATCTGCTCAATGCACTGCTGAGTCTCGGGCGACATCACCGATGGCGTCGCGTCGCGGCGGATCTTGCCACGCCCCCCCCGGGCGGCGTGGCCCTGGACATATGCACCGGCACGGGCGATCTTGCTCGAGAGCTGGCGAAGCGCGTTGGAAGTAGCGGCTTCGTGGCGGGCCTCGACTTCTGCGAGGAGATGCTGCTCCTTGCTGAGGCCAAGCCCCGTCGACGGACGGATGGACTCATTGGCTACATAGCGGCGGATGCGATGGCGTTGCCCCTTTCGGACTCGAGCGTGGATTGCGCCACGGTGGCCTTTGGCATCAGGAACGTTCAGGATCCGGCACGAGCGTTCGCGGAGATGGTCCGCGTGGTGCGCACAGGCGGACGGGTCGTGTGCCTCGAGTTTGGACTGCCTGAAGATCGTCTGCGTCGTCGCCTCGTGCGAGCCTATGAGAAGACAGTGGTACCCGCGCTGGGAGGTACTCTGAGCCGTCGCTCTGCGTACCGGTACCTATCGGGCTCCATTGCGGGGTTCGCGAGCCCTGCAGAGGTCCGGCAGATGATGTCGCGAGCGGGCCTTGCTGCGGTGCAGTCGGTGGCAATGAACCTGGGCAGCGTGTATGCCCATTGGGGTGTGAAGGCGTGACACAACCGCTACAAGCTGTTCCTTCGAACGGCAGCAACACGGGGTTTCTCGATGTGGTCCGATCGGAGCTGCAGAGCGTCGAGCATGCGCTCAAAGCCGCGGTAGCGTCCGAGGTCCATGCGGTGGATGCCGTCGCACAGCATGTCTTGCTGGCAGGCGGGAAGCGTCTTCGCCCCGCGACCGTGGTGTTGACCGCAAGGGCTCTGGGGCTGCAAGGGGATTCGGAGCGCATGGTGGCCGTGGCGGCTGCTATGGAGATCGTCCACACGGCCACGCTCGTACACGACGACGTCGTGGACAACACCTCGGTCAGGCGCGGCGCTGCCACTGCCAATGCAGTGTTTGGCAACGGCGTGGCTGTCATCAGCGGCGATTTCCTGCTCGCGCGGGCGGTCAGCATGCTCGCGCAGGAGTCCGAGACTCGGCTCATACGGACGGTTGCCGATGTCACCGTGGACATGAGCGAGGGGGAGGTCCAGGAGCTGATCACTACCGGCGAACCCAAACTCACTGAGGCCGCCTACTTTGCGCTCATTCACAAGAAAACCGCGTCGTTCATCGAGGGGTGTTGCCGATGCGGAGCGATCGTAGCCGGTGCGGACAGCGATCTCGAGCGAGCGGTGGCGACCTACGGTCTGAACGTAGGTATGGCATTCCAGCTTGCCGATGATCTGCTGGACTACGTGGGCGACCCTGCGGTGACAGGCAAGCCTATCGGAACCGATCTGCGTGAGGGAAGGGCCACGCTGCCGTTTCTGTACGGTCTGCAGAGAGCTTCCAACGGCCACAGAGAACGTCTGCTAGCGGCGTTCGCCAGCCCGGCCTTGCGTGAGGCATCGATCGCCGCGGTGGTCCGAACCCTCGACAATCTGGGCGCCTTCGACCACGCTCGCGAGGTCGCTCGGGCGCATGCGGAGACGGCCAAGCAGGCGTTGCGCGGACTGGAGCGTACGGTCTACCGCGATGCGCTGGAGCTTCTGGCCGACTATGCGGCGGAGCGTGATCGATGAGCATTCCCTCGTCTGTTCGGATCGTCGTTTTCGATATGGACGGCGTTCTCTGGTCTATGGACGATCCGATCCCCCATGCGTCGGAGGCTCTGGAGCGATGCCGGCTTTCGGGGCGGGCCGTCTACTTCCTGACCAACAACTCGTCCAAGACGCGCGATGACTATGTCGCGAAGCTCGCTCGGTTCGGCATTCGGTCCAACGTTGATGAAGTGGTAACCTCCGCTCAGGCGACCGCACAGTGGCTGAAGGCCCGCAATCCGGCTGGTAACCGCAGGGCGGTTATCATAGGCGAGGAGGGACTCCGGCGCGAGTTGGAGGCCGTCGGCGTTCAGGTGGTGAACTACCGCGAAGGCGACACCGTTGATTACGTGGTTGTCGGCTGGGACCGGTCGCTAACCTATGACAAGCTCGCGCAAGCCCACGGAGCGATCGTTCGCGGTGGGGCGCTCTTCGTCGCCACCAACCGGGATGCCACCTATCCATTCGAGGGAGGCAGGACCTTGCCGGGGGGCGGCAGCATCGTGGCAGCGGTCGCGACATCCACGGGCATCGAGCCCATCACCATAGGAAAGCCCGAACAGTACACGATGCAGATGATTCTTGATCGAGAGCACGCCGCTCCCGAGGAATGCCTCGTCGTCGGCGATCGCCTTGACACGGATATCGCACTGGCAGTGCGGACCGGGGCGCTATCTGCGCTTGTTCTGACGGGCGTCAGCACTGAGGCGGAAGCCCGGGGATTGCCGCCCGATCAACAGCCAACCTACATCTGGCCGAATCTCTCGCACCTGTAGACATCAACAGGTCACTGGAGCTAACACAGCATGTACCGTGAGTTGGGGAGCAAACGACTGCGATCGGGCGAGACGATCACGCTCGCGGTCGTTGAGGCGCCAGACGCGGAGTTCGACTCTTGCATTCTGACCTTGCTGGCCCACAAAGGCGGCGCATGGGACCACCATATGCGCGAAGCCCTTAGCGGACGCGCCGATGCCCTCGAGACGCGATGGTACCTGGCCTTCATGGGCGCACAGCCGGTCGCGAATGCCATGGTGGTGGAGCGCCACGGCGTGGGCATTCTAGGACATGTCTTCACGCAGGAGGCGCACCGACAGAAGGGCATCTGCAGCGCCGTGCTGCACGAGCTCATGACGGACTTCCAGGCTCGCAGAGGGCTCTCGCTGCTGCTGGGGACCGGATACGAGAGCGTCGCCTATCGCATCTATGAGTCCTTCGGGTTTCGCTCCATCCGCGAGGGATTCATGGGATGGTATGCGACAAGCCGTGCGGACTTCGAGATGCGTTGGTTTGCCGCTGGCGAAGCGTCAGTCAGCGCAGCCCGATGGGAACACTGGCCGCTCGTTGCGGCGCTGGCCTCGTTTCCCGAGCGTGGCGGCCTGCGGAGTTCGGCCTGGGGGATCCGAGACATCGCGAACCTTGAGGGCCCGTACTGCCACTTCATGGCTCGCCGGGCCGAGCCGGGATACGCTGCGTGCATGGCAACGACTCAGACTGGCGCCGTGGTTGCCTGTGCGACATGCGTGCCCTTCAGGATCGGTGAGAGCGACAGGGCGTGGAAAGACACCTGGCTTGTGGACGCATTCGCCCATCCGCTTCACCAGTACAAGCTGGCAGAAGTCCTCGGCTCGCTCCCGCTGCCTCCGGGAAAGGCGATTGCGCTGGCGCCCGACACCGATGACGCTCGACGCGCTGCGCTGATTGAGGCAGGCTTTGAACGGGAGGGTGTCCTTGCCGGCATGCTGGAATCGGACGGCATCCCCGCGGCAGTGGCCGTCTACGGCAGGTACGTACCCTCCGCCGCCATCGTCTGAGTAAAGGAGCTTCACCGTGGGACGCGTCGCGTACTTCGATTGCCCATCCGGCATTGCCGGCAACATGGCCCTGGGCGCGCTGCTGGCTTGCGGGGCGGATCGAGATGCCCTGATTCGACGGCTGGGAACGCTCGATCTGGGCGAATGGTCGCTGGAAGTGGTGCGCAAAGAAGAACACGGGATCGGCGCTCTTCACGTGGCCGTGAAGACTCCCCCCGAGACCGGCCATGGCCGTCACCTCCACCATATCGAAGCCATGATATCCTCCGGCGATCTGCCTGATCGAGTCAGAGCGCAGGCGATCGCGGTGTTTCGGCGGCTGGGCGAGGCTGAGGCCGGGATACACGGCGTTGACATCCAGAGCCTGCATTTCCACGAGGTCGGCGCGGTAGACGCCATCGTTGACATCGTCGGAACATGCCTCCTGCTGCACGACCTCGGCGTCGACCGTGTCGTCTGCTCGCCGTTGCCGATGGGACGCGGTTTCGTGCGGTGCATGCATGGAGTGATCCCGCTGCCTGCACCCGCCACGGTCGCGTTGACGCGCGGCGTGCCGACATACGGAGTGGATATCGAAGGCGAGCTTGTTACTCCGACCGGCGCCGCGCTGATGACGGCGCTGGCGGACGAGTTCGGGCCTCAACCGTCTATGCGGGTCGAGTCCGTCGGCTATGGCGCAGGAACGATGACGCTGCCCGATCGACCGAACATCGTTCGCGTCATGGTTGGCCAGCCCGGGTCAGGTGAGGTCCGGGAGGTAGCGGTCGTCGAGACCAACGTAGACGACATGTCGCCCCAACTGTTCGATGTCGCCATGGAGCGCCTCTTGCAGGTCGGCGCGCTGGACGTATACGCGTCACCCATTCAGATGAAGAAGAACCGACCGGGCCTACTGATTACGGTAATGTGCCCGCCCGAATGCGTGCGGGCGGTCGTCGAGGTGCTCTTCTCGGAGACCACCACCCTCGGCGTCCGCGTCAGGAACTGCGAACGGATGTGCATGGAGCGTGAGGTCGTTGCGGTGACCACGGAATACGGCGACATACGCGTGAAGGTGGGCCGCTGGGACGCTGCGCGGAGGGATGAAGCCGCGGCTTCTGCCGTCTCCGCTTCGGAGGAGCATGGCACGCGCCAGAGCGGCGACGCAGGTATATGCAAGGCCATGCCCGAATACGACGACGTGAAGGCTGCCGCATTGCGGCACGGAGTCCCTGCCCGAGTGGTTGCGGAAGCAGCGGTCCGAGCGTTTCGAACAGCACAGGAGGCATAGCCGGTGAACTACCCGCACATCCCCATAGACCGCCCGCGCCCCAACTGCCAGGAGTTCGTTGACATTCTCATGGGGCGTACGCCTCAGCGGCGCACGCCGCTCGTCGAGTACATCGTGGATGAGACGGTCATGCGCCCGATCGTCGAGAACATGCTCGGCCTGCAGTGGCCCGGCCCGGTTGTGGATCGCGAGTCGTGGGATCGCTACCTCGACACGTTCATCGAGTTCTGGCGGCGCATGGGCTACGACTTCGTGCGATTCGAGATCGGTCTCCCGTTCACCGCTGGCAGACTCATCACCGCGGACACAGCGCCGTCCGGGCGCGATCGCGCGTGGGTGGATGAGCATCAGGGCGCCATCACAGATTGGGCAACCTTCGAAAGCTATCCGTGGCCAACGCTGGAGGCGTTCGACTTCCATCCCTTCGAATATGTGAACGCCCATCTGCCCGACGGCATGGGCCTGATCGCATGTCACGGAGGCGGCATCTTCGAGCATCTCTCATGGATCATGTCCCTCGAGGGGCTGTCGCTGGCCCTGTTCGATCAGCCTGATCTTGTACGTGCCGTGGCCGACCGCATAGGCGAGCTCATGGTGGGGTTCTACCGCCATCTGGTCCAGCTCGATCGACTCATCGTGGTCTTTCCGGGCGACGATATGGGCTTTCGATCCGGCACGCTCATCCACCCGTCGGCCCTGCGGGAGTACACGCTGCCGTGGCACAGGAAGTTCGCCGAGATTGCCCACGCTTCGGGCCGGCCCTATTTCCTCCATTCGTGCGGCAATCTCGTGACGATCATGGAGAACCTCATAGAGGACGTGCAGATAGACGGCAAGCATTCCTACGAGGACGTCATCAGACCCGTGCAGGACTTTCAGGCCGAATATGGCGACCGCATCGCCGTCCTGGGCGGCATGGACCTGAATCTGCTGTCTGCGGGCACCGAGGCTCAGGTTCGGCAGCATGCTCGGTTCCTCATCGAGACATGCGGAGCGCGCGGTCGCTACGCCATCGGTTCGGGCAACTCCATCCCCAGCTATGTGCCTGTCGAGAACTACCTCGCCATGGTGGACGAGACGCATAAGGTGAACGGATCGGGGTAATGGCCGGGGGGCTGCCGGGATCGGAGCGTGTTCGCTGCCCGCGGTGCGGGGCAAACAACTTCCCCGGCACGGCGCAATGCTGGCAATGCCAGGCGTCTCTGCCCCCGCCGGAGGCCATAGACCAGCCGTATGCGCCTCCTCCGCTATTGACCCGTTCGGCTGGGTCGCCGTCTCGCCGGATCCCGTCGGCGGTCCTCATCGTGGCTCTCGTCGCAGCAGTACTGGCGGCGCTGACAGTGTTCGGCGTTCGCCGGTGGAGCGCCCATCAGGCTGATCGTCGGCTGGCCGAACTCAACGCTCTCAAGGAACGCCTCCTGCAGGAACGAGCGAGCGGAATCCTCAGGCAAGGCGACCCGGGCGAGATGGACCCTACGGAAGCGCAGGCACGGCGCGAGATCAGGCGACTCGAGCAGCAGCTCGACCAGATGCCTCTGCGCGGAGGCGGCGACGTGCGGTTGCGGGGCGGCGGTGCGATGAGCGCCGAGGAGTATGAGCGATGGCGGCGCGAGCTCCGAGGGCCGACGCCGTGACTTCTCCCGTCAGGCTGCCCGATCGACGGAACCGGGTTCGGGCGACTGGCGAAACGTCCAGTACTTGCTGGCCGCGAAGTTCCACACGGACACCACCACGATGGCCACGGCTTTGGCGACATTGAGCTGGAGCGGATCGGGATTCGACGGGTTTATAAGCTGCCCGGACATCGCGAACATCACGGCTTTCATGACGAACAGGTTCAGGAGCAGTCCGGCAACATTGGTTGCATAGAACTTCGCGTACCGTGTCTTGCTCGGATCCGTGTTGACGCCCCGAAACGTCCACAGGCTGTTCCACGTGAATCCGTTGGTGACCGCGAGGCTGAAGGACACCACCTGCGCGAGTATCCAGTGCCAGTGCAGGAGGTGCGTGAAGACGTTCAGCAGACCGACGTCAATGACCGCGCTGGAGGCGCCGATCAAGCAGAACTTGGCGAACTGGCGAATGGCTCGAAGTTGGGCGAGGCCGCCGATGAAACGCATCAAGGTTGGGTTGTCCAGGAAAGGGACCCGAGGCTCACTGAGGCCTGTCCCGTCCGGATTATAGCACGCTCGGCCTTCGCGTGGCGCATTCCGGTCACGGTTGGCCCACTTCCGCTTGTCAGCGTACCGTGTCGAACGACACACGGTCCTTACTGGGCCTCCCATTGCCCAACCGCCTGATCCGACCGAAGCTGCTGGCGTGATCTTCGGCGTCTGGATGCCCCAACGTCCGGCGGTCTTCGCAGAAACAAGCCTCCTGGTATCTGCATGCAGTACCTCGCTATTGACGCGCGATTGGAGGCACACTAGAATGGAGACTGCAAACGCACCGCAATCGGAGGTATGACCGTGGCGCGAGGAGTTAATCTACTTCGAGGGACGGCGATCATGAGCACAGCCCTGGGCTGCTCTCCATCAGGGGCGGCTGAGGTGATCGTTCGACTTAAGTCACCAATCGAAAGCAGTCCGGCCGCCATTCGCGTCATGGTTCCTCCTGACATGCGTTTCGGTGTTGGCGCTGCCAGCCGGGTGCAGAGCCTGACAATCACGTCTCCAGGCGCCGAGCCGGCGACGGCGGTTCTCGTGTTCGATCCGGCAACGCAGCACCAGGAGACTGAGCGTGGGGCCACCTTATTCGTCGTGGCCGGGTCGCTGCCAGCCGGTGAGGCCCGGGCAGTCACGAACGCGGAGTTTCAGGCGAGTGAGCTCACGAGCGTGCTGTCCGCAGCGAACCGGAGCGCCGCTCTCCGGTTCTCGCCGCGCGCCAACGGAGGTCTCCCGACGGCGATAGCCTTCCCCGAATCCGGCAAGCTTTGCGAGACGTTCGCCTGGAACGATCGCGTCCACGAGCCTTCCAGAGGCGGTTGGCTCCTCAGGAACGATCGCAACCCCATGATTACGGTTCTCTGGAAGTCGCCGGAACTGACCGTGATCCGAAGCGCGGCCTCGTACTGCAACGACGCCGGGTCGCCTGCTCCCGGGAACGTCCGAGCCGTGTATGACTGGTATGTTCCGCGCCATTCCGACACGATCTTCGTCCAGGCGTTCATAGCGCAGGATCAGCCACAGAGCTGGTCTGAACTGCACCACCTCGAGCTCAACTTCCCTGATGAAAGCTTTGGAGGATGGGCTGCCGGCAATCCCGTTCGATCCGGCAACTTCGTGGCCGAGCGCAAAGGGTGGGACGCATCCCACTGGGGCTGCATCCTGCAGGGCAACGACGCTATTGGGATCATCGGGCAGCCCGTGCGTTTCTACGATGGCCGTGGCGAGTACGGCACCTACATCCACGGCGCGTGGTCGGCATGGACCAGCCTGAGGCGTCTGACTTCGGCCTGGATGTGGATAGGTTCCATGCCCGATGCTGCCGCGAGGGTCCAGGCTGCGGCGGAGGTGCGGCGCGCGGCGCGAGCGGCGATCACCACGCCGCAAAGGAGCAGTCGGATCGCCAGACTGCGTGCGCCGACGAATACTGCCAGGGCGCAATGGCTCGCCACCGTTGCCGAGCGGGCGGAGGAGGCCGGTGACGTCGCGCTGGCTGAGGCGCTCCTCAACGCTGCGGAGAGCCCTGCCACGCCGCTTCCACGAGGATGGGAGATAGCGAAAGCCGGCGACCTATGGATGGCGGTTCGCCAGGGATCTGAGGGCATGTCGCTCGCCAGCCTCTACGACTCAGCACGCCGAACCGAACTGGCGGCCGCTGACCAGCCGCCGTTGTTTCACGTGCGGCTCGCAAAAACCGCGGACGGCGAAACCGTGGAGGTCGAATCCGGCTCCGGTTGGGGTAGCGCCGAAGCGAAGGCTACCTCGAACGCCCTGACGCTTGTGTGGGCGCAACATAAGGACCCGCGCCTATCTGGCCTGAGGATAACCGCGACCGCTCAGCTCGACCAGCGCCGATCCGCTCTCCGGTGGAAACTGAACTGCCATCCCGGAGACGGCCCCTATGGCGTGCGTTCCGTCATGTTTCCGCAGATCGCCGTAGAGCCCATGGCGGCAGATGCCCGAGCGCTGTACCCCGTCGGCCCCGGCGAAGAGGCATCTCTTGACCGGACACCCTCCATCAACAGGACGTCCCTCTACCCGAATGGCTGGTGCACCATCCCACTGATGGCAGTGTACTCCCCGACGAAGCGCGCGGGACTCTACGTGGCATGCCACGACCCGCTCGCGTCCGCCAAACAGGTCATTCAGAGGCGCGAGGGAGCCGATCATCCGGTCGTTCTCTCATTCGACGTGCCGGCCCCCGACATGGACAGGTCAGGCGTGCCGTTTGCCTGGCCCGGCGTCACGGTATGGCAGGCGTTGCGCGGCGACTGGTTCGACGCGGCGCGTATCTACAGAGAATGGGCCTCGGCGGAGGCTGCCTGGTGGCCGAAGGACGCCGACGCAGGCCGCAAAGACACGCCCGTCTGGATGCGCGAGCTGTGCGCCTGGGCCCAGACCGGCGGAGCTCCGGCCGAGTGCGTCGAGGCGGTCAAGCAGATGCAGCGGACGCTGGGCGTGCCCATCGGATTCCACTGGTACAACTGGCATCAGATCCCGTTTGACAATGACTATCCCCACTACTTCCCGACCAAGCCCGGGGTGGCCGAGGCCGTCGCCGACCTGCAAGCTCATCAGGTACATGTGATGCCCTACATCAACGGCCGTCTGTGGGACACGCGCGACA
>JAAYVH010000105.1 GCA_012517255.1 Chthonomonadales bacterium
CAGCAGAATCACCGTGCCTTCGTCGGAAGGCGAGACGGGTCCAAGGCGCTCCACCATTGCGTTCTTCCGCGACACGCTGGGCATCCTCCGGCGGAATCCCGGCTATCGGTGGTTCACCGCTTCGGTGTTCGTATACGGATTTGGAAATCTCGTAGCGAGCACCATCTATCCCATCTATCAGGTGGATCGTTTTCACATTTCGAACACTGAGGTCGCAAATCTCCAAAACGTGGCGGCGGCCACCACCATCGTCGGCTTTTTTTTCTGGGGCTGGTTCATGGACAAGAAGGGGCCCCTCCTGACCGTGTTGATTGCTATCTGCGTCGTGTGCACGATGCCCGTCGTGTATGCCCTGGCTCCTCGGGTGGAGTATCTGCGCATTGCAGCCGCCACCGGCGGGCTCGCGATGTCCGGCATTGATCTCGGCTACATCAACACCACGCTGCTCTTCGCCGAGGCAGGCCGTGCAGCTCAGTACCAGGCCTTGCACTCGAGTTTCTTTGGTCTCCGTGGCACCATTGCGCCGCAACTGGCCATCCCCTTAATGCATGCTGTCGGACCCCAGAACGCTTTCTACGTATCTGAGGTGATCATGCTGTGCGGCGTGATGCTCCAGCTATTCTCGATGCGGGATGCCCGCCGCCAGGCCGCCGAGCGTGGTCGAAACACGCCTCCGTCGGTATAATGGCCACCAAAGTGGATCGCCTTGCGGCCTTGCTTGGCAATGTCCGGGGCAAGGCGGCAACTCGCGCCACTTGAGACACGCCCTAGAAGACGAATGCCGGGAGCGGCTACAGCATATGGATGCGCATCAGATCACTCAGGAGATCCCTGCATGAAGGGTCACGCGCCGTGAGGAACCTGCGCGTCCTGCTGACCAACGACGACGGCGTCCATGCGCCCGGTCTGTTAGCCCTCAAGAAGGCGCTCGCCGATCTCGGCGAGGTGTTCGTCCTTGCGCCCGACGGGCCGCGCAGCGCAACCGGGCACGCAGTCACGCTCCACAAGCCCCTGCGCATAAACGAGACGGTCCTCGCAGACGGCAGTCGGGCGTGGGCCTGCAACGGCACTCCAACCGACTGCGTAACGCTTGCCTTTGACGTCTTGATGAAGCAGAAGGCCGACGTCGCTCTCGCGGGGATCAACGACGGGGCGAACCTCGGTTGGGACATCACCTATAGCGGCACGGTGATGGCCGCGTTGGAGGCATCGATACTCGGCATACCTGCCATTGCGGTGTCTATCGCGAATAACGGCGAGCCTACGCGAACATTCGGCCCGGCCGCGGCTATCGCGCGACAGGTTGCAGAACGTGTCGTTGTGTCACCTCCGTCCGAGTTCACTCTCGTGAATATCAACGTTCCGAACCTCGATGAAGCCGACATACGCGGTGTCGCAGTGACGCATCAGGGCAAACGCGAGTACACTGACCGGACCGTGACACGTATTGATCCTCGGGATCGTCCCTATTACTGGATATCTGGGGCGCTGAAAGACGATCCAAGAGAGAACGGGTCGGATATCAGCGCCATCCGGCGAGGGATGATCAGCGTTACCCCGCTTGACATAGACATGACCGCAACGCATCTGCTGGGCAAGCTCGCCCAATGGTGGAGCTAGCGCCACGGATGCAGCGTGAAGGGAGAACAGTACCAGTGCGCAGGCCCAGCCTCGTGAGTTTACTCGCCATTGCGTCAGCTCTGGCGGCATGTGTTGCGATCGCTGCCCCCGACAGACCCGCGGCGATCAGCGAAGAAGTCATTGGTTCGCATCTTCGGTTCCTAGCCAGCGACGAGACTGCCGGACGCCGTACCGGCGACAAGGGCAACGAGATAGCGGCTCGATACATCGCCGAGCAGTTCAAGCGTATCGGTCTAGAACCAGTCGGCACTTCGCGCCAGCGCGACCCGCAGGCGAAGATGAACGGCACAGGCTACTTCCAACCGTTCAGCTTTGTAGCGGGCTCGATGCGCGGCAAGCATAACGCCCTCGAAGCCTCTATCAAGGGCCGACGGGTCCGCTACCGGCTCGGAACGGAGTTCGAGCCATCCACCGCCACCTCGAGCGGCACGGTCTCCGGCGAAGTCGTGTTTGCAGGCTACGGCAACAAGAATGCGAACCGGGACGACTACGCCGGTCTCGATGTCAAGGGCAAGATCGTGCTGGTGCTCACGGCGAATGCGCCGGCTCAGAACCGACGCTTCCCCCAGTTTGAGGCGCAGCGTAAGGTGCAGACAGCCCGGGACCTCGGCGCCGTGGCCATACTGATTGCCCTGCCAACCGATACGGACAGCCCGACATTCAACTCCGGCGCCCGACCGTCGGATGCCGGCATTGCGGTCCTCTCGGTGCGCAAGAGCCTCGCCGCTGCGTGGGTTACGGCCGCTGGTCGGAGCTTTGACGAGACGGAGAAGGCTCTCGAAGACGGCCCGCAACCGTTTGCGACGGGCATTCAGGCAACCGTGAGCACCGAAGTCGCCAGACGTGAGCTCCCCACGGCTAACATTTTCGGCCTGCTGCCCGGGTCGGATCCGACACTGGCGAAGGAGTACATCGTCATCGGCGCCCATATGGATCACCTCGGAATGGGCGGCAGCGGCTCGCTCAACTCAGACGGGAAGCCCGCCGTTCATTACGGAGCCGATGACAACGCGTCGGGCACGGCAGGAGTTCTTGCGCTGGCAGAGCATTTCGCCACAGCCCCGGCACGTCCGAAGCGCAGCATCCTCTTCATGGCTTTCTCCGGCGAGGAGCTCGGTCTTCTCGGGTCGGCGCACTACGTGAGGAATCCCATCTTCCCGATCGAGAACACCGTGGCCATGCTGAACATGGATATGATCGGCCGCACGAAGGATAACAAGCTCAGCGTCATCGGTGTCGGTACGTCCCCCATCTTGGATTCGCTGCTCGATGACGTCAACAAGACGGCTTCGTTCGCGCTCACCAAGACGAACTCCGGCTTCGGGGGCAGCGATCATCAGTCATTCGCAAGCGCCAATGTACCGGTGCTGTTCTTCTTCACGGGCATGCACCCGGACTATCACCGCCCCTCCGACACGTTCGACAAGATCGCGCTGTGGGATCAGACACGGATAGTGCAAATGGTCGCTGCGATCGCAGATCGTGTTGCCAACAGGCCCGAGCGTCCAGCATTCACGGCTCTCAGGGGCCCGTCCGGTGAAGCTGGACCTCGGCGCCTTCAGATTCAGGCGTCTCTGGGGATCATGCCGGAGTACTCCGAGGACGCCGGAGGGGTTCCCGTCGGCGGCTTGCGCTCCGGTGGTCCGGCAGAGAAGGCCGGAATCAAGGTTGGCGATATCGTGACGAAGATCGGTGACAAGACGGTGCGATCTATCGAGGAGTATATGGCGGCCTTGGCCAGCCGCAAGGTCGGCGAGACTGTCGCCGTTACCGTGCGCAGAGACGGCAAGGAGATCGTCGTACAGCTCACACTCGCGGAATCCCGACGCTAACGCGCCATGCGACAGACCACAGCGAACCGGCCCGGACGACCGGCGGTCTTAATGCCCGTCATGGGCGCCCTTGCGGCCAGCGTGGCGCTTCCCTTCGCCTTTGCGCAGACAGCGCAACAGGGACCGCTGCAAGCCCTGCACGACGAACGCGAGGTGAGGCTGACCAACGTGCGTCAGATCACGACGCTCGGAGGATACGCCGAGGCATACTGGAGCAACGACGGCAAGCGGATCATCTGTCAGGCGCGGCGGGGCGATATGAAGGCCGACCAGATGTTCGTCATGAATGCCGACGGCTCCAATGAACGGATGGTGTCGAACGGCGCCGGACGGTGCACCTGCGGGTTCTTCCTCAAGGGCGACCGGGAGATACTGTATTCCTCAACGTGCGGCTTTCACCCGGAGCCGCCTGCTCCTCCCGAACGGTCCCAGGGCTACGTATGGCCGGTGTGGAACTCGTATGCCATATACCGCGCTCGGGCCGACGGTTCGCGGGCGCGACCCATCATACCCAGACGGGTCGTTGCCGGACAGAAGACGGCATACTACGCCGAAGCGACCGTCTCTGCCGACGGCAAGCGCGTGCTCTTCACATCGTCCATGGACGGCGACCTCGAGATCTACTCGATGAAGCCCGACGGTACCGATGTGCGCCGTCTCACGCATCGTGTCGGGTACGATGGCGGCCCTGTGTTCTCACCTGATGGATCCATGATCGCTTGGCGCGCCTGGTACCCGCAGAGCGCAGAAGAGCGCAGCGAATACCTGTCTCTGCTCGCTCGCGAGCTCGTCCGGCCCAGTCGCATGGAGATCTGGGTCGCACGCTCCGACGGCACCAATCCTCGTCAGATCACCAAGCTCGGCGGCGCATCCTTCGCGCCATACTTCACTCCGGACGGCAAGAGCGTGGTGTTCTCCAGCAACCATCACGACGCCGCAGGGCGGAAGTTCGACCTGTTCATGATTCACCTCGACGGTACTGGTCTGGAACAGGTCACGCATGGCGGCGAGTTCGATTGCTTCCCGATGTTCAGCCGCGATGGGAAGCGGCTGGTGTGGTGTTCCAACCGCAATGGGCCGAGCCGTCACACCGATGTGTTCGTGGCCGACTGGGTCTCTACGCGTGCGAGCGGGCAGTAGCCGTCTACTGCCCGCCCGGCATAGCTAATCGCTTGACCGCCGGCAGCAGCCGCCCAATGACGCGGCGGACGATCTCCGTATATCGCAGCTCGCCAGTGAGGAGTCTGGCCGCTGTTCGCGTTGCCGTCGGTCGTGCTATCCCCATCTTGAAGCAGACATCCGGAAAGGCATAGAAGATGCGGGCGATACGCGCCGCGGCATCAAGGTCGCGCCCGATCTCCTGATGCAACCGGCGCGAATAGGTGCCGGGTTCGCCTTCAGCGATGCATAGTGCGGCGAGCGCGCCTGAGCGGATCGCGTTGAGTATCCCGTCGCCTGATAGCGGGTTAACGAGACAGGCGGCATCGCCTGCTAGAAGCACCCGTTTCGACGGATGATGCCGGGGTCCGGCTCTCTCCCAGATCGGCACCGGGTGAAAGTGGGTGCGGCACCCCGATGCTTCCACGCCAAGATCCAGTGCGGCGGTGAACGCGGAGATCGCCGAGAGGATAAGCTCTCGCGTTTGTGGTCCCCTCGCCTCCTGTGAGGTTCCGAAGAAGCCCGCGCCGACATTCAGATGATCCCGCTTGGGGAACGCCCACGCATAGCCGTTCCGAATAACGCCGTATTCGATGTGGAAGGTGGCGGGAGAGGCGCTGTCCGACACCAAGGGCACCTCGATCTCCGCAGCGATGGCAGCGCGACGAGGCGGCACGATTCCCAGGCGGTGAGCAACA
>JAAYVH010000106.1 GCA_012517255.1 Chthonomonadales bacterium
CGGGAGCCACCACGGCGATCAGGCCCGCTATCATCGTGCCATGGCCGACACCGGCACCTGCGATGCCCATCACGGAGGTCTCCGCATCCGGCGGATCGGGAACGTCATCAGGCGGCAGAAGCGGGTTGATCGCGTTGTACCCGGGCACACAGCGCCCCGCCAAATCCGGATGCGCCGCGTTCACCCCTGTGTCCAGCACGGCAACCGTGACACCTCGCCCGGTAGCGACGGCGTGCGCTTCGCCGAGATTCACCTGGCTGTACGCTAGCTGGTTGACGTATCCGGCCGGATCTGGCCCGACGTCGAAGGCGAACATGAGCTGATCGCCGCGGATCTCCGGCACAGTCACCCAACGGCTTGGCTCGACAGCGTCGACGCGGCGGTCGGCGAGGAGCCGTCGCAGGAACTCATCGGCATCGCGCTTCGGCGCTGCTCGGAGCACGAAGTAGCCGCTGTCGCCGATCTGCCGTACGATCTCGGCGTCATGCTGCGCTGCGATCGCGAGGATCTCGCCGGGAGATCTTGGCGCCACCAGCGCACACGGACCGCCTCTTCCGGCGCCCGAGGCAACACAAGGCAACGCGGCCAGCGCGGCAACCGCCACCAACGCCGCGAGATCATGCAACCGATAGGTACTCATGCGTCTCATGCGTTCCATCCTTCCCAGGCCTGCGTCAGCGCGCGCCGACAATGGAGAATGCTGCCCAGTGGTACGGATGCGGAAACTCCGTTCGAGCGGCAATCTGCGCCTGGCGCAAGGCCGAGCCGCGGCTCATACCCGCCGCGAGATACTCATAGAACCGAACCATGACCGCGACGGTGGCAGCATCAGCGGCAGGCCACATGCTGACAGCCAGCGATCGTGCTCCGGCCGACAGGAACCCCCGGATCAGCCCAAACAGCTCATCGCCGGGCTCGACAAGGGCTACACCGGTCCGACACGCCGACAGCGTGGCCAGCTCGCAGGAGAGCGACACGTCGTACAGATCGTGCGCGAGAAGCCAGCCGTCGGCGAACGACAGGCCTGAGAACAGCGGATTGTCGGCGCGAAACAGCGCATGCGTGGCCAGGTGGATGATGCGACTATTCGGAGCGTGCCGGTGAAATGCTTCGAGCGTCGCATTCTCATCCTTGAGAACGACAGCGTTGGGGAACACTGCCGCGAGACGCGCAACCTCTTCCGAAACAAGCTCGATCCCGGGTGTCTGGACAGAGACCAGCAGCGCCGGGTCCGTGATCAGCCCATCACGGGCGGCGAGACCACTCGGCTGGCTCGGCTCGACGCCCTGATACCATACCGCCGCTCCGGGCGAGTAGATGATCTCCCAGCGATCGAGTGCGTATGCGTCGCCATCCATTGCAGCGTGCAGCGGCAGACCGTGCACGACGCCATGAGGAACCACCACAAGCTTGTCGCTTGGGAACAGGCTCTCGATAGGCGCCAGCAAGAGGCGGTAGAGGTCACCGAGCACGCCACGGATCGCGGTATGGAGCTCCTCTTGGTGGCGGGCCACGTAGCCGCTCTGACCCTCGACCCGCTGGAGATGGTAGCGCAGGCGGCGTGCCGAGTAGTCCACCTCTTCGATCTGAGCGATATTCAGCCGGACCTGCACGTCGCGCCGCGTGACGACGAACGCACACACCTGCCCGAAGAAAGACGCATACTCGACGAGCGCCTCGTCGTCCGCCAGCGCCGCCTGCAGGTCCTCGATCGGCACGACGTCGCCAAGCGTACTGGTGCGCTGCCTGTCGCCGGCGATGCTCAACTCCGCCTCGCGGAGCGCGTTTCGATACTCGTTCTCGAGTTCACGCAGTCGTCCGGCGTCGCCGACCGTGATCCCCAATCGGCGCTGAAGCTGCTCTGCGCCGTCAAACACGTGCATGCCGTGGTAGTGTCGGCACAGCTCGGCTCGCAGATTCGCCAGCCGCTCGACGAGATCAGGATCCGCCACCGCACCGGCCCTCAAGCGTGCGTCATGGGCCGACTGAACGCGCTCCAGCAACAGGCGCGACTTCGACCGCTCGACGCAGTCGAGAGCTTCTATGACATCATTGCGAAGCCCGCGCCCCAGGAGGGCCGCGACGAGGTCCTCATAGACAGCCAGCTTGTCGCGAAGGAACGCGACGTGGAACTCCTCGATAGTGACGAGGGTCCTGGCCTGCTCAAGACACGCGACGCCGGCGCGAAACTCGCGAATCGCCTCCTCGATCCTCCCGGCCCGGTGATGGTATCTACCGAGCGCATGATGTGCCCTGCTTTCCAGCGAGCTTCGGAGATGCTCGCGCGCCGCCTCAATGACAGCCTCCATCGTGGCGACCGCATCGCGATTCTGGGAGAGGTCTATTTCGGCCTGAATGTAGAGCGCTTCCGCGGCCCATCCGTGCAACCCTGCACGCTTGAGTTCGCGGGCGGCGGAAGCTGCGGCGCGTGAGGCTGGACCCAGTTTGCCGGCGGTCCTCAGGACGTGCGCTCGAATCAGGGCGACATGGGCGCGCTGCAGGCGGTTCCGCTGCGCCGCGAACACGGCATCGGCGCGCGACAGAGCTGCGGTAGCCTCGTCGGTCTTGCCGAAGCCCGCAAGGACGACGGCCCGGCCAATCTCGGCCCGCGCCGTTTCGTACTCAAGAGGGATCTCACGGAAGGTATCAATGGCACGGTCGTAGCATTCCAGCGCTTCCGGCAGAAGGTTGAGGGCGCGGTAGACATCGCCCATGTCGCCATCCACCTTGGCGGCCTCGACTTTGCGGCCCAGCCGGTCGAACGTCTTGCGGGCGCGCGCGAAAACGGCAAGAGAAGCCGAATGCTCACCCGAGATATACCGCAGGAATCCGACGTTCAGGTCCACAATCGCGGATGAGAGAGCGTCGCCGCGCTCCTCAAAGGCCGCACGCGCTTCCTCGTACAGTTCCATGGCCTCCTGCACCCTGTTCATGTGGGTCAGGATGTTGGCACGGTTGGCTTGCACCTTTGCGACGGCATAGGGGTCGTCGGCCTTCTGCAGGCAGTCCAGTGCGCGCGTAATGCAGTCCAGCGCGCGCGCATACTCGTCCTGCCTGTGATGGATGTTGCCGGCATTGACCAGAACCTTGGCGGCCTCAGCCGGCGCCCCCAGGTCCAGAAGCTCCCGTTCCAGACGCTCCGCCAGGGCGAAGGCCTCGGTAAAGCGCTCCAGCCAGCCCAGGGAGTCCACGATGCCGATTCGGCTCTCCGCAGCCAGCCGCGCGTCACCAGCTTCGGCGGCAAGCTGCGCAGCAGCCTCCAGCGCATCCACGGCGGCAGCATGCTGGCTCAGAGCCCGAAGCGCCTGGCCTCGCGCACGCGTGGCAGCGGACCGCATCCGAGGATCCCCCAGACGCTCCGCCACCTGGCACGCAAACTCAGCGCACTGGAGCGCTTCCCCGGCATCCCGGGAAGTCAGAGTGCGCGCTTCTTCGAGGAGAGCCTCCAGCGCCCCCTCACGGCACGCGCGTTCCACCGCCCGCGTCCTCTCCCCTGGATCGGACGCCTGAGCCGCTTGTCGCCACAGCAAGGTCGCCGCAGTCATATCCCCGGCTCTAGACGCCGACTTGGATGTTCGGCAGGAGCACTTCCGCGCCGGTGAGGCGTAGGCGAAGATCGTAGTAGCCGGGCTGCACGGACGGAATGTGGAACTCCCCGTTGTCCGGCACGCCGGTTTTGACCGATTTGTCAGCCGAGATCAGCAACGCTTCCAGTGGACGGATCGCGGGACCGCCCTGTTTGGGCAGCACCTGACCGATCAAATACCACAGGCGATCGGAGACGCGCTCGCCCCACAGGTCCACATCGTGCCAGGCCGTGCTGAAGACCTGATGACGAGTCGTTGCCGCGTCGCCGCGAAGCCCCAGCGGCGCCATGTTGGTCCAACTGTCGAACAGGGGCCGCGCCACGTGCACGACCGATCCCGACTTGCGTCGTTCGATGAACGCGACACGCGCGCAATCAAGAACCGCCTGAGGCGCCTGGACGATGCCGGGTCCGCGCAACGCACGACTGACACGTTTCAGCCAAGTCGGCTCCTGCTCGTCCGGGCCGCCTTCATCGGGAAAGCCTGCCAATGCCACTTCGTCCTCCATCCTGACCAACCCCTTCTCTCGCGAGCGCTCGTAGGCGCGCGCTATCATGGTAGAGGCCACAGACGGCCCTCGTGATACATGAGACTCACGGCACCGCCACGAGCATCCTACCAACAGGCGCCGCGCTGGCGCTGTAAGACACTCGCGGCTTCATGTGTAGGATGTAGCGACTGCTGCCATTCCTCAGCCGGAGCAGGCGTTTAGAAGCCCATGTCGTGGAGGAGCTTCCTGAGTCTCTCCAGGCATCGGGCCCGCGTCGGTCCCACACTGCCGATCGGAACCCCCATCCGCGCGGCGACCTCTGCGTAGGAAGCGGGAGGATCCTGCACAAAGAGCAGCTCAAGCATCCGACGACAGCGCTCCGGAAGCCGGTCCATGGCTTCGCGAACGAGTTGCTGCTCATGAAGCGCCACCAGCTTAGCGGTCAGATCATCGGTCTGCTCGTCGCTCGCCGCCTCCTCGATCGGGTCGTCAACCAGGCTCTGCACGATGGCCCGCCGCTGTTCGCGCTTGACGACGCGCAGCGCCTCGCGCCGCGTCACCGTGATAATCCACGCCGAGAGGCTCTCCGACGACCGCAGGCTGCCCAGATGATCGAGCAAGATCATGCTCACGTTCTGCAGCAGGTCGGCGGCATCGTCGTTCTTCAGGCCTATCTGCAGCCCGATGGAGAATAACAGGCCAGAGTAGCGGTCGAGCAGCTCCGTCCATGCATCGACATCGCCGTCGAGACACGCGCGGATCAGCCGGTCATCGCTCCAGCTCCGCCTCTTGCGCGACCGTTGGTGTCGTGAGCGTGCGTCGGGGTTCATGTCTTATGGGTGGGAGTGATGGGGCTGGCGCTGCACATGAGATGTCGTCCATTGGGTGACTGCGCCAGGCGCAGGTGGGTTCCATGACGGGTACTCATGCCAGTGCGATCGTCCCGCTGCCGCCCACCGGTCGGCAGATGTGGGCCATCACCGGCAGCTCCCGCGGCGTGTAGTGCTCTCGCTCCATGGCTTCGATGACGGCGGGCACAGATTCGTGTTGGGCCAGCACCATCATGCAGCCGCCCAGTCCTGCGCCGCTGAGCTGTGATCCGAGTACCCCTGCAACGCGCAGGCTCGTGTCCACCATATGGTCTATCTCAGGCGTGCTGCAGGCGTATGCGCCGGGCTCGTCGGCAAGTGATGCGCCGGCGCGGCATCGGTCCACGATGTCGCAGATTTCAGAGTCGGGATACGCCTTGCCGTTCGGGCCGTAGTTGCCGCGCGCCGAACAAGAGACCCGATCACCGTCATGCGAGACGGTCATCAGCCTACCGATCTCCTGTGTCGCACCATCCTCGAGGAGCCGCGAGCATCGGCGGCTACGCTCGCACTCGGTGATGCCAAACATCGCCACCGATCGGAGATAGTAATGCCCGTCATCCCATGTATGGCTGGCAAGCAGCGCGGCGGCCCTCTCATCTCCCAGCAACGTCGTGATCTCGGTGCGTGTCATACGCTCGGGAACGGTCAGCATGAGCTCGGCTATCCGTGCGTCGGGCACAGCCATTCGGAACGGGGCCAGGTCACGCAGATGCCCTATGCGTTCGGCCAGGTCAGGTCTCCTGAGCTTCACGATCTCGCGCGCGATGTGGTAGCACGCTACACGCTGATTGAAGGTGTTGCGCGCACCAGCCGATTTGCGTGCAAGGATCCCCGAGTTGAACACGAGCAGCGAGCATTCCTCTGGCCACGGAGCGACCTGTTCCACTCTGAGCGGATGGAACGAAAGCTGAACGACGTGACCCGTCTGCGCGAACTTCATCGCGGCCTGATCGCCGGCGCCGCCCCGAGCCCCCACATACCATTCGGCCTCGCCGCACATCTCAGCGAACCGCTCCGGCGCAATGGACAGCCCATAGAGCCCGGCAATGGCCTCTGCGGCGGCAACCACAAGCGCCGATGACGAGCTCAAGCCGGCAGCAATCGGTATGTCGCCTGCAGCCACGATGTTGAGTCCCTGCCACGGTGTCTCAGGAAACGTGGCGATCAACCTGGCGATCGCTGCCTTTACGTACTGCTGCCATTGGCCCGCCTCTCGAGCTGCCTGCTGGCACACAGGCGTCGAGTCCACGTAGGCGCGCCAATCGCCGCCCACGTAGCCCGGCAGCACGGCATGGACATCGCCCACGTACGGCGGAAACGCGCTATCGTCCAGGTTGTGGAGTCGCAACTGCGCATCGCCGCGCAGGCCCGCCATGATGTACAGATCATGCTCGATGGCCAGCATGTTGCAGTGCCCGCCCTGATGGTCAATGTGACGCCCCATCAGGTTCACGCGCCCAGGAGCGCGCGTAACGATCACGGGTCCGTCGCCGAACAGCGATAGAAAGCGTGCTGCTAGATCCCTGATTCGAACCAGACGACGTGCGGGTACATCGGTTCCTGGTCCGTAGATGCCGCGCAGGGATGCCTGCAGGCGAGGCGACGCTGCCTCTGCGGCGCTGAGCCATTGCGATGCTGTCGCCAGGCACGAGCGCCCGCTGCCACGTGTGTTGCTGGGGTTCATGTGCGCGGAGAGTGTACCGGTGCGGCGCATGCGTGTCAATCGGCTCCCCGCACCTCAGAAGCTCGACCGCGTCCACACGCCGAACGCCTTCATGCCGGCGGCGAACAAGCCGGTGGCAATCTGCCCTGCCCCGGCCAGCACCCCGATGCCAAACTGCCCTGCCGCCAGCAGGCCGAGCGCGAACTGGCCAATGGCAAGAGGAGCAACTACGAACTGCCCGAACCCGAAGACCAATCCGACGCCGAACTGAGCGATCGTGATGGCCCCGACACCGAACTGCCCGATGGCGATGACGCCGCGAGCGACTCGCCGCTTCCCGTTCTGATCGCGGCCGAACGCGATGTGAACGAGCGGCCAGCCCCGGATCTGCGCGCGGGACCGATACTCATACCCCCAGCCTGTCCACTGCCTACGGCCAGGAAATGGAGCGCCGCAGTGAGGACAGGCGACTGCGTCGGTACTTACCTCGCGCTTGCACGAACGACACGATGTCAGTGAGGCCGTCGGCTCGGAAGTCGCATTGGCCGAAGACCGTAGACGCCGGGCCATCTCGACGGGAGAGCCAAGCCGTGCCAACATCGCCCTGACACTTGCCGCGTCGTTCGGATCCACGTACCGGATCTCGGCCTCAAGCTCGACTTCGGCCATCCCCCGGTTCATCAGGGCCTCCGCCTCATCGGGCGGAACATCGGACAACGCATCGCGCAGGCGAGCTGCGTATTCGCGCACCGCATCCGATTCCGTTATGCTGGCGAGACGCTGCATGCTCAGATTGTAGCGCAAGTGCAGGCCGATCGTCTGTTCCGAGTGATCCTCTTGCGGGTACGATGGGATCACCCGGTAGATCAGGCATGGCCCATCCACAAATCTCGCATCACGAGACCCGCATAGCGGTCCTCTCGGACATTCACATCTCGACTGACGCCAGCGCGGAAGCAGCCGAGCGCCGCCTGCGACTCGCGTCGGCGATTGAAGCCGTAAACGCTGAGAGTCCCGATCTGGTCGTCATACCCGGCGATCTCACAGAACATGGCGACCATGGGGAGCTCGAGGAGTTCGGGCGTCTGGTGCAGCGCCTGCGTCCGCCGGTTGCCTGGGTCCCCGGCAACCACGACGTCGGCGACAAGTGGTTGCCGGACAAGCCCGGCATCACCCCTGAGCGGATCCGCGCATACGAAGCTGCGCTGGGCTCCGCGAGGATCTCGCGCCGCGTCGGGCGTCTGCACGTGCTGGGCGTGAACG
>JAAYVH010000107.1 GCA_012517255.1 Chthonomonadales bacterium
CGATAGCCGAGCAGTCGCACTTCGGCTGCGGCAATATGGCAGGGAACGTGGGAGTGTATTGCCAGTGGGGCGGTCAGTATGAGGAGTACATCGTGGTTTTCGGGGTCCGGGTGCCTCCTGGTGAGGTGTCTCTGGCGAACATAAGACAAATCGAAGAAGTAGTCAGAGCAATTGACGAGCGGATGGCGCAGTACCTGGATAAGCCGTTTGAGGACTCCGATGATTGAGTGCTCTCCGTGTCTTCAGGCAGTAGCGGCCCTACCTGCAAAGCGAGACTGTCTTGCCGGCGAAGAGGAGAGTTTACCGCTTTCTGGACGATGCAACAGGGAACGCAGCGGGCAGAGCCGGCATGGCTTTGCCCTGTTGCACCGTCGCCAGCGGCGGCGCTCGGGTCGCTCTCCAGCATTGCCCTATCCTTCGCACCGGCAAGTGGTATTCTACCACGATTGCGCGACGGAGGCCAGGGCGGTCACGTTGGCCCAGGCTCCGGCTCCTGTCCAATCAGTCGAGATCCCGGCCTGCTGCGGGGGTTCTTGGTGTAGCACACGGCGCATCTACGCCACCAGGTCCAGGCGCGCGTCGAGGTCCAGTTGTGGCTCAGCCAGCCGGTTGGCCAGTTCCAGCAGGTAGGCACGCTCATCGGGTTCGCCAGTTTCGGTGGCCAGCGCCAACCGATTTTCGAGCTGGGCCATCGCCGTGTAATAGTCCTTCGCCACCGTCCGGTCGTGCATCCGCGCGTAGATCATGGTCGAGTTCAGCCGCCGGTGGCCCAGGAGCTTCTGGAGCGAGGTCACCCGGCAGCCGGCATTCAAGAGCTGCGTGGTGTAGGTGTGTCTGAGGCAATGGGATGAAACCTTGACGCCCACGCGCTCGCTGGCCGCCTTGATGCGGCTGTAGATCAGGTCCTTGCACAAGGGTTTATTGTGATAGAGGAAAACGTGGCTGCTCGGCCCCATCCCGCGCACAGCCAGGTACGCCTGCAACGCCCGCACCGCTCCCACGCCCACACCGCGGCCGCCGATAAGACCCGACCCCGGTCAGCACGGTATGGGTGCTCAGAAGGTACTGGCCTCGGGGCGAGCGGCGGAAGGGTTCGCGGGCGCAAGGCTGCGGCCGCTCCAAGAGCCGCCACTCAGCCTCCCGCCGGGTGCCGTCGTGACGAAGTACTACTACTACAATGGGCAGCGAGTTGTCATGCGCCGCGATGGTGTACTATACTACTTGCACACGGATCACCCTTCGACAGGCTCAGGGCAAGCCTCGGCTCGACTCTGGAACTGGCCGATTTGGATTCTCTAGAGCGAACTCAAATGCTTCCTCTGGAAGAGACAACTGGAATGGATGGGGCGACGTTCTACGAGACCTTTCGGCAGGTGGAAACAGCGGCTTGTCTGAAGTCTCCTGCCGAGATATGGCCGTAAGAGCCAGGAGCAGCATAGCGTGGTCCAGCACCTTAAGAACCACATAGATGGTGGGCCATTCGTTGCCATCGTGCCCAACAGCGAGATGAGATCACCCGCGTCGAGAACAGGATGACCCGTGACCAGACGGGGGACGCCGAGAACCGGCTGAATGTGGTGACGGACACCGTCACGGGGCAGGTGACGCGCTTTGTGTATGACGGTGACGGGAACCGCGTGCTGCGGGTGGACGGCAACGGGACGACGGTCTATGTGGGCGGGTATTTCGAGCAGAACGTCACGACCGGCGCGGCGACGAGTTACTACTACGCCGGCGGGCAGCGCATCGCAGTGCGGCAGGGGAGCACGGTTGTCTACCTGCACGGCGACCACCTGGGCAGCGC
>JAAYVH010000108.1 GCA_012517255.1 Chthonomonadales bacterium
ACGTAGGGGCGTATCAGCCGGACGACCAGCGCTGCAAGCAAACGGACCGAGGTGCCAACCGGCTGGTACGCCCTTGTGCCGACGAACGGCTACGTCACCGGTTGGTTCGCCCAGCTCAACCGGTGACGCCCGCTGCCGATGGGAACGAGGGCGTACCAGCCGGTTGTGGCCGCGTGCCGATTGTTTGCAACGCTGGTCGTCCGGCTGATACGCCCCTACGACATCGGCGCAGACTGCGTCTGAACAACCCAGATGAGGTGGCCGGCGTTCGCCGCGGGCTCCGCCGTGCTCTCAGTCACGTGCATGCTCGGCCCCTACAGTCGCACGCCGACCTTGATCGTCGTCTCAGGCGCGCTGAAGATCGCCGCAAGGGCCTCCGGCGCGCGATCGAGGGGCACGACCGGCTCCACGACGCCCTGGCCGGTGATCAGTCCGGCTCTGAACAGCTCGATCGTCGCCTCGAACGCCCGTTCATGCGTCCAGAGCGGGTGCGAGCGGTCGGCGCAACCCCACCCGGACCACGCCTGACTGCCGACGATCGTCGGCCGGTTGAGATGAAACTCCTCGTCGAGATGCAGATCCGAACAGTCGTGCGGCCCCCACGGCACGTGGACGATCACTCCGCACTGCCGTATGCACCGAATCGCATCGTGCAGCGCCGCGCCGCTTCCCGATGTCTCGATGGACACGTCCACGCCGGCTCCGCCGGTGGACCGCTTGATCTCGAGCGCCGCATCGCAGGCTCTGGGATCGAACGATGCGTCAGCGCCCAGACGCATGGCTGCTTCGCGCCGGATGGCTATGGGATCCACGGCATAGACCCGCCGCGCGCCTCCCGCCCGCGCAATCTGGACCGCCATGAGGCCGATCGCTCCGAGACCGTAGACAGCAACCGTATCGCCAATGCGAATGTTGCCGTCGCGCACCGCCACAAACGCGACATGGGCCGGGTCCACGCAGACGCAGTCGGCATCCGACATGCTCTGGCATAACCAGACATCCGTCTGCTTTAGCTGATGCACCTCCCGGATGGGACCGTAGCCGAACACCCGGTCGCCGGGCAGGCACCGTGTCACCTCGCTGCCGCAGGCGATCACCTCCCCGACCACCATGTTGCCGATGCCGCGCTCCCCGGGCGCAGCCTGCGGTGCTTCCTCGCGCGGCAGAAACATGCGCAGCTCAGGGTCCCATCGCTTCCGGTCGAACGGACTGCCCGAGATCGCATGCTTTTCGGTTCCGTGCTTGGGCGCGGCAAACGTGACGCGTATGCGCACCTCATCCGGCGCCAGACTTGGAAGCTCGTACTCGGTCAGGCGATAGGTCATTCCGTCGGTGGTGACGATGGCGCGCGGCATGATGACCTCCACGGCGGGGATGGAACAGTGTACCCCTCCAGGTTAGGCCGCGCGGCCCCAGACCCACCCATCACGAAGGTCACGGCCAACGGTAACGGCAGCGGGCACAGGGTCAGACCCCACACAATATATATAGATGCGTCTAGTATCTTTCCGGATTACTGCAACATATACGAGTATACGCCCGTCTATCTAATCACGACGTACCCCCGGAGGAAGCAGACTATGCACCGTTCACCCCGCTCTGCCCCATGCCGCGACCTGGAGCGCCGTGCCGATGAGATGCTGCGAGCGGCCCGGAGCGCCGAGGACAATCCGCTGACCGACAGCCAGATGCTGCGCCGCCTGCGCCGCGAAATCCCGGCAGGACTGAACCTTCCCGAGTCTCCGGCCGAAGCCGACGCCGTCGAGGACCTGCGCAGCATCGCCGCCGGCACGCCGCTCACCGCTCGCCAGCGTGCCGCCCTGGAGATGTGGGTGGACGGATGGACCATGAAAGAGATCGGTCGCTCCATCGGCGTATCTGCCGCGACGGCCTGGCGCACGCTCCGAAGCGCGTTGCTGCGTTGCTGGCTCATGGGCCCCGTACCGTTCGGCGAGTTCAGCCGCCGGAGCATCTACAGGCCGCCGTCCCATGCGCGTCAGGGATATCGGAGCGGTCGCCGATGCGAGGTGTGCGGAGCGCCCCTGTGGGACGACGGTAACGCTACGACCTGCGGCGCACCCCACTGCGACGACGTCCTGCGCATGCGTCGCCGGCTCGACCGCAGACGGGCGGTCTGGCACAGCCGCAGAGGCTGACAGAGAAAGGATCGAGCCGGCAGACTGGGCAGCGGCGATGCTGTCTTCCTTCGATCATCGCTCATCCTTCAGCCTTCGCACCACCAGCATGCAGAGGATGAGCAGCGCGACATTCATGACGAAGGGCAGCGCACGGTTCCGCTCGCTGAGGACGCCCGCGATCCACCCGAACGGTGTTGTGCACGCGATCACCACGACGTGGGCGATGGAGACGATGCGTGCGCGCTCGCCGGGATCCACGTTCCACACCGCGAGGCATTCGGTCTGCGTGGCGATCACCGCATAGCCTGCGCTTTCGAGGGCCACGCTCAGCAGGAGCATGCCGTAGGCTCGTTCGGGCGTGAGCACGAGCAGGACGCAACTGGCGCTGTATGCGACCAGCGCGATGACCATGGGCATGCCAAAGGGCACGCCGCGCAGCCTCGGAACGGCGAAGAACAGGAAGGCGAGCATGACAAGCGATCGGGCGAACGGAAAGTACGCAATGTGACCTGCCGGTATCCCTATGCGCTCCGTGGCGATGATCGCCCAGAACGTGCTCTGGACCACGACGACGATGCTCACGATGGCCATGATAGCGATCGTGAGCGCCGTCCGCCGTGTGGCCAGCACCTGACGCCCGACGCCGCCGATCTCTCTCAGCAGGGCAACGATGGAGCGGCCACGCGTTGCCGCCATGCGCACCATTCCCTGGCGCGTCTCGGTCACCATGGCGTTGAGGACCAGGAACTTGGTGGTCATCAAGACGAACGCCAGCAGGTAGAGCCCGCGTACCGTCGGCACGAGGCTGTAGCGGCTGATGAGCAGTCCTGCGATGGGGGCGAAGAAGACGGCGAGCTGCCCTGCGATGTAGGCGAGCGCGTAGATATGCACAAGATCGTCCGGGTCCGTATCCTCGACGAGCAGCAGGTTCCATGTGTTGTCCGGAACCTTGCGCAGACTGTTGACGAGCGCGGCTGCAACAAACCACACGATGTCCCGGGCCATGGCCCAGATCAGGCATGGCACCGACCAGGCCAGGATGTCGAAGATGAGGGTGGCGCGCCGGCGCCCCAGTTTGTCAGCGATGATCCCGCTGAGCAGCGCGAACACGATCTGGCCGGCCAGCCCGATGCTGGTCACGAGCCCGACCTCGCTGTCGCTCAGCCCCAGCGCCAGCATGTAGATGGAGGCATACGGCGCGAAGAGGTTGAACGGGATGCCCCAGAGGGGCTCCGTGAGAATGGCGCCGCGCGCGTTGCCTTTCAGACTTCGCAGCGTGGCCAGGAGGCTGTTGTTCAAGCGAGGGCGTCCAGAGGGCAGTGCATGCGCGATTCTAGCACGGCGCATCACGCCTCCGCATCGGCGGAATCGTGTACACTCGCGCCATGACACGCAGAGAGATGCTCGTGGCCGCAATGGGCTGTGCGCTCGTGCCCGGCTCAGGCATGGCAGCCCCGAGGCGGCCCGACCTGTGGATCATGCCGCCTCCATGGCCGGGTGACGGTCGGTGTCTCTGGGAGATGGTCACGCGCGAAAGCGAATGGCGCGAGGCGCGGAAGCTCATCGCCGGCATCGGCTACTGGCCCTGGCTGCTCAACCAGCACTTCACCGATGAGCGGCTCCGCACGATCTTCCAGCGGATTCGCGCATGGGGAACAGGGTTCGGCCTCGAGGGGCCGGTCTACAAGGGGCCGAACTGGGGCTACGACAGCCAGCCGCTGGATGCCCGCAGCGCCTTCGAGCAGAACCTGACGTTCATCCGGCGCTTCGAGCGCGCCGGCATGCCGCCGGTGCGGTGGTTTGCTTTCGATGAGCCCGTCTACGCCGCGCGGCATGTCGCTCCGCGTGACGCCGACGCCGCCGAACGGCTCCGCCATGGCGCCCAAGAGACGGCGCGCTTCGTAACGCTCATGCGAGGCGCCTTCCCGAAGGCTCGACTGGGCGATGTCGAGCCCTACCCTGCCCTGACCGTCGAGGAGATCACCGGCGCGGTGACCGCCGTACAGAGCATTTGCCGCAACGAGCGCGTCCGAGGCCTCGACTTCGTCCGTCTGGACGTGGACTGGTGGCTGTTCGCGAGCGGCAACGGGTCCTGGGAAGGCGTGCGCCGGATCGAGGACTTCTGCCGCAGAAACCGTCTGGCGTTCTCCCTCATCTACTGGGCTTCGAACGAGCCTCGACTGCCCTCGCCGGAGCGCAGCAACCCGCTCGTGTGGCGCGATGCCGTGGTGCGCCAGGCGGAGGAATACGCACGGGCGGGCGGGCGACCCGACCAGACCGTTCTCGAGAGCTGGCTCCATGTGCCGCAGCACGCCGTGCCAGAGACGGACCCGACCACCTTCACAGCGTCGCTGATCGCGCTCCATCAAGCGCTGGGTCGGTTCGCCCCGGCCAGACCGACTATGCGCCGGTCACCCTGACAGGCATGCCGGTCCGCTCGCTCTCCAGCGCTGCGTAGACGACTTCGTGCGTGAGCGCGGCGTCTTCGAGACTGCAGTGCGATTCCCGCTGGGCGAGGATACAGTCCACGAAGTGATCCATCTGCGCCTGAAACGGATGGTGCGTCACATCGCTGGAGTCGGGGCAGATCGTGGGAAGCTCCACCCAGTCCGTCTGGCCCGGATACTTATGGCTCCAGACGCGGTTGTCGAAGACGGTCCCCCGATCGCCGAAGACCCGCAGAGGGAACCTATAGGGCATGATGCAATCGGCGTTCACCGTGACCTTGCCGAGGGCGCCGTTGGCGAAACGCACGATGACCACCTCGAGGCCGTCGTACTCCATGGGCGGCGCGCCTTCGATCCACGTGTTGAGGATGGGGTTGTACTCGCGAGTCAGGCCCTTGCGGTAGCCGCCCGTCACGGCGAACACCTCTGTCGGTGTCGCGGCTTCGAACTCGCCTTGAGCGGCGAACCATCGCAGGGCATCCACGGCGTGGCAACCTCCCACGAGCAGCGCACTCACGCCCTGCTCCACGGTGCGGGCGTCGTTCCATCCCGACCACCAGCTCCCGTTGTGGCTCAGGTAGTCGGCCTCGATGTAGTAGGGGCGGCCAAGCGCGCCGTCGGCGATCATGGCCTTGAGAGTCCTGAACAGCGGGTTCCAGCGGAGCACGAAGCTAACCACCGTGCGCACGCCTGCCTCGCGAACCGCCTGACGCATGGCGGCCAGATCCTGGCGCGAGTTTGCAACCGGCTTTTCGATGACTATGTGCTTGCCGGCGCGGGCAGCCTCGATCGTGTGCGCCGCGTGGAGGTGCTGGGGGGTGCAGACCGACACGATATCCACGTCCGGATGTCGGAGCGCGTCGGCCAGTCGGTCGTAGGCGGCCACGCCGGTCAGGCCGCTCTCGTGGATGCGCCGTTCCGCGCCTTCGAGCGTTCGGCTGCACACGGCTACCACCCTCGTGTGGGGGTTCGCCTCGAACGCAGCTATGTGCTGCGTGGATACCCATCCTGCTCCATGGATGAGGACGCCGAGGTTCTTGCCCATGGTCACGCCTCCGTCACTGTCTGATGCCGGTCTTCGGCCCGATGTACTCCGTTGCTACCACGATGTCGTCGAACCAGACGCGATTCACCGCCGGCGGATTGGCGACGTTGTTCTGGCGGGCGGCGTTCTCGGTCACGTAGTGGAGCAGCCAGAAGAAGTTCAGTTTCAGGTCGGTGCTGTTGCGCCAGCGAAAGCCTTCGAACGGTTGGCCGAGCTCGCCTGTGCGGAAGCCCATGCCTGTCCAGCTCGTCCGCGGCACGCCCTGCGCGATTCGGTAGGTCGGTATGCCGTCGAGCCAGAGCGCCAGCTCGCCGTCGGCCCTGTCAGGCGAGGAGTTCAGCTTGAGCATGACCTCGACGCACTGCCAGCGTCCCCGGGGAACCATGGCCGGGCGTTCCGAACGTATGGCGTTGCCCCAATAGCGGCCATCGGCGGATATCTTCATCTCCTGCCAGTAGGCGTAGAAGGTCCAGGCGCCCGGAGCCGCCAGGGCGCCGCCATCACCGTGCGGCTCGATTCCGACGGTGATGCGGTCATCGCCTCTCGGTCGTTCCCCCGCTCCTCCCTGAGGCCAGTTCGTGGCCGGGCGATAGCCCCCCAGCGTCACGAAGTGGTGGATGTAGGGCGCATCCTCGGCAAAGCGGACGTAGAAGCGGGCGTACAGTCGGTCCTCCTCGCGAGGCAGTCGCCGATACAGATGCCCGCCGGTGTTCTTGCCGAGGGTAGCGGTCATCTGCATACACCGGCCCGATCCGGAAGGGCCGCCGGACGTGAGCGCCAGAACGGCGCCGTCCTTGTTGCTGGCTTCGGTCCACCGGCGCACGATCGCCTCGATGCTGCCCTCCTCGAAATCCTCGGCGAACAGCACGGCCGGATCGCGAGCGATGCCGCGATCGCCGGGATAGCGCGCCGCCAGGCCTTTCTCTGACTGCGCTGGGAGTCCGTCTCCCGCGAGCACGGCAGTCAGGGCGACGATCGCTGCAGTTCGCGTCAGGGCAAGGAGGCTCATGGCTGTGCCGTCACCCTTTCAGCCAGACTGATCCCGAGGGGTTCGACGCTCACGGTCCTCCTGTTCGGTCCGAAGGCCAGCACGCACTCGCGCCGCCGTTCCTCGAGGTTCCAGATCACGCATGCGCGCGCCGTTGGATACCAGGCCAGCACGGCCAGACCGTCGTCGGCAAGATAGGGTACGCTCGACAGCCGGCCGGCTATCGAATGCTTCCAGCGCTTAAGCTCCTCCATGCTCTCCCCTATGCCGCTAACGATGGATCCCTGACCCGAGCGCCCCACGAAGACCGTGCCCTGCGAGCGCAGACCGCCTGCAGCCGCGTGCCTGGCATCGGCGTCCGACAGGAACGTCCAGCCGTCACGCGCAGGACGTGCGGTCACCTCAAACGGAATGCCCAGCGCCAGCGGGAGACTGAAGGGGCTATCGTCGCCGACGTACCGGCTCGCCTCTCCCCAGAGCAGCTTCAGTGGTCCGCGCGCCGCATGACCCGCGATCTGCCCATGGATCCTGGCATTCTCCTTCATGGCCGGCGCGAGCGTAGCCCAGTGCGTCTTGGGGAAAGGCGTCAGACCGCTCATGAACATGGTGTTCCGCACGTCGGCGATGGTGCTCACGGCGAGCTTGGCGGCCATGTTGGTCGCGGAGAGGCGGTCAGCCGGGTACGCCGTCGTCTCGCTATACGCCAGATCGGGTCGCACGAAGCGCCTGTGGAAGAGCGCCGAGAAGAGCTCGTCGGTCTTGCCCTTGACATTCCCGAACGACGCGTCGTCAAACATCAGCTCGCCAACGCGGAATGGGAGGCCCGAGTAATCCTTCAGTCGGATCCCCGCCTTCTCGGCGCCGAGATACATAACCATGATGCCGAGGCGACCCCGGCCCCCGATGGCCTTCTCCTGGGCGCGAAAGCTCGCAGTAAGCTCGTCGCAGGAGAACTCGACCCATGCGCGCAGGAGCGGGCTCAGGGCGCGCTTCCGCACGTCGTCGAGCAGCTCGTTCCAGCGAGCCGGGGCGTATCCTCCCCGTTTGAGGAACGCCTGCCTGTGCTCATCGCAGAAGCATCCTCCGATCACGCCCGGGCCGGTAGCCAGCCGAAAGTCATCGTCGAGGAACACCCGGCGCACCCCGTCTGCCCGCAGGCGTCGCAGAGCCTCGACGTTGTCTTCGGTAGCCGGCGTATGGAGCGACGTGCCCACATACTGGGATCCGTCTGGCCGAACGGCCACCCGCCACCGACGGTCGGGCGTGAGCGGAAACCCCGCATCCGACGATCCCAGCGAATCGCCGGGATGACCGAGCGGAACGTTGACGACCGAAGCGGCCAGACCGCGAGCCTCAACCCGCTGGCGCCACGCTCGGATTGTCTCGATGGGGTAGGGCCAGAAGCCGTAGAAGAAGCCGGCGATCCATACTTCCGAGACGCCCGCTTGCGCGACGACATCGAGCAGATCCGGATCGCGCTCAAGCGCCTCCGGCGACAGACAGGCGTGGTAGCGGCGGCGACCGTCTGGCAGCGCCCCCGAAGCAGAGTTGAGCATGGCAGCGGCCACCCCCGATGCAAGGAACGACCGACGTGATATGGGTGTCATTGTAACGCCTCCCGCAGATCACGGCTCAACTTCGCCGTCATCGCCGGAAGTCCTTGCTGCAGCCCCTGCACGCCCACATCATCTCAGCATGTTGTTGGCCCGGACCCGCAGGCCGATGAGGGATTCCCGCAATCGCGGGAATGACGACTGTGAGCCCGCGGCAATCGGTAGGGGCACGGTTCGCTGAGAAAACTGGCTCACTTTTCGCTGAGATCCTGCATGCGTGCGCGCCCCGAAGGGGCGTATCAGCCGGACGACCAGCCTCACGCGTAACATGGGCGAACCAACCGCGCGGGGCGGCGGTGCGGGCGCTTCGTCGGTGCGCCCTGAAGGGGCGCGATTGCTCAGGCCGGGGCGTCAGCCCCGGTAAGCGCCGGCGCGACCACCTCGCCCAACGTTGATGATGGGGTAGGAACGCGGTGCGCTATCCCGGCCCTGCGGGCCGAACAGAGCAATCCCGGCCCTTCAGGCCAAACGGCCCGCCATCGGGACGACGACGGCCCGCCGGTGATTGAGCCGGCGCGAAGCGCCGTGTCGAAATCAAGGCGGGCTGCGTGCGCGGCTACGTCATCGCGAGCGCAGCGACGCGATCCCGACCAGTTCACGCCGATCGGCATATCGGCATCGCCAGAGGAGACATCCGAAAGCCCTCGGGATTGCTTCGCTTCGCTCGCAATGACGTGTGGGCGTCGGATGAAGCGACAGCTACACGCTTCGCTCGCAATGACGTGTGAGCGC
>JAAYVH010000109.1 GCA_012517255.1 Chthonomonadales bacterium
GAGCGTCTCGCCAGCGATGAACCGACGTACGAGCCCCGCGGAGGCCCGGCTGCGGCGGACAAATCGCTCGGCAACGGGGCTGTTGGAGAGGCGCAGCAAGACCGCCCTGGCTAACACTGGCAAGTCCTCCGGGGAGACCGTGGATTCGGCGATGAGACCGAACTCTTCAACACGCCAAGCTCATTCGTCACCGGGACGGGTCTTCCTCCTCTTACCTATCCGATTTGCGGAGCCGACACCGCGCCCATGCACTGGCGGACAAAGTACGCATGGACACGAAGGTCGCCGGTGAGCTCGGGGTGGAATGCGGTGGCAAGCAACCGGCCCTGCTCGACAGCCACGATGCGGGTCTCGTAGCTTGCCAACACCTCCACGCCGGCGCCGGCTCGCCGCACGTAGGGCGCCCGAATGAAGACACCGCGCAGAGGGGTTGCTCCGAACCGAGGGGCCGCGATGTCGGCTTCGAAGCTGTCAACCTGACGACCGAATGCGTTGCGTTCGACCTCTATATCCATCAGTCCGAGCCGCGGCTGTTGGCTCCCGCATATGGCGGTGGCGAGCAAGATCATACCGGCACAGGTTCCGTAGATGGGCATGCCGGATCTGGCGCGGGCCGCAATGGCGGCGCCCAGTCCTGTGCGATCTAGGAGCTTCCCAATGGTAGTGCTCTCGCCGCCGGGCAAGATCAGGCCTGCGACGGCCGCCAGTTCGTCTCGATCACGCACAACCACCGGAACCGCCTGCCCCGTCCGGATCACGGCATCGCAGTGCGCCTCAACATCGCCCTGAAGCCCCAGAACTCCAATGCGAATGGTTTCGCTCATTGGTGCGCTCTGGTCCGCTCCTGCTGGAACACGAACACGCCCTTCTTGTTAGCCGTGACGATGTCCAGCAGACCGTCCTTGTTGATGTCGGCGACCTGAAACTGCGTGCCCACGCCGGAGTCATCGTCCACGATCCTGCGCGACCACGTCACCTTGCCGCCTTCGCGCGACAGTCGATACCAGCAGAGCAACGCCGCGGCATTGGGATCTATGTCGCCCGACGGCCCGTGCGCCCAGAACCTCTTGCCGGTCACGATGTCCATCGTGCCGTCACGGTCTATGTCCGCCAGAATGAGCGCATGCGTCTGAGACACGCTGTCGTCAATGAGGTGCTCGACGAACTCGGCGCCTCCGTTGGCGCTTCGCCGTTGCTCGAACCACCAGATGCCGATACCGTGCGCTGAGCTCGTGATCACGTCTGGAAGGCCGTCTCGGTTCACATCGTACACCACCATGTTGGCGCAGGGCTGCCCGAGCCTGGCCGGCACGAACGTCCACGGACCGGATCGGGGATCGCTGGGCGCCCGATAGTACCCTTCAGTGGTCAGGATATCCTGCCGACCGTCTCCATCCACGTCCCCCACTCCGAGCCCGTGGGAGAACTGCTGGGCGCCCGGCGCCTTCGGTTCACTCACAATGTGCGCGATGAACTCGCGGCCGGGATCCTTGTCGGGTTCGTGCCATGCCATGTAGGTCTGATCCTTGGGGAAGACAAGAACCGGCGGTTTGCCCGATCCCAGCAGACGCTCGAAGAGCGGTGTCTCGTTGCAGGCGCTCGCGCAGATCTGATGCCGCTTCCAGACTCCACCCTTCTTGCCGGGGTTCTCGCGCCAGTCCGCTGGCCCGCCGGGCATTCCGATTCTGATCTGGTCTGGCCAGCCGTCACCGTTGATGTCCGCCGCGAACGTGGCAAAACACTCGCTGTAGCCTGCAGCCGCGTCGTACTTCTTCGGTGGCGCTATCTCATGGGGTGTCCAATCGGGAGCCGCATACCACAGGTCTCCCGCGATCACATCCAGCCTGCCGTCCCTATTGACATCGGCTACCGCCACGCCTTCGGAACGGAACTCCGTGTCGAGCACAGCCCTGCGGAACGAGACAGTCCGCTGCGGCGGCATGAAACCGGACGATGCGGCCAGCAAGCAGGCCATCGCCAATGCGTTCTTGAGCACTTAACTTACTCCCGTCTTGCCCTGACCCGTGCCGGGCGGGCTTACTCACGTACCTACGGCAGTAGGTTCAGAATCAGTCCGAGCCCCTGCGACCGCGACCGATATGATACACCGACCTCCATGCAGTCCAGTTTGCGGCGCAGGACGACGTTGGTGTCGTACGCTCGCATGCGGTCGGTATCGTACGCCAATGCCAGACTGAAGTCCCAGCCGGGCTGCCCTCCCTGACAGTACAGCCGCATCTCGTTCCGAACATCCACGCGGTCAACGACGAAGGGCGTTGTGCCGCGCTCCCGCTGTTGTCGGTAGGCGATCCCTAACTGAACCGATCGGGCTGCATTCCATCGAGCCTCGGCCTCCGGAGAGATGACGCCGTACGAACGGTCTCGATCATACAGCGCACCGGTCATGGCAAGACCGGCTCGAAGCTCGAGCCGAGGAAGCACGGTCCAGCTCGGCGACGCCACCCCCGTGCGCAGAGCCAGTCGCCCGGCTTGCGCGTCTGTCGGCAGTTCTCGATACCATCCGGCGCTCAGGTCCCAGTGATAGCCCCATCTGTCGGCCACCGCAGGTCCGCTGACGCTCCGCGATGCTTGCTGTGCCCCGCTATTCGAGGGTCTTCGCACGCCGGATCGAAACCCGGAGAGGCCGATCTCCGGATAGCGGCTCAGGCGCAGATCGGTTCGTATCCGGTTGCCGACAGCTTCCTTTGCACCCAACGCCGCGTACGCGACGAGCCGATGGTCCTCGTCCCAGAGATCGCGATAGCCGCTCTCAAGGGTTGGATGCATTTCCAGGGCGCTCGGCAACGGATCCGACATCGCCACCTTGCGGGTGTTCGGCGGCAGCGTCTCCTTCGATACCCGGCCGAGATCGCGCTCGTAGGTCACGTTTCCGAAGGGCGACTGATGCAGCGAAGCGACGATCTCGTAGGTCATCGCTGCCTCCGGTCGGGATACGATGTTGCTTCCCACCCGTAGCTTAATACCGGTCTCTTTGGAATAGCCAGGCAACGGGAACGCGCTCTGCACCCTGCGCTTGAAGTTGCGCTGCATCCATGGAACCGCCAGAACGGGTGTCTTGCCGACGAACAACGAGACGCCGCGGGCAGTTACTGTGCCGTTCTCGGTCAGCCGGATCTCTCGCGCTGCGATGCGGTAGTCCGGGCGCTCGTGTGCGCATGTGGTGAACGAGGCTTGCGACGCGACCAGCCCGCCTTCATTGGTGAAGGTCAACTTTCCGCCAGTCAGCCTCATGTTTCCGATCTCGGCCCTGGCGCCAACCAGCGAGCCCGTTTCGGTCGCGACATTCATGGTCAACTCGCGACCTGTGAGGACGCTGTCCTCTCGCACCAGACGAAAGCCGCCGCGCACCACAATGTCGCCATCAGGACGCCCTTCCGCATCATCAGCCGTCAGGAGCAGACGATCCCCGCGCTGAAAGCTGCGCAGCTCTATGCGCACAGGCCCTGGCGACCGAAAGTAGTTGTCGTCAGGCTGCCACAGCAACGTTTGGAAGCTGTCTATGCGGATCGTGTAGTCTTCGGGGACCGCCACTCCCGACGCTCGCAGCCGACTGGCCCCTGGCAGTGCATTGGGCTGGGGCACGGAAATCTGGCAGTGCGCGAGGGTCGACGCGCCGATGGCGCCCAGAAGCAGCGCTGCCGTCACTCTATGCATGTTCACGAGCGCATCTCCCTCACGTCCGGTCTCAAGGTACATTATGGCCGTTCTGGCGTCGCGCTCGAGCCGTTCGGACGCCGGAGAACGATCTACACTCAGCGAGGATTCACGCATGCTATCCGTCATGGCTCTGCTGGCGATCACTGCGGGGGCGCCGATTGTCCATCGCCCAACCGATCCTATCGAGAGGGGCTTCCTTCTTAAGTCGCTGCGACACAACGATGCAGACCACAGGTACGTGCTGTACGTTCCCCACGATTACGATCCGGCTCGGAAGTGGCCGACCATCGTGTTCCTGCACGGCATGGGCGAATGCGGCACCGACGGACTGAAGCAGGTCGGACAGGGCATCGGCACTGCCATCATGGCGAATGCGGCGAAGTGGCCCTTCATCGTCGTTATGCCCCAGAAGCCCGACCCTCGGCACGCTTGGGGCGAGCATGCCGAAATGGTGGCGGCCATGCTTGACGCCACAGCGGCACATTATGCCGTGGATCCCGATCGCGTATACCTGACCGGGCTCTCTCAAGGCGGCAATGGTACCTGGGCAATCGCCGCGCGATGGCCCGAACGGTGGGCTGCCATCGCGCCAATCTGCGGCTACGGTAATCCCGAGGAGTTCGCGCCGAAGCTCAAGTCGATGCCCATCTGGTGCTTTCACGGTGAAGCCGATCCCGTTGTGCCCTCGGCCCGAAGCGTGGCAATCGTAGACGCGATCAAAGCGCAAGGAGGCTCGCCCCGGTTGACGCTGTACCCCGGCGTCGGACACAACGCGTGGGACAAGGCGTATCGCGATGAGCCTCTTGCGGCGTGGTTCCTTGAGCACCGGCGCAACGCTGACAGGCCCCCTGCTGAGGGCGCCAAGCCGTCGGACCGGCGCTAGGCAGAATGCCGTCAGTGTCCGGCAGCCCTCCCCACGACATTTCGGCCCGACGCGTTGTTCGGGTGCTCGTGGCGCTGGCTATCCCGCCGGCGGCTGCACTCGCGGCCATCCATGCCGATCCGCTCGGCGCCTACGCGGCTCGACGACCTGGCCTGCTGGCGCTGGGCATGTTCGCGGTTGCCGGAGCCATGCTGTGGCCAGCCGTGCGCCGATGGCTCCTGGTGGTCCTTGCCTACGGCGCTGCGTTGCTGGCTCTCGAGGGCGCGTGGCTTCGGCCCTCGGGAGGCCGACTGAACATCCCGACTGAAGGACTGCTCTCCCTGCTGCATTACGCCTATCCATGGGCGTGGGTAACGCTATTTGTGCTCGCCGCGACTGCCGGCACACTGGAGGCCATCCGACCGGGCACGGTCCTTGCCAAGCGCTGCCTGTTTGGCGCTGCCGCCGTATACCTGCTGGGTCACGGGATGGCAGGGATGCTTGATCGCCCCAACGTCATCTCGCTCGTTTCCATTGCGACGGGCATCGGTAGCTTGCTGGGCGCCCTGACGGTGCACCGTTTCGGGATCCACCACGACAGTGATGCGCCGCTCGACGACGTGCCTTCGGCGGCTGCGCTGGCTGCGGACCGGCGCAAGCGCCTCGCCCAGCTGGAGTGGCGCGACCCTGACGCGGTACACTGAGAGCGCATGACCCATAGTATCCGACGCATCCCGCAACTCCGGAACCCCTGGACAACAGGAGAACCACACCAATGATCACAGACGATGAGATACGCGCAGTGGCCCGCCTGGCTCGCCTCGATCTGGCGGAAGAGGAGATTCACGTTCAGCGTGCCCACATGAACGCGCTGCTCGAGCGGATCGCGGTGATCGGCAGTCTGTCGTTGCGGGACACCGAACCGACCGCGCATTGCACCGCCCTGGCTGATGTGATGCGCGATGATGTGGCCGAGGACTCGCTGCCGCGCGTCGCGTTGCTGGCAGGCGCCCCTGAAGCTCGTGACGGGCTTTTCATCGTGCCACGCATCCTGGACGCCTGAACGCCGATGTACCATGCACTGTCGGCGCGCGAACTAGGCGATCTGGTTCGGTCCGGACAAGCCTCGGTAGACGAGGTGGCTGGAGAGCACCTGGATAGGATAGCGGCTGTCGAACCCGCCATCCATGCGCTGCTAAGCGTTGTGGATGCCCGCTCGCAGGGCGAGCCAGCTCCCGATGCGCCGCTCGCCGGTGTCCCGGTCGTGGTGAAGGACAACATCTGTACGACCGATGCCGTCACCACATGCGGCTCGCGGATGCTCGAGCGCTTTCAGCCAGCCTATGACGCGACCGTGATCACGCGCCTTCGGGCGGCGGGAGCGCGGATCATCGCGAAGTCCAACATGGACGAGTTCGCCATGGGCTCGTCCACCGAGAACAGCGCCTTTGGTCCGACGCGCAACCCGTGGGAACTGAGCCGCGTGCCGGGCGGATCCAGCGGCGGCTCGGCCGCCGCGGTGATCGCCGGCGAAGCACCGCTCGCGCTCGGATCCGACACCGGCGGCTCCATCCGGCAGCCGGCAGCGCTCTGCGGAGTGGTCGGCATGAAACCGACCTACGGGCGCGTGAGCAGGTACGGGCTCATTGCCTACGCCTCGTCGCTCGATCAGATCGGCCCCATCGCCCGCACCGTTGAGGATGCCGCTCTTCTCCTCACGGTTATCGCCGGCCACGACCCGCGTGACTCGACGAGCGTTGATGCGCCTGCTTGTGACTACACACGGGCATGCCGCCCGGATGTCGCCGGCCTCCGCATTGGCGTCCCTCGCGAGTACTTCCTGGGAACCGAGAGGGCGGTGGCCGATGCGGTCAGGCAAGCTGCAGCTCTTCTTGCCGAGATGGGAGCGGATGTCGAAGAGTGCACGTTACCTTCCACCGACTATGCCCTCGCGGCCTACTATGTCATTGCGCCCTCGGAAGCCAGCAGCAACCTTGCTCGCTACGACGGGGTTCGGTACGGCCATAGGGCCACATCCTCGTCGGGGCACGCCGGCATGATGGAGCGAAGCCGAGCAGAGGGATTTGGGCGTGAGGTGAAGCAGCGCATCATGATCGGCACCTATGCGCTGTCCGAGGGCTATTACGACGCCTACTACCGGCGAGCCCAGCAGGTGCGAACGGTGATCCGCCGCGAGTTTGACGGGGCATTCGAGCGCTTCGACGCGCTCGTTACGCCAACCTCGCCCACTGTCGCGTTTCGTCTCGGCGAGCGCACTGAGGACCCCGTGGCGATGAAACTCGCCGACACCTGCACCATCCCGGCGAACATGGCCGGTCTGCCCGCCATATCGGTGCCATGCGGTTTCCACGACGGCCTACCCATCGGGCTACAGATCATTGGCCCGCTCTTCAGCGAGGAGACGCTGTTCCGAATCGCCTAC
>JAAYVH010000110.1 GCA_012517255.1 Chthonomonadales bacterium
GCCACCCCGACTCTCCCTGCGGATAGAACCAATCCACCGTTGCATCGCCGCGGCGGCGTGGCTGGATCTCATAGGGGTCCATATAGAACGCCGGCATAACGATCCGCCTGCCTGTGGGGGTGCGAACGATCGCCCGCACGTCCGCCTCGGCAGGATCGAACGGACGGGCGCACGCTGGTACGCCGCGCACAACGAACTCGACGCGGCCATTGCGCTCTGCCGCTGGCGTCAGCATCACAAGACGCAGAGGCTGTGCGCCCGCAAGGCAGGTCGCAGCGAGGACTGTCATCCAGACTGACATGGGAAAGCTTCCTCCGCATCCATTCGCCGCGGATGATCCTTACTCCTCGCAAGATACCCGCGGACGAGACCTGTGGGCGGCAGTAGGATGATGCAGCGACGGCCTCGAACTACTCATCGCTCAGCCGGGCCTCGCGTGTCCGGCGCCTCAGGAGGTCTCCCATGCGGTTACTCGTCTGGGCCGCTCTAGTGGCATGCTCGCCGTGCGCTATCGCGCAGGGGCGGAAGTCCGACTATCAGCGTGCCGACGCCTTGCGCACGCTCGTGCAGAACAAGGTGTTCCGAGCGCGAGTGCAGCCTAACTGGTTCGCCGACAACACGAGGTTCTGGTACCGAGTGGACACGGCGCCCGGCAAGCACGAGTTCGTGGTTGTGGATACCGGCGAGGGCAAACGCGTCGCGGCATTCGACCATGCGCGCTTGGCGAAAGCCCTCAGTCAGACGACCGGCAAGCCTGCGCAACCGGATAGCCTTCCGATCAGGGGCATTCGGTTCGCAGACGACGGCCGATCGGCAATCCTCTTCGGCACGGGCGACATCGGGACCTGGCGGCTCGACCTCGAAACCTACGCCCTTCAGAAAGCGACGGGAGGCGACTTCAGCGAAGGCACATTGCAGAGCGCCGACTCGCCCTATCCGTCGCGTCAGACGGGCGAGGAGACCTCTATCACGTTCGTCAACCGCACGCAAGGCGAGCTGCGCATCTTCTGGATGGACACGGACGGGAATCGCCAACCCTACGGCACGCTTGCCGCCGGCGCACGCCGCGATCAGCACACATTCGCCGGTCACGTCTGGCTGGTCACCGATGCAGCAGGCGCCGTCATGGGGGTCTTCGAGGCGACGGAGACGCCGGGAACCGCGGTGATAGAAGCCACGCGCGCGCCCCGACGCCAGCCGCGCCGCGGCGGCCTATTCCGCCAGCCCCGGTCCGACCTGATCTCGCCCGACGGCAAGCGCGCTGCGCTCATCCGCGACTACAACGTCTGGCTCCGCGAGCCCGCCGATGCCGAACCCGCTCCGCTCACCACCGACGGGACCGCGGACGATTCCTACGGCGAGATGCGATGGTCGCCCGACTCGTCCAGACTGGTTGTCATCAAGACGAAGGCTGCGCAAGAGCACAAAGTGACCATCGTCGAATCCTCGCCGCCCGACCAGGTGCAGCCGAAGCTCCGCGTGTTTGACTATCTGAAACCGGGAGACCGAATCGCCCATCCGAGGCCTCATCTCTTCGATGTCGCGGCCCGCCGAGAGATACCGGTGGCCGACGATCTGTTCCCCAATCCATGGGACATCGGCGAACTCCGATGGGAGCCCGACGGCAAGCGCTTCACTTTCGCCTACAACCAGCGCGGACACCAGATCCTGCGCATCATCGCCGTGGACGCCGAGACGGGCCGCGCCTCTGCCATCGTGGACGAACAGAGCAAGACGTTCATAGACTACGCGGGCAAGCGATTCGTGCACTACGCGTACGCCACTGGCGAGATCATCTGGATGTCGGAGCGGGATGGCTGGAACCACCTCTACCTCTATGATGCCCGGACCGGTGCAGTCAAGAACCAGATCACCAAAGGGACGTGGGTCGTGCGCGGCGTGGATCGCGTGGATGAGGAGAAGCGCCAGATCTGGTTCCGGCTGGGAGGCTACTACCCGTCGCAGGACCCTTACTACATCCACTATGCACGGGTGAACTTCGACGGAACGGGTCTGACGCTGCTCACCGAGGGCGACGGCACGCACACCATCACCTATTCGCCCGACGGCCGCTTCTTCATGGACGTCTACTCGCGCGTGGACATGCCGCCCGTCACGGAGCTGCGTCGGACCGATACAGGCAAGCTCGTGTGTCTGCTGGAGCGGGGCGACGCGTCGCTGCTGCTCAAGACCGGTTGGAAAGCTCCCGAGCGGTTCGTTGCCAGGGGCCGCGACGGCCAAACGGACATCTACGGCATCATTCACAGGCCAACCAACTTCAGCCCGCGCCGCAAGTACCCGGTGGTGGAAGCCATCTACGCAGGTCCCCACGGCAGCCACGTGCCCAAGGCGTGGTCAGCGCTGCACGGGGCACAGGTCATGGCAGAGCTCGGCTTCATCGTGGTGCAGATTGACGGCATGGGCACCTCGAACCGATCGAAGGCGTTCCATGACGTCTGCTGGAAGAACCTGAAGGACGCAGGCTTCCCCGATCGGATCCTATGGATGCAGGCCGCAGCCAGGACCCGACCGTGGATGGACCTGACGCGCGTGGGCATCTACGGCGGCTCGGCAGGCGGCCAGAACGCACTCGGCGGACTGCTCTTCCATCCCGAGTTCTACAAGGTGGGCGTGGCCGACTGCGGATGCCATGACAACCGCATGGACAAGATATGGTGGAATGAGCTCTGGATGGGATGGCCGGTGGGCCCCGAATACGCGGACAACTCAAACGTCACCCATGCCGGCAAGCTGCAGGGCAAGCTCCTGCTCGTCGTCGGCGAAGTCGACAACAACGTGGATCCCGCATCGACCATGCAGGTAGTCAACGCGCTGATCAAGGCGGACAAGGACTTTGACCTGCTTGTCGTGCCAGGCGTCGGCCACGGCGCCACGGGCCCGCCCTATGGACAGCGGCGCTTGCGCGACTTCCTGGTTCGGCACCTGCTGGGGGTGGAGCCGCGCAGTCGGTGATGGTGCCGCGATGGCTGGCATCGTCACAGCAGCATAAGCGTGCGATGCCGCGGCGAGACCGTTGAGGTCCCGCTCAGATCATCCTACGTTACCCTGACCACCGTCTCCGTCTCGAGGGACCGGATGGCCGCGGCAATGACCTTCTGTGCCGCGAGACCGTCTGCGCCGGAGCCGTCAATCTCCTCAGGCTTGGCGCCCTGACTGACCTGCTCGGTGAAGCGATGCAGGCGGGCGCGGAACGTGTCTTCGAAGTCGCGATAGCCGCCAAACACCGGATTCGTGTACACGATCTTCTCGTAGGTCTCTGCCGGGTAGAGCGTGACCTCGCGCCACATGTCTTCGAGCACGAAGCGCCCTCCCGTCCCGGCCACCTCGCACCGCTCCATCGGATGCCCACGCGCGATGTCATAGCTGCCGGTCAGCGAGCCTACGACTCCGTTCACGAACCGCATGTTGAACTGCGCCGTGGACCATATCTTGCGCCCGGGGGCCTTTACCGCGAAGCACTGCACAGCCTCGATGTCGCCGCAGAAGTGGCGCATGACGTCAATGGTGTGCGGATGCAGCGCCTTCAGGTGAAAGTAGGGCGAGCTCTCATTGGGATTGCCGATCCACATGGCCATGTTCACGAAGAGGAGATGTCCCAGGCGGCCTTCGTTCTGCCATCGTTTGGCGATGCGGGCGGCGGGGGTGAAGCGGTGATTGAAGTCGATGCCGAAGCAGAGCGCCTTTTCGCGCGCCTTGGCCACCATGGCCTCGGCCGGCGCGATCTCGTTGCAGATGGGCTTCTCGCAGAGCACATGGCACCCCGCCTCCAGCGCCTGCATGGTCGGCTCGTAGTGGTCGCTGCCGTACTCGATGCCGCCGGTCGCGATGCTGGCCATGTCGGGCTTGAGCTTCTCGAGCATCTCGACCGCGTTCAGGAACCCCGGTACGCCGTGCTCCTTCGCTGCGGCCTCTGCCCGTTCCGGGATGATGTCGCAGACGCCGACCAGCTCGGCGTTCGGGTCCTCCCGATAGATGCGCGCATGCCGATTTCCGATCGGCCCCATGCCAATGACGACGACGCGAAGCATACTTGCACTTCCTTGCTTGTGGTACAGAAGAGAGTGTACCGCGCACAGTGAGATTCCCGGAAAGCCGCCGCCGCGCCTGCTCGCCGGAGAGCCTTGCGCCGGTCGCGCGGGTCTGCTAGAATTGGAGGCGTGAACGAGGCAGATACCCGGCGAGAACTCGTCGCACCCAAGCTCCGCGCCGCCGGTTGGCACAGGGCGCCGCACTCATACCACGAGGAGGTCACCTTCACAGATGGCCGAATCATCGTGACGGGCGGGGTGGTGCGGCGTGCCGCTGGCAAGCGCGCCGACTACATCCTCCGGTACTCCCGCGACATCCCCCTCGCCGTGGTCGAGGCCAAACCCGACACCGCCACGCCGGCCGCGGGCCTCCAGCAAGCAATGGACTACGCCCGCATCCTTGACCTGCCCTTCGCCTACTCGACGAACGGCACGGCGATCGTCGAACACGACTTCCTGACGGGCGCAGAACGGGAACTCGAAACGTATCCCGCGCCTGCCGAGTTGTGGGCACGCAAGACCGGCGAGGCTAAGCTGTCGCCGGACGCCGTCCGCCAGCTCGACACCCCCGGTTACGTCCAGCCGAACCATCGCCTGCGCTACTACCAGGAGACCGCCGTCAACCGTGCGCTCGAGGCGATCGTCGGCGGGAAGCGGAAGGCTCTGCTGACGATGGCGACCGGAACGGGCAAGACCGACGTCGCCTTCCAGATATGCTGGCGGCTTTGGGGCGCCCGCTGGACCGCGGACGGATCGCCCAGACGCCCCAAGATCCTCTATCTTGCCGACCGCAACATCCTGGTGAACGACCCGAAGGACAAGCAGTTCGCGCCGTTCGGTGATGCGCGGCAACGGATCGAGAACCAGACCGCCAACAAGGCCCGCGATATCTACTTCTCGACGTACCAGACCCTCGCGGAAGATGCCTCCCGGGCCGGGCTCTATCGCCAGTTTCCCCCGAGCTTCTTCGATCTCATCATCGTTGACGAGTGCCACCGAGGAAGCGCGCGAGAAGACGGCGCCTGGCGCGAGATACTCGACTACTTCGCGACCGCCGTCAAGCTCGGAATGACGGCGACACCGGTGCGCACAGAGGACCTCGACACGTACCGGTACTTCGGCAACCCGGTCTACACCTACTCGCTCCGGCAGGGGATTGACGACGGATTCCTCGCTCCCTATCGTGTCCATCGCGTCATCACGGACTACGATGCCGCCGGATGGCGCCCTTCCGTCGGCGAGCGCGACCGCTACGGCAAGGAGATACCGGACGGCGAGTACGGCACCGCCGACTTCGAGCGCATCGTCGCGTTGCGAGCGCGCACGTCCGCGATATCCAAGCACATGGCGGCCTTCATGCGCGCCAACGACCGTTTCGCCAAGACCATCGCCTTCTGCGTCGGTCAGGAACACGCGAGCGAGATGCGGCACGCCCTTGCCGACGCCAATCAGGACCTCGTCGCCCAGCATCCGGACTACGTCTGCCGCGTGACCGCCGAGGAAGGCGACATCGGGAAGGGCCACCTGGGCCGGTTCCAGGATGTTGAGAGCGAGACGCCGGTCATCCTGACCACCTCGCAACTTCTCACAACCGGGGTTGACGCGCCGACCTGCCGCGTCATCGCTCTCGCCCGTGTCGTCAACTCCATGGTTGAGTTCAAGCAAATGATCGGGCGTGGCACGCGCGTTCGCGACGACTACGGCAAGCTCTTCTTCACGATTCTGGACTACACCGGCAGCGCTACGCGCCTGTTCGCCGATCCGGATTTCGACGGCGAGCCGGTGGCGATCGTAGACGAGGCCATCGGCGAAGATGGAGACCCAACACAGGAACCGCTAGTCACCGAGCCCGAGCCGTTCCCCGACACAGGGCCGAGCCCGGACGATGACGGGGGGCCCATTGTCGTCGAGCCGCCAACGATCGCCGAACCTCGCCGCAAGTACTACGTGGACGGGGGCATATGCGAGATTGCGACCCACCTGGTCTACGAACTCGACTCGGAAGGCAAGCAACTGCGCGTCCTGCAGTACACGGAGTATGCCGCCGAAAAGGTCCGCAGGCTGTTCGTCAACGGAGCCCACTTCCGCAAGAGCTGGGCTGATCGCACCGAGCGCCGCAAGATACTCGCCATGTTTGAGGAGCGGGGCATAAGCTTCACGACACTGGCCGAGCAGCTCCGACAACCTGATGCAGATCCCGTTGATCTGCTATGCCATCTCGCGTTCGACGCGCCCATCCGCACGCGCCGCGAGCGGGCGAGCCGCGTCCGGCTCGAGGAGCGGGCGTTCTTTGCCCGTCACTCCCCACAAGCGCGGGAGCTGCTTGATGCGTTGCTCGACAAGTACATCGAGGCCGGCACGACTCAGTTCGCCGTCCCCGAGGTGCTCAAGGTTCCGCCCCTGTTGGCCTACGGGAACACAGGCGAGATCGCCCGCATGTTCGGCGGCGTGGACAATCTGCGAGGCGCCGTGCTCGAACTCCAGAGCCTCCTCTATGCGCAGTAGATAGGACAAACATGCCAAGGAATGCACGCTCTCCCGCACAGCCACTCACCACCGCTCAGCGCCTTGCGAGCCTGCTGAAGTCGGCGCGCGACATCATGCGCAAGGACAAGGGCCTCAACGGCGATGCCGACCGCCTGCCCCAACTCACGTGGATTATGTTCCTCAAGTTCCTCGACGACCTGGAGCAACTGCGCGAGACCGACGCTGCGCTCGCCGACGAGACTTTCGTCCCGGCGCTCGAAGCCCCGTATCGCTGGCGCGACTGGGCGGAGCAAGCCGACGGTATCACGGGCGACGACCTGCGGGCATTCGTGAATGATGACAAGGCGACGCGTCCCGACGGCACGGAGGGTCCCGGCCTCTTCGCCTACCTGGGGGGGCTGCAAGGGGCCGACGGTGGAGACCGACGGGACGTGATCGCGCGGGTCTTCAACGGGATCACGAACCGGATGATCAGCGGCTACCTCCTGCGCGAGGTGATCAACAAGGTCAACGGCATCCATTTCGACTCGTCCGAGGAGATACTCACCCTCGGCACGTTCTACGAGTCGATGCTCCGCGAGATGCGCGATGCCGCGGGCGACTCGGGCGAGTTCTACACGCCGCGCCCCGTCGTGCGATTCATGGTGACCGTCACCGATCCCAAGCTCGGCGAGACGGTGCTGGACCCGGCGTGCGGCACCGGCGGCTTTCTGGTGGAGTCCTTCACGCACATGGCCCAGCAGTGCCGCACTGTGGAAGACCGCGCGAGGCTCCAGGACAGCCTCCTGGGCGGCGAGGCCAAGCCGCTCCCCTATCTGCTGGCCCAGATGAACCTGCTGCTCCACGGCTGCGAGAACCCGCGCATCTCCAAGGACAACAGCCTCGCGGTCCGACTCACCGAGATCGGAGAGAAGGACCGAGTTGACGTCGTCCTGACCAATCCCCCGTTCGGCGGCGAAGAGGAGGCCGGCGTGGTGCAGGGGTTGCCCGATGGCAAGCGCACCCGCGAGACGGCGCTGCTCTTCTTGCAGCTCATCATGCGCAAGCTGCGGCGCACGCCGACCGGTGGTCGGGCCGCGGTGGTCGTGCCCAACGGCACGCTCTTCGGCGATGGCGTCTGCGCTCGCATCAAGGAGGAGCTTCTCCGCGACTTCGACCTTCACACCATCGTGCGGCTTCCGAACGGCGTGTTCGCGCCCTACACCAGCATCCCCACCAACCTGCTCTTCTTTGAGCGCGGCGGGCCGACGAAGGAGGTCTGGTACTACGAGCAGCCCCTGTCCGACGGACGCAAGCAGTACACCAAGACCCAGCCCCTGCGGTTCGAGGAGTTCTGCGACTGCATCGCATGGTGGAACCAACGAGCGGAGAACGAACGCGCCTGGCGCGTGCCCGCCGAGCGCATCGTCGTGAACGCCTGCAACCTCGACATCAAGAACCCGCACACGGCCCAGGAAGCCGAGACGCGCTCACCCATGGAGATCGTTGAGAGCATCATCGAGAAGGAACACCGCATCCTCGCGATCATGGAAGAGATCAAGGCCCTCGTCGCCGCCGGCCCGGAGGGCATGGACTTGCCGGAGGACGAGCCGGAATGAACGTGGCAAAGTGGCCCATGGGGGCGCTCGGGGAGGTCATGCGACGTACGACGGAGAGCGTCGTGCTTGAACCTGAGGCAACATACCGCGAGGTCACCGTTCGTCTATGGGGTAACGGCGTCGTGCTCAGGAGCCACACGAGGGGTTCGACGATCGCCCCAGCTACGCGCACGGTGGTTCGGAAAGAGCAGTTCATCGTGTCGAGAATCGATGCACGCAACGGAGCCTTGGGCATTGTGCCGGCTGCTCTGGACGGGGCCGTCGTGACGAACGACTTTCCGTCGTTCGAACTCGACGGCGCTCGGCTACTACCGGGGTACCTGGGTTGGCTTGCTCGCTCCGCTTGGTTTGTTGACCTGTGTCGCGCGGCTAGCGAGGGAACGACCAACCGCGTCCGACTCAAAGAGGCCGCGTTCCTTGCCGTTACGATCCCGCTCCCGCCGCTCGCCGAGCAGCGTCGGATCGTTGCGTGGTTGGATGCGATTGCGGAGCGGGTGGCGGAGGCGAAGAGGTTGCAGGGGGAGGTGGAGGGACTCCGCAGCGATCTGACCAAAGCGGTGGAACTGCAGGTGTGGCCGGAGTCCAGCCTCGGTAACGCAGCGCGGCTTGAGGATCTGACCAACTATCTCGCTCGTGGCCGGCAGTCCGCGCAGGGACTTAGCGAGTGCAGGCTTGTTAAGACGCAGCACGTCCAGATGCGACGGTACATTCCGAGCGACATTCGGCTCAGTCCCGAAGCGGCAGAGCGCATCGCCCCCGAAGGCGAGTTGCAGGACGGCGACATCCTCGTCGCCTGCTCTGCGGCCGGGTGTCTGGGGCGGGTGGCTCGTTACGTAGCGGACGGCATCCCGGCAACTACCGATACACGCGTCGCGATCGCACGACCGAAAGCAACGGTCGTTGATCCAGAGTACTTGTACCTGTACCTGCTTGGCGCCCAGGGCCAGCGCCAACTCCGCAGTCGCGAGCGGGGCGACTGGGAACGGGAGAAGGTCGGATTCCGGCTCACCGAACTAAACCTAGCAGACCTCCGAGACGTCCCTGTTCCTGTCCCGAGCATTGCCGCCCAGCGCCAGATCGCATCCGCGTTGCGCCACTGGGCGTCGCGGATGCGCGCCGCGGATCGGCTCGCGGCGCTCAGTGTTGCGTCACTGGAGGGGCTGGTCGGCGGGGCGCAGCACGCCTGCATGGGTGGCGGGGTCGGAACGACCGCCCGATGAGACGAAGGCACACACTACCTGCTCCCGTTCATCCCTGTGCGGCGGACACCGGCCCCGTGCCGGATGAGCGGACGAACTCCACACCAACTGGGAGTGAGCCGACGGCCGACGTGAGCCCATGCGACCCAGACCTCGCCGTTTGGCGTACGCAGCTTGTCGAATACCGGGCACACCTGTGGACCCTTCGCCAGACGGCCCTGGTTCAGACTGACAGTCTCATACTCGCGTTCTCGGGTGCCCTGTTGACCCTGTCGGTTTCGTTCGTCAAAGACCTGGTGCCGCTACCGCGGGCGGTCTGCCGGTGTGCCCTGGTCGGGTCTTGGGTCTGCCTGGCATTGACGGTGGTGGCTGTTCTTGCCTCGCAGTTGTGCGGTCGCGTGGCAATCGATAAGCGGCTTCGCGCAGTAGGGAACGCCATCGCGGATCCGACGGCCGTCGATGAAGGCGACGATCCGACACTCGCGAAGTGGACAGAGGGTCTCAACTACGCCGCAGCTGGGTTGCTCATCATTGGAGTCGGACTCACGATTTCATTCGCCAGCGCGAACATCCTCAAGGAGGGACTTGCCATGCCGAAGACGACCCACAGGACTGCGCCTGTGAAAGAGGGAATCACGCCCCCACCCGCTCCGAAGAAGCCATCGGGCGCTCTGCCCGGGAAGCCCGTCCCAGCTCCGCCTAGCAAGCCCTCTCCGGCGGCGCCTTCCGCATCGAACCAGAAGCCGTAGGTGCGACCTGCGCAGCGCACATGGGCACTGCGCAGGTCCTAACCCTAGACTGCAGGCCACTGACGCGCGACTTCGCGCATCGCCCCCCTGAGCTGGGCATCGAAGGACCGCCTCCGTCCGGTCGCCGGCACTGCCGTGCCGTCTGCGATAGACAGGAGGAGGCAATCTGCTGGGCCGCAAGGGGACCCTGTGGCCTCGGCCCATCGAAGTAGCAACTGCACGGAGCAGACGACCTCTTCGTTGCTGGGCGCGTCCTTGACGAATGCAAAGCGGATCGCGCGCGTGCGCTTGCCTTCGCGAGCCAGCAGGTCGGGTCGCAACGATATCCGCACGCCTTCGATGGTAATCGTAGCTGCCTCCCACTCCACCGGCTGGAGGAGCCGCCGCCCAAAGGCCGCAGGGTACGCCCGCAATACTCGGATGTTGTTCTCGACCTTGGCGTAGGCCGAGTTGGTGAGCGTTGGTAGGCGTTCTTCCAGCTCAGATACCACCGCCTCGATGATGCCGGGATCGTTGCCGGCGGCGTGGAACGCGCGGATGGCGTCGCGGGCCGGCTGGTAGTAGGTCCCTCGGGCCTTGCCCTCGGGGTCGGGTCGCTTGTAGTCCAGCAGGGTGTCTTCGCGCTGCTTGGCCGTCGTGCTGGTCATGTACCGCACGACGCCGTTCAGGGTCAGGTACGGCGCTTCGCGTACCTGGTCGTTCGTCGGAGCTTTCACTCCTCCACCTCCAGATTGAACGTATGCTCGTAGATCGCGGGGTCGTCCTCACCACGGAGGGCTGTCCGGACCGACAGGGCACCGAACATCAGTCTACCTCATGTAGGCTGCCCCGAAACGGCACTCGTCCGTCTGGTGGCGCCCGAGCGGATTGCCCTGTTCGGCTCGTATGCCCGATGAGACGAGACGTTGGGGGGCGACGTGGCGAACGCAGCACGCACCAAAAAGCGACTGGGGTCTAGGGCGGTATGCCCTAGCTTGAGACGCTTGGCGACTCATCCCAGACGCTTAGGGAATGATACTGTGAAGGTAGCGGGCCTGTCAAGAGCTGTTGCCCTCCTCGGAGTTGACATCACCGCATCATGATGTCACCATGTCGGCATGAGAACGACTGTTGTGCTTGACGACGACGTGCTTCTGGCTGCGCGCAGCCTGGCTCGTTCACGCGCCTCTTCTCTCGGCGCCGCCGTTTCGGAACTCGCCCGGAGGGGCCTCCGGTAATCGCGCGTGTCTGCGGCGCCGGCGTCGTTCCCGGTCTTCGAAGTGCCTCCCGACGCACCGACGATCACCATGGAAGAGGTGCTGGCGCTTGAGGACGAGCCATGGTGACGGCGCTGCCCGATGTCAACGTAATGATCGCGCTCGCCTTCCCGAACCACATGCACCACCTGCCGGCGCAGGAGTGGTTCGGCGCGGTACCGGACCGCCCCTGGGCGACATGCCCCACCACACAACTCGTTTTCATACGGATTGCGTCGGACCCGCGCCTGTCGGGTGCGGCAGTCCTGCCCACGCAGGCTCGAGCCTTGCTCATGGCCGCGACCCGCTTCGGCGATCACCGGTTCTGGCCGGACGATGTGGATGCGCTCAGCGCTCCGGAGTTCCCCGCAGAGCTTCTGGCCGGACAGCGGCAGGTCACCGATGCGTATCTGATCGCGATCGCCTCGCGGCATGGCGGGGTCGTGGTGACCTTCGACCGATCCATGGCCGACGTCCTCCCGACGCATTCGCCCGACCGATCCCGCGTTCAGGTTCTGACGGGGTAGGCGCTTCCCCGAGTCGGACACCGATGCCGTCACGGAGAGTAGCCCTGAGGCACAGGCGGATGGTTCTCGATGCGATCCTCGCCCGCTACCTCGGGCCCGGGCGTCAGCAGCCACCCAACGGCCCGGCGAGCGCAGATGGGAGGCCGTGAGTGGCAAACGATGCGGGACCCAAGCCTCTTTGAGGTATCTCTTCTCTATGGGTCCGCGATGATTCCCGCAACCAGAGCCGATATCGCCGACATGGCGGCCACGATCGTGCGTCTTGTGTCGCCCGAGCGGATTGTCCTGTTCGGCTCGCATGCCCGCGGAGAAGCGACGCCCGGGAGCGACGTGGACCTCCTGGTGGTCACGCAGTTCACCGGACCGCGGCGCGATACGGCCCTCGCGATCCGTCGAGCTCTCCGGGGCCGGGGAGTGGCGAAGGACATCCTCGTGGTCACCCCCGACGAGGCTCGACGATACGCACAGGTTCCCGGCTCGGCGATCCACCCGGCCATCCGAGAAGGCGAGGTGCTGTATGAGCGCCCGGAGTGACGAGCGGGAACTCGCGTCTCAGTGGTGGGCCAAGGCCCAGTGGGCGAGACAAACCGCGGCCCGACGCCGCTGATGGGCCCGGCACCCCGTGGTCCCCAGCGGATCCCCTTGTGGGGCATCGCCGGATGACCGATGCGTGCCTGATCTCCGTTGCCGCGCGGCTCGGCGGGAGCCTCGCCCTCCCGGTGAGTGGTACGACTACCTCAGTGCGTCGTCCAGCTTCCGTGTGTCACCTTTCCGCAGCTTCACGACAACCGTCTGATCTCCATAACGGACAGTGTACTCGCCCGCCCGGTTGGCCTTGATCTGGGCTTCGATCAGTCGCCCATCGCGCCACCGGATCGAGACCTCCAGACCGCCGCGTGCCCTGATGCCGCTGATGGAGCCTGACGGCCAGGCACCCGGCAAGGCCGGCAGCAGCTCGACCTCTCCGGCGTGGCTCTGGAGCAGCATCTCGTTGATGCCCGACACGCCCCCGAAGTTGCCGTCAATCTGGAACGGCGGATGGGCGTCGAAGAGGTTCGGATAGGTGCGCGAGGGGTGCAGGAGCATCCTCAGGAGCTTGTACGCTCGTTCGCCGTCGAGCAAACGCGCCCACAGGTTGAGCTTCCATCCCAGGCTCCAGCCGGTGGCCTCATCGCCGCGGATCTCCAGCGACTTTCTTACGGCCTGAGCCAGCTCCGGCGTCCGTCGCGACGTGATCTGGGCGCTGGGAAACAGCCCGTAGAGATGCGACACGTGCCGATGGCGGATTTCCGGCGCTTCCATGTCCCAGTCGTCCATCCATTCCTGAAGCTGGCCGGCCTTACCGACACGATCGGGCGGCAGGCGTCGGCGCGCGGCTTCGAGCTGGGTTCGCAGGTCGGCGTCACGCTCGAGCAGTTTGGCGGCCTCGATCACATACCCGAACACGTCACGCAGTATCTGGTTGTCCATGGTCGAGCCCGCGCAGGCATAGGCGCCCCGAGCGTGCCGGTTCTCCGGTGATGCGGTGGGACAGGTGACCAGGTGGCCGGACCCGGGGTCCTCGACGAGCGTATCGAGGAAGAACTCCGCCGCGCCCTTCAACACGGCGTAGGCCTCTTCGAGATGCTTGCGATCGCCCGAAAAGAGGTAGCGCTCCCATAGATAGGTCGCGAGCCACGCGCCGCATGTGGGGGTGTAGGCCCATGGACCGTCTATGGCCGCCGTCGCGCGCCACAGGTCCGTGTTGTGGAAGCACACCCATCCCCGCGCGCCGAACATGCGCCGAGCCGTGCGCGCACCGGCCTCGGCCATCTCGGTGAGCATGCGCGCGAGCGGCTCGCCACACTCCGACAGATTGGCGCTCTCGGCCGGCCAGTAGTTCATCTCGGTGTTGATGTTGATGGTGTACTTGCTGTCCCAGGGCGGCGATGTGCTCTCGTTCCAGAGCCCCTGCAGGTTGGCCGGCTGCGTGCCGGGCCGCGACGAGCTGATGAGCAGATAGCGTCCGAACTGGTAGTAGAGAGCGGCTAGCTGCGGGTCATCGGCGCCCTCCGCGAAAGCCTTGAGTCGCTCGTCGGTGGGTCTGTCGGACTGCGGCGACGTACCCAGATCGAGGGCGACCCGGCGGAACAGCCGGCGATGATCGGCCATGTGAGCCGAGCGGAGCCGCGCAAACGACCTGCTGGCAGCACGAGCGATTCTGGCGGCCGTCCGCTGCTCCGGATCGCCTGACACGTCGCGCCAGTTGACGTAGCTCGTGGCCGCATCGAGCAGGAGCGTGACTGCATCGGCCCCGTCTACGCGTATGCGATCGCCTTCGGCGCGCATGGCGCCGCCCGTGGCGATCGCACGGATCCTGCAGGCGAACCGGAGCGCTCCCGCCACGCCCCGGTACGCAGGCCCGATGCCGCTCATAAGCAGTTCGCCGTCCGAGACGGCCCGAACGCTGGCCTTCTGCGGCGTTGTCAGCCCGATGCGCACCGACACGGCGCTCCGCCGGTCGGCTGCGATGCGCAACACGATGACGCCGTCGGGCGCCGATGCGAAGGCCTCCCGCGTGACCGTCACTCCGTCACGCGTGAACTGCACCGAGGCGATGGCAGTATCCAGATCGAGCTCTCGCCGATAGCCTTCGACGGAGCCGGCCTCCGGCATCTCGACGATGAGATCACCGATCGGCTGGTAGGACATCTGCCCCGACGGTCTCCCCAGCAGCTTCTCATGGATGATCCTATCGGCATCGGCGTACTTCCCCGCAAACACAAGCCGTCGCGCCTCGGCGAAGTCCGCAGCGGTATCATCGTGGGCCGGGTCGTAAGGACCGCCGGACCAGAACGTATCTTCATTGATCTGGAGCCGCTCTCGTTCGACGCCTCCGAAGACCATGGCGCCGAGCCGACCGTTGCCGATGGCAAGGGCTTCCACCCACTGCTTCGCGGGCCTCTCATACCAGAGGCGCAGCGGACGCCGGTCATCGCCCAGAGCGGCACACAGGGGCAACGCAACTGCCAGGGTCATGCCGGCCAGTGTCCATGTCAGACTCATGTGCACCTCCGAAGGCACGCTCGACTCATGCGGGCGTGGTACCCTATTCGGCGTACGATCGCCCATTCCTACGGACAGAGAGCCATGGACCCGGAGACACTGACCAGACCGCGCATTGACATCACTACGGAGGAGGAGATAGAGCCGAGTACCGGCGACACTCCGCCCATATTCGGACGCTGCCCTGTCTGCGGCAAAGAGCTTCGGCCGCGCGACAAGCGGACCGGCGCGCCCGCGGCTCCCGTGCCGGGCACCGGCTACGACAGCCGTGCACGATGCAGCGGATGCGGAACGATCCTCGTCTACCTCGGCAATGGCCGGTGGCGTCCCCTGAGCGAGGACGACCTGACCGACGACGACCGGTTCGCCGACTCGCTGGGACTGGACTGACCCGAGCTGTGAAGCCGATCACCCCGATGGCGTGGATCGGATTGATCGGCGTCATCGGCGCAGGCGCCGGCGGCAGCGTGCAGACGCCTGCGGCGCGCACGCGACCGCTGGCAGTCTCAGATGCTTCGGCAAGGACCTACCATGTAGCTCAAGAGGCCCTGCCGCAGATTCCCGCCTCCGCGCAGTTTCAGACGCTGCGCGGAGCCGCGGCGAAGGTCCGCGCCGGGGATCGTGTGATCATCCATAGCGGCACCTATCGCGAGGCCGTCACGATCACGGCGAACGGAACGCGCGAGAAACCCATACGCTTTGAGGCCGCGCCGAATGCCGTGGTCGTGGTCACCGGCGCCGATCGCATCCTCGACTGGACCGCCGAGTCCGCGCCGGCCGGCGACAACGTCTACTCCACGCCGTGGCCCCATCGCTTCATCGAGTGGTCACCGACAGGCACGCATCCTGCGGACGACTATCACAAGCTCATCGGGCGCGCCGAGCAGGTCTTCATCAACGGCTATCCGCTGCAGCAGGTCCTGTCGCGCGACCATGTGGGCAGGGGCACGTTCTTCGTGGACACGGCGGGGCAGCGCCTCTACGTTCAGGCGTCGAACAACGCTCGGCTCGGCTCCGATCCGGCATGGAACCCGCGCGTCGAGGCGAGCGTGCGCCAAACCCTCTGGGATGTGCGCGGCGACTATGTCATGACCCGTGGCATCACCTTTCGGTACGGAGCCACGCAGGCCCAGCAAGCCCTCGTGCGGCTCGGCGGCCTCGGCGACGTTCTCGAGGATTGCACGATCGAGCAGTCCAACACCGATGGCGCTGACTTCCGCGGCCCGGATCAGGTTGCCCGCCGATGCCGGTTCCTCGACAACGGTCAGGACGGCTTCACGGGAGGCTTCGCGCACCGGCTTCTCATCACCGGCTGCCTCGTGCGCAACAACAACACGAAGAACTTCGACCGCGGATGGGGCGCCGGAGGCTGCAAGATCGTGCTTTCGCGCGGCGTGACCATCGAGCGATCTCAGTTCGTACGCAACCGCGGTCATGGCATCTGGTTCGACATCGGCACCGAAGCGTGCACGGTGCGCAACAACCTGATCGCCGACAACGAAGACGCGGGGATCTTCTACGAGA
>JAAYVH010000111.1 GCA_012517255.1 Chthonomonadales bacterium
AAGGAAGCCGAAGTAGATCACCGCCGCCGACAGAAAGGCGATGAGGCGGCTGCGATGGCCGATGCGATCGGCAAGCAGCCAGATCATGGAGAAGCCCAGGACAGTAATTGTGAAAAACGTGTTCATCTGGGCCCTGTCTCCCGTGGTAGCCTTCGCGATCGCCATGAATGCCCAATAGCCCGCGGCCAACAGCACGATCGGCGCGAGAATCCATGCGGCTTGCAGAGCTCGATTCTCCTTGAGAACAACGAACGCCAGCGACACCAGCAGCCACGGGATGAATCCCTGGGCATGATACAAGGGACTGAAATGGTAAGAGACAGGCTTGCCGTCGGTGGGACCGAATTCGCCGAGGTCGGATGAGACCACGATCCGCAACTCGCCAGACACGCTGAAAGGCACTCGCCACGAGTGCGAACCCCAGGACCCTCTTCAGCGGTACTCGAACTTACCGATCCCGACGCAGGCGTCGCCCCGACAAACTGAGAACGTCAGTTTGGGATGCTCGGAGATTCCCCAGAGATCGTACTTCTTCCCATCGGTTCCGATCAGCTCGTAATCCAGCTTGAGATAGCTGCCCATCCGCTCGATCCGGACCGTGTGATTCAGAGGAGCGGCGGCTCGGTACTTCGCCTTCTTTTCTTCATCCTTTGAAGATCGTTCCGGCCCTTTGCGCGTCGGCGGAGAGGCTTGAACCGGCCAGAAGACCCAGTCGCCGTTCTCGGCGTACATGCGGGGCGCACCGTTCTGACCGGCCCCTTGCAGGCCGCCGTCGTCGACGAGGTTCAGGCCCCAGCTATAGAGCAGGAAGTCGTCCCCGGTCGCCCGGTAGCCGAACGTCTTGCCGCTATAGGGGTCGAGCGGAAGCTCCTTCATGTACCCACCGGCGACAAGCGCATCGAGCGTCGCGGGGTAGACGCCGTGGTCCCGTTCATAGCGCTGCACGGCCATCGTGGTCAGCAGGGCCCGTCGGCTCGCCGTGGCGCGCCAGACGAGAGCGACCATGCGTTCCATCGCCGGAGCGGCCACCGACAGGAGAAAGCTCTCGTCGGCCAGAGCCTTCCAGCGGTCTTGCCTCGCTTCATGTCGCGGGTCGCTCGGCGGCGTCTCCAGGGCGAGCTGATATTCGCTGTAATATCTCTCGATCAGCGAGATCATCTCCCGCCTGTCCGGATAACCAAACGACAGCAGCGAGGTCACGCCGTCCTTCCAACCCCCGGCCGCCAAAGGGAGCCCTTCCTTCAGGACGCGGCCGTTGCCTGCCCCGTCGTCGGTGAACGTGCGTTGGATCATCGCCAACCATACGGCCTTGTCGCCCGCGAGATCCAGGAGCGATGCATGGCGGGCGTTCAGGTCCGCGAGCCGGGTTTGAACGCGAGCCAGATCCCGCGCTGCGGCCTCGTAGGAATCCAACAACGTCAGCACGGCGTGGGTCGCCATTGCCTCGAGCGCGATCCCGACCAGTTGCTCGGCCTGCGTCCCCCTGCCTTCGAGATGCATGCCGAAACCCACCAGGACCAGGCTGTCGTCCAGCGCGCCGGAGACGTCCCCCTGGTCGGCCTTCCACAGGATCGAGACGTGAAAGGCCTGCGCCAGCCTCCTGTAGCCGGACATCGACGGCGTGACAGCCCGGTTGAAAGCCCATGCGGGATCCGCCACGAGGGGCAGCCCCATCATGGTCTGCGACGGCTCCGGGACGCCCGCCGGCAACGGCTCTTGGACGGCCTTCTCATACTCGACCCAGTAGTCCGGCTTTGCGACGCCTTGTCTGAGGAGTTCGAATGCTCCTGCGTTGTCCTCCGCCACCTGAGCCAGGATCCGACGCTGCGATTCGTTCATATCCGCCG
>JAAYVH010000112.1 GCA_012517255.1 Chthonomonadales bacterium
ATGGGACTGCGGCGACCAGCCACACGATCACGATGGTACCGATGGCGATCATGGCGTGCCCTGCCGACATGGCAACCTCCTGTAGTCCGAGCGTGTGCCGGATTCTACCACGCGAAAAGAGGGAGCGCCCCGAAGGACGCTCCCTCGCCGATCAGTCGGACCAGCCCGGGATCAGGCTTCCTGTTGCTTGCGCGATCTCCGGAACCGCCACAGGCCAAGAGGCGCAGCCCAGAGCCCGAGAGTGCCGAGCAGAGTCATGGTGCTCGCCTCTGGGATGACCTGCGGACCGCCCATGGGGTTCACGCGCCCGTAGATTCGGAGGCTGGGCGGGCCGGGCGTGATGCCGTTCGGCAGGTTGTCGTCGAACGGCTCGCCGAGTCCATTAATAGCCACGTACGTGAAGTCAATCAGGGCGGCGTACTGGGTGCCGTTCGCGGGGAGCGACGACAGGAACGAGCTGCCGTTGAACGTGCCCAGCCATGCCGTGAAGTCGAGTCCGGGCCCGACCGCTTCGCCAACCGCGTTCTCTCCCTGTGAAGTCCACCATGTGCGGCCATCCAATGTCGGCGGGGCGCCGGAGTAGCCGTCGTAGTAGCCTCCGATCCACAGGTCCTCGGTGTCCGAGAGGTTGCGCAGGAGGGCATAGAAGTTCAGGTTCAGCGAACCTGGCGCTGGGAGCGAGCCCTCCGTCCATGTACCCAGGTCGTAGGTCAGCGTTGACGGGACGGGCGTGCTGCCGTCGAGCATGCGCAGGTCCCACGTGTCGGCGCGGACAGAGGCCGCGCCTAGCGCAAGCAGCGCGCAGATGGCCGCCAGCGTTCGGACCAGGTGTTGGCCCATCTTCATGTCTCTTCGGTACCTGCCTTTCTCAGTCCTTGCGTCTCATCGTTCCTTCGCCCGGGCGGCTAGGAAGTCAGTCCGCCCGGGCTTGCCTGGTCGTTACGGCACGAATACCAGCAGCATCGGCGTGTTGGAGTAGGAGATCGGCGGAGCCGCGCTGTTCTGGTAGGTGCACGTGAACTTCGTCGCGTAGTTCGCCGGGTTGGGAGTCGGCAGGTTCCAGCGCACCGTGAAGTCAGCGTAGGCGCCCGGCGGGATGGTGGTGGGTGTCGCGCTCATCAGCATGTCCAGGGTCACGCCCTTGTTGGCCCACCAACCGGAGAACGAGACTCCGAGGGCGATGCCGTTGCCCTCGTTGGTCACACGATAGGTAACCAGTTGCTGGCTGCCGATCAGGGACCTGCTCAGCACACGATACCGCAGGATCGGAGTGGCGGCCGCCAGCGTGGTGAAGGTCGCGTCGCTGGTTGTGCCCACGACTCCGCCTGTGCTCGTCGCGGTGATCATGTAGTGGTAGGTCTTGCTCGGCTGCAGGCCGGTGACTACGATCGTGTGATGGGTCAGGAACGCCGGCGTCAACGGCGTGGTGGATCCATAGGCTGCCGTGAGACCGTAGTCCACTTTGGCCTTGGTGCCCTGGGGAACTCCGCCGGCGTTCACGGTGTCGAAGCTGATCTTGGCCGACACTTCGGTGATGTCGTGGACAGACACGTTCCTGATCTGTACGGCGCTCGGGGTGACGTCCGAGTTCGGCTTGAGGTTGATCGTCTTGTAGATGGTCGCCGTATCGGGCACGCCAGCCCCTACGATGTTGGACTTCACCCTCAGACCGACGATCATGCCGGTGAGGCTGTAGCTCGAGATGGCTGCTGGATCGAACTGGAAGGTGTAGATCTGCTGTCCGTCCTTGGAGCCCGGATTCAGGTTGGGATCCCCGGATGATGTGCCCTCGTCGAAGAGAGGCGGAACCTCGGAGAGCCCCGTGTTGAAGGGCACGGCGTTAGCCGGCCACTCCCACATGAACTCGCTGATACCCAGCGCGTTCTTCGGAGCGAGAACGGAGGACGGATCCGGGTTGTAGGAGTTGGTGCCGATGAACTTGATCTGCACCGTGCCGTCCGGCAGCACGCCGATGGTGTCGCCGTCCTGATTGGACGCGCCCATCGCCTGGAAGCTCATCACGGCAACCGGCGGATACGGAGCCGGAATCACGTGGATGAGCACGGTCGTGGAGGACTGCTGACCTATGTCATCCCACACCGTCAGCGTGACCACCCGATCAACGGGCGTCCCTCCGGGGCCAAGGGTGAAGTGGTGCACCGCCTGGTTGCCGGCCGGGTAGACGCCGGGCGCCGACGGGACGTAGCCGCCGAGGGCGCCGGGGAACGGCAGGTCATACTCGGTGTCCGGAGTGCCGTCGCCCCAGTTCCAGCGAACCCGCTTGATGTACCGCGACGGGTCGAGGTGGTAGGAGCCGAAGCGCGGATCGGGCGGCATGCCGTTTCCGCCCGGATCGAACACGGCGTACCAGTCAGCGCCGCCAACCTGGTCGGGCACATAGGTCTCGCCCGCTGCGGCTGTCGGCTTCGCGATCACGGCAACCGGCGGCGGGGTGAACACCGTGGACTGCAGGACGGCAAGGTCCCACGCGGTGATCAGGTTCTTGTTGGCTTCGGCGTCCACCTGATGGCGGTTCCATTCACCCAGCACCAGCGGCGCATACGCTCCGCTCCTGGTTCCGTTCGGTTCATACCGCCCGTCATTGGCGGAGCCGTAGTATCGTGACGTCAGTGTCGTGTTGCCGGCCCAGGCCTGGTGGCCCAGATCGGTGGGTGTGGCGCCGGGCGCAGGCGCGCGGCCCACGATGAAGTCAACGAGGACGCTGTACCACTCGAATGGCGCCAGCGGCACTCCGTCGAGGTCGTTGCCGCCAGAACCTAGCGGGTCGGTGAGCGTGTTCACGCCATAGGCGTTGAGCCCCTTGAACATGTTGTACATGCCGTAGGCGCACCGGGCGCTCGTGTAGCCGGTCGAGCTCCAGTGGTGCTTCATGATCCAGTCTGGCGCGAAGAAGAAGCGGTACAGGAAGCTAAGAGCTCCCAGCACGCGTGCGTCCGACGGATCAGCGCCGATCAGCTTCATCCCCACCATCCCGCCGCCGGTCTTGGCGACGTTCTCATACTGCGGGTTGTTGGTGTAGTCCTGACCGCCGTAACGCCGGAAGTTGCTGTTGGTGCCGAGCCTGTAGTCCGTGCGCGGGTACACCGTCGTAGAGTCGGTGTCCATGGCGTAGGTCAGCCATTTGCTGAGGGCCGCCTTCACGGTCGGATGAACGGCAATCTGCGGCCACGACGGTCCCGGATGCGGCGTGTTCAGGTGCGCCAGTTCGGCCGCTTCGAGGCCGATACAAGCCCAGGCCACGGCCGAACCATCCGAATCGCCCATACTGTAGCCGTAGCGCCAACCACCCTCGTACCAGCTAGCGTTACCCTGCATGTACTGGAAGCCGTCCACGAAGTCGCCGATCATGTCGTAGTAGCTCGCGTAGTCGGAACGGTTCGGAACAGGGCCTTCCGTGTTGCCCGCCTGGCAGATGGCCTGCAGGTGCATGCCGCCTTCATAGACCGGGTAACTGCTGACCGACCGCAGCCCTTTGCCGTTGGGCACGCCGCCCGGGCCGTGGGTGTCGGGGTTGAAGGTGCCAAAGGTCGCATAGGTCTTCGAGCTGACCGAGCCGGAGATCAGGTGGCGGGCGTCGGTCAGGCAGTTGATGCACCGACGGAGGTCATCAACATAGGCGTCTTTGGTCGGATCGTTGCTGAGGTTCTTGCCGCCCGGTATGGAGCGGCCTGTATTGGCCAGGCAGACGGCGTACATAGAGGTCGGCGCCACCCAGTAGCCGCTGCTGCCGCCTGCGCTGCATATCCACCCGAGGTCCGCAACGGGTTGCCCGCTGGCGCCGGATGTTTCCCTTCCCATCTGCGTGTGCAGGTACCAGAGCGCCTCATCGCTGGATCGGGCGACCCGGTGCGCCTGGATGGACGGGTTGCCCACGATCATGTGGTAGTAGCCGACCGCTGTGGCTCCCAGACTGTCGGTCACGGTACATGTCGCCGTAATGGGGGTGCCTTGCGGCAACGTGTACGTCTTGGTCTTCGCGGCCCCGTTCCAGACGTCGGTGACCCCCGTAGTGGTCAGGACGCCAGACCCGTCGCCGGGATCCCAATCCACTCGATAGGGGCCGGTGCCGCCTTTGATGACGGCCTTCAAGCGGGTTTCGATGCCTTCAAAGATGACATGTCGGCTCTGAAGACTGGGCGGGTTGTTGGCGAAGGTGGCGTCTGCGACCCATGGCACCGGAACCACGCTCAGCGGATCCGGCGCGAGAGGTCGCAGCCGAGGCGTCGACTCATCGCTTGAGCCAGGCTGTCCTGGGGCGGGTTGCTGTTCCTCGACCAGGTTCTCCGAGATCAGCTTGACCTCGTCGAGCGCCTGGAGGCGGTAGTTGCCGGCGGCCAGCTTGATCGTCGTGACCGTCCTGTTGCCGATGACGCCGGACCATGTGACCTTGCCGAGGTGGTCCACGATCTTGATCGGCGTCTGGTAGCCGTAGCCGATCACGGCGATGCCGCCGTGTGTGTAGATGGGCCGCTCGTAGATTGGGGCGCGCGGCCTGACGGACTTCTGTGCGATCGCTCCCGCCGCGAGAACAGCCATCAGCGCGACGCCGACAACGAGCGATCTGGACAAACGCTGCATACTCGGTCTCCTCTCTAAAGGCCTGCACCACAGCGCAGACCTCTTGCGCAGACACAGGCTAGCCGCTAGGGCCTTCGGATCTCTCGCTTGACGAGCGAAGAACACCGCTGGAGTGCGGCCTTAAGAACCTTGTCGAACACAGCCTCGGAGAGCCACGGACGAATGCCCGATGCAGGCGCCGGGCCGAATGCCTTCATGTCAGCCGAGGATGTGACAGCCAGAACGTATGCGCCGAAGCGCACGCGGACCCGGCGATGGTACGATGCGGGATCGCCTTTCTCATTGACAACAGTCTCCGAAACATCCCGCGATTCATCGCCTGCCTTGAGTGGACGTACAGTACGCCGTGTGAACTTGCCTGGCTTCTCGAGCGTCGCTACAGAACGGAAGGCTTCTCGCGCTTCCTTGATGGAGGGGTACTTCCAGACCTGGTAGAGAACAAACGCTCCGCTGTTCAGCCAACGGGTATCGCCGATGCTGACGGTGCCTTTCTGCCCCACAGTCGCTCCGCCGAAACGCGCCTTGGGCCGGTCATACTTATCGGACCCATCGTAGACCCAGCGGTCGTCAGGAGCGAAGAGCTTGGGGTCGAGCAGTAGCTGCTTCTCGTCGGCCGTGAGAGCTCGAGGAGCGGACTGCGTTTGCCCGGGGGTAGCCGCGGATGACTGGGCAGCCTGGCACTGCCCGATCCCGGGAAGAGCGGCCCAGACTACGACCGCCATAGCGACAGAGACGCGACGTCCTATCATCGTGAAGCAACTGCCTCGTTTCAGGCTTTGCCTGCGCCGCTGTCGGGTTCAGGCGGACCTGGACGCGACAGCAAGACTTCCGTCGCAACTGCGGCGAAGCGTAGCAACACAACATTCTAAGTGGATTCTTCCTGGTTGTCAAGCTTTTTTTCAGTTGTAGTCCTACACGTCAATGAGACGCATGCTTCGTTGCGGCGATCGGCGCCGAGCTCACCCTTCATGTGCCCGGAGGAGGGCCGCCGATTGCGGGATGCAGTCAGCCGACGGTGGTATCGGTTCCGTACCAGCGCCGTACCGCCGGCTGCAGCCAGGCGTAGGCAAGGCCCACGACAGCGGCGAATGCCGCCATGGACACGAAGCGATGGACGCTGTAACGGCTCAGGGCCAGCAACGCAGCGATCCCCAGGATGCCGGCGTTGGCATACCACGCCCATGATCGCTGGGTGATGCAGCCGAATGCCAGCACGAACATTCCCGCCGCAATGGGAAGCATGACCGCGCCAACGAGGACGGCCTGCAGTCCGCCAAAGGCATGCACGAGGTAGTTCGTGGCGTCCTCGGTCAGACGGGGACGGCTCAGGATCGCCCGAAACGCTGAGGCGATGAACCAGATGCCGCACGTGATGTCCGCAGCCGCCATCACGGGCACGACAGCCGGCTGCCGGCCGAGCTCGGCCAGTCGCCGCGCTGTTCGTTCAGGATCGGCATCAACGATGGCTCTGTCGGCGTACTGAGTGAGCGGCGCGGCGCACGTGGCGCAGAAGGCGGCGCCCTCTTCGTTGTCAGCCCGACAGGATGGGCAGCGCACAGTCTCGGCCGTTTCCTATCCGCTCGGCGGCGCTGTCTCGCCGCTCGAATCCATTCGTCGGCGCGCCATGTCGAGGAAGGGGGTCAGCAGGTCGAGCGGCACCGGCAGTATGGTCATGGTTGCGCGCTCGGAGGCGATCTCGCGGACGCTCTGAAGGAAGCGGAGCTGGAGGGCTGCGGGCTCGCGCCCGATCAAGGCTGCGGCCTGTGTCAGCTTCTCGGCAGCTTCGAACTCGCCGAGGGCGTTGATGACCTTGGCGCGCCGCTCGCGTTCGCTCTCTGCCTGGGCCGCCATGGCGCGCTTCATCGTGTCGGGCAGCGAAACGTCGCGCACTTCAACGGTGCTCACCTTGACGCCGAAAGGCTCGGTCTGCTCGTCAATGACCGACTGGAGGCGCTGGTTCACTTTGTCGCGCTGGGCGAGGAGCTCATCGAGCTCGACCTGGCCGATGGTGCTTCGCAGCGTGGTCTGAGCGATGAGCGATGTGGTGCGGATGTAGTTCTCGATGTTGAGCACGGCGAACCGCGGCTCGATGACCCGGAAAAGCACGATCGCGTCCACCGTAACCGGCACGTTATCGCGCGTCATCATCTCCTGACGAGGAACGTCCATGGTGAAGATGCGGGTGTCGACGCGGATGGCTCGATCAACGTAGGGTATGAGGATGATCGGACCCGGGCCGGTCACGCGGTTGAACTTGCCCAGCCGCAACACGATGGCGCGCTCCCATGCAGGCAGGATTCGAATGGCCGCGGGCAGGATGACGATGGCCAGGATGAGCACCACCAGACCAACATAACCGATCTGCTGGATGATCCAGACGATGAGCTCTCCCATGTGCTGTCCTCTCCTATTCCGTTGAACGAGCCGACTGATAGACGGGTCCGGCCTCGGGCGCCTCGGCCCGCACGACCTTCAGCAACAGATTGTCGCGAGCCTTCACTAGCACGGAGTCGCCGGCGGCGATGGGGTCCATCCCCACGTTGACCGCGCGCCAGAGAGCGCCCTCCACGAGCACGCTGCCCTCGGGATCGAGCGCGGTCTTGGCTCTGCCGAGCGCTCCCACGAGAGTATCCGGTCCCGTGCCCGGCGGCATGCGGCGCGACTTGATGACGCTGCCGATGACGAAGATGAAGAACGCCGCCGTGAATAGGGCCAGCCCGAGAACGACGATGATGGAGACCCGGGCGCCTGTGCTCGAATCACGGAACAGCATGAGCGCGCCGAAGATGAACGCAGTGATCCCGCCTGCGGTCAGGATGCCATGGGTCGGAGCGTATACCTCGACAACGAACAGAATGGCGGCCAGCAGGAGCAGGGCGACGCCGGCAGCATTGACCGAGAGAACCGACATGGAGTAGAGCGACAGGACGAGCGCGATGCTTCCAATGACTCCCGGCACAATGGCTCCAGGGTTCTGGACCTCGGCAATGATGCCGTAGAATGCGATGGCCCCTAGAATGAGGGTCACGTTGCCGTCGAATAGCAGCAGGAGCAGTCGCTCGACCCAGGTCGGCTCCACCTCCGTTGCTCGCAAGCCGATGGTATGCAGCGGTCGCTCGGTTCCGTCGCCGAGCTTCACTTTCCTGCCGTCAAGCTTGCGGAAGAGATCGTCGCGGTCGCTCGCGATCAGGTCCACGACGCCAGCCTTGTGCGCTTCGGTTTCGGTGCTGGCGACGCTCTTGCGCACGATGCTGTCGGCCCAGTCGGCGCTCTTGCCGCGCCTCTCAGCCACGGTCCGAAGGAACGCCGACATGTCGTTGACGACTTTGTCGCGCATGTCGCCCGGGATATCGCCACCGGTCCCCAGAACCGGATGGGCTGCGCCGATGTTGGTGGATGGAGCCATCGCGAGCACATGCGCGGTGATGCCGATGACGGCGCCAGCCGATGCCGCCCGTGCGCCCGAAGGCGTCACGTAGACCACCACAGGTACGCGGGCATTGAGGATCTCTTGAGCGATCTGGCGCATGGCCTCCCCATGGCCGCCGGGCGTGTTCATCTCGATCAGCAGCAGTTCGGCCCGCTCACGCACAGCCACGTCCAGCGCCCGCTGGAAACAGTCTCTGGTGGGAGGCATGATCGGGCCATCCATGTGCATGAGCACGAACTGCCGCTGCGTTCCGCGATCGGATTGCGCGCTTGCCAGAGCCACGGCCGCAACGGCTGCCGCCGCGATCAAGAGCCTGCGGTACCACGGACGTCTGATCATGCCATCATCATACCGGACGCCGGATGGACTGTCAAACCGAAAGCAGTCCCCGGGCGCCTATGGCGCGGTGTTCCTGCCGAACGCCGATGGTCGGATGAGCCGACCTGGCGAGCCCGATCGAATCGGCGCGAAGGACCGCGACGTCCCTGCGCCGAATGAAGCGGCAATCGCCACCAAGGAGACGACCATGCTTGCCCTGCTCGGGGCCGTTGCCGTTAGCGCGTCCTCATACCCTCCGCCCAAGCAGCTCCCTCGGATTACCGTCCGATCGGGACAGTTCGTGGAGGCCGTCAGCGGCAAGCCGTTCCATCCGCGAGGGTTCAACTACATTCGCCTCAGAACGGCAGGCTCCGGAGACCAGAAGTTCCTCTGGCATGACACGCTGAATCCTGCCACCTACTCGTCGGCGCGCACGGAGGCGATGTTCGCCGATCTCGAGCGCAGAGGTTTCACCCTCGTGCGCATTTTCCTCGATCATATGACCGGCGCGGGCTTCGTTGCCGAGGCAGGCGCTGAGGGGCTGTCGCCTGCGTACATGCGGAAACTTTTCGACTTCCTCGAGCGCGCCCGAGCCCATCGGGTGTATGTCATCCCGTGCTTCTGCTATCTGCCTGACGTGGCAGGCTACCGCGGGGGAGCGCCGCCGGAGAACGTAGCGGGGATGAACAGGCCGTATCTCGATCCCGGCTATATGCGAGGCAAAGCCCGTTACATGGCCGACGTGTGCGCTGCGATCAAGAAGCATGACCCGTCGCTGCTGAGTACGGTGTTCGCCTATGAGCTGGAGAATGAGTCCCATTTCATAGCGACTGAGCCGCCGTTCTCGCTGACATCGGGGACCATCCACTGGCAGGGAAAGACCTATGATGCATCCCGGCCAGAGGAGCTTCAGCGGCAGGCCGATGACGGAATCATCGCCGCGGTGAACGCCGCAGCCGAAGCGGTGAAGAAGGTGGATCGGCAGGCCATGGTGGGGGCCAGCGTGTTCACGTTTCAGGCCGTTGGCCGAACCGGTCCTGCCAGACTCCGTGACGACAAGACGCCCGATGGCAGGTTCCCTGCGCGTCCGCTAGCGATCGCCCGCTCGAAATCGGCCTATGTGGACATCCACTTCTACCCGATGAGCGAGACGTCGCTAGATGGGGACTACCGGAGCATCGAGTTCCCGGAACTGCGCGCCGCGTGCCGCAAGGCAGGCAAGCCCATGATCGTCGGCGAGATCGGCTGCTTCCGGCATGTGTACAAGGATGTCCCGACTGCCGCCGAGGGAATGCGCAAGAGCCTGGCACGCCTGCAGCGCGACGGGTTCGCGGGTTTCCTCTACTGGACCTATGACAACGACGAGCAGAACGATCACCTGTGGCATGCGCTGGCAGGGAAGGGGGAGATCATCGCCGAACTCGAGCAAGCGATGAGATAGGCCCCGCGAAGGTCTTCATCTGGCTGTCCAATGCAGCGCCGGCACGGAAGACCCGTCGGTGAACCTTGCCTTGGATATGTCGGTCGCGAGCAACCGTTCACAAGGAGCGCATTCCATGACGTCGCAATATCCGTCCCTCCCTCGGGGCAACGTCCGACTGCTGCCCGGCATCCTGCAGCAGCGCTATGACCTCAATCGCGCCTATGTCGCGTCGCTGACGGTCGAGAACCTGCTTCAGAGCTTCTATGCCGAGGCAGGCCTCCATCAGTGGTACATGCGCAACTCGTCGCACGGTATGCGAGGCGAAGGTACTGAGCGTCACTGGGGATGGGAGTCGCCGACCTGTCAGGTGCGCGGCCACTTCCTGGGTCACTGGCTCTCGGCATGTGCCCAGATGTGGGCTGCGCGCGGCGATCTCGAGCTCAAGGCCAGGGCAGATCGGGCAGTGGACGAGCTGGCAGTGTGTCAGGAGAAGAACGGCGGTGAGTGGTGCAGCCCCATTCCCGAGAAGTACATGTACTGGACGGCTGCCGGTAAGCCGACGTGGGCGCCCCACTACGTGCATCACAAGACTCTCATGGGCCTGACCCACATGGCGGTCTTCGCCGGCAGCGCCAGGGCTCTCGACATCGCAGGCCGTCTCGCCGACTGGTTCCACCGCTGGACGGGCCAGTTCGACCGCAAGCAGATGGACGACATCCTCGACGTCGAGACGGGAGGCATGCTGGAAGCCTGGGCCGATCTCTACGGGGTGACCGGCGAGGAGAAGTACCTCGATCTGGTGGAACGCTACCGCAGGGGCAGGCTGTTCGATCCGCTACTCGACGGCCGCGACATGCTCACTAACCGTCATGCCAACACGACCATCCCCGAGGCGCATGGCGCGGCGCGATGCTACGAGGTCACCGGCGATCCGAAGTGGCGGGCAATCGTCGAAGCGTATTGGGACTGCGCTGTCACGCGGCGCGGCTACTACTGCACCGGAGCCCAGACCAACGACGAAGCCTGGACGCCGCCATTCAGTCTTGCCGAGCGCCGGGGGGCCTGGGCGCAGGAACACTGCACCGTCTACAACATGATCCGGCTGGCCGAGTACCTCTATCGTTGGACGGGCGACAGCGTCTACGCCGACTACATCGAGCGCAACCTCTACAACGGCATCCTGGCGCAGCAGAACCCGCAGACGGGGATGATCTCCTACTATCTCTCCATGAGGCCCGGCGACCACAAGAAGTGGGGCCATCCCACGTTCGACTTCTGGTGCTGCCACGGCACCCTGGTGCAGGCGCACGCGATGCACGACACGTTGCTGTGCCATGCCGATGCCGAGGGCTTGCGCGTGGATCAGTACTTCCCGTTCGCGGCGGAGTTCACAATCGGCGATGTGCCTGTCACGGTACGTTTGGAGCCCGTCTTCCGCGGATGGACGGTCGGCGAACCGACCGGCGAGGGCTATCCCTGGGTACATGAGATGCACAGGCCAAAGTCGTGGACGTTCAAAGCGGAGGTGCGCGCCCGGAGGCCCGTTGAGTTCACACTGTCGCTGCGCAGGCCGGGCTGGATGACAGGTCCCATGCTGACCTGGGTCGGAACGGAGGGGCCGCGGGCCTCAGAGCCCGGCGCGGGCTACGAGTCGATCCGACGCCGGTGGTCGAGCGACACGGTCTTCATCGAGCTTCCCATCGGGCTCCGTGCAGAACCGCTGCCCGATGAGCCAACGACGGTGGCCTTCCTGCACGGGCCCGTCGTGCTAGCGGGACTGTGTGACTGCGAGCGGGGGCTCGTCGGGGATCCGGCGCGCCCGACGGATCTGCTGCGACCCAACGCCGACGGGGATCAGTACCCCTGGGGCACAGCCTACCGGACCATCGGCCAGGTGACAGGTACGCGGTTCATTCCGCTGTACAACGTGGTCGACGAGCCGTACTCGTTGTACTTCCCCATCGTTCCGCGCGCGTAGGCCCGGACTGCGGCGATCTATCCGGAGCAGAGGGTCCGGTAGAGGTTCAGGACCCTCTGGACATACCGTTGCGTCTCCCGATAGGGCGGAATGCCGCCGTGCTTCTTGACAGCCCCTGCGCCGGCGTTGTAGGCGGCCATGGCGAGCATGATCTGGCGGATCGTCAGTTGACCGTCAGGTACGCCTCTCTCTCGGTACATGTCCAGTTTCATCCGCAACATGTTGACCGACACGCGCACGTTCTGGATTGGATCATAGGGGTTGGTGAGTTTGAAGGCTCGCGCCTCGTCGGGCATGATCTGGCCGAGGCCCATGGCGCCCTTATGGGATGTGGTCTCCGGACGGAAATCGGACTCCGCGATGATCATCGCCACGACGAGCCTCGGGTCCACCCGATGCCGATCCGCAAAGTAGAGGATGCTGACCGTGATGGCGTCAACCTGATCAGGAGGCAGTTTCTTGTTCCACCGGCTGATGAAGTCGGCATACGCCGGGTAGATCGACTGTGCCTCGGGACGAAGGTACTTCCGAGCCATCTCGGAGAGACCGGCGCCGAAGCCGGCCATGGGACGCACCTTCACGGCCGAGCCTTGCACGGGGTACGAGGCCGATGATTGCTGGCGAGCGGCCTGACGCCTGGCCTGAGCGCGCGCTTCCTGCTCCTGCGCGATGCGCTCGCGATAGCGGATCTCGCCGTCGTCAGCGATGGCCAGCGTTTCGAGCGGCACGATGTTGCCCAGAATGCCTTCGCGGATGCGCACGAGAACGCGCAGCGACGGAGACCCGCCCTGGGCTATATGGCGCTCGTCGCCTTTGGGGGCGGCAAGGGTCAGGGCTGTTCCGTCGCGCATCGTCATCATGAACATGACGCCGGCATCGCCGGCAAGATGGCCATTGAGCGTGCCGGAGAGCTCGAACACTTTCCCGACCAGAGAGGTCCAGTCCTGGGCAGCAATGGCGTAGGTCAGCGAGCGGTCATAGCCCAGTTTGCGGCGCAGAGCGAGGTATTCCTGTGCGGGAATGGCCGCGGCCGGCGCCGCCATGCCGGTCCAGATCGCAAGGACCGCGGCTGGCAAGAGCGCCTTCAGGAGCGAACGTCTATCGGTGCTGTGGAGTCTCATGGCAGCGGAGGCGGCTCCCGACGCCGCACAGACGCTACGGCGCGGGATCGCGGCGTCGGCAGCGCCCGAGTCCCGCGCCTGAACGTGGCGGAGAGACCGGGATTCGAACCCGGGGTGGGAGCTTAACACCCCCACAACCGCTTAGCAGGCGGCCGCTTTCGACCACTCAGCCATCTCTCCGCGTTGCAGCCTATTCTATCACATAGGCGCGTGTCGCGCAATATGGCGACGTGTCGCGAAAGGAGAGGACCGCGATTCCGCGCGTCTAGTCCAACCTCCAGGCGCGTCCCCAGAACTCGAACAGTCCTCTCGAGGCCATGGCCGTGCAGTAGTCCTGTTTCCCCGGAGACGCGTCGTGGTCCACGAAGCGCTCCGGACCGATGGTGCCCGCGTGACCGTCGGCATAGCCGACAGGTATTCGGTCGCCGGGATAGCCCCGGCGCGTATCCCAGACCACGTTGTGCCAGCTCCAGTCGTCGCTGAAGGCGCTCATGACAGGCCACGATGCCTGGTTGCCGCGGAAGTAGATCCATCCGATGGGCATAGAGCCCCAGGTTGTGGGAGCAATGGCGCAACGCTCGGCAGGCCTCTCGAATGAGGCCAGGGTGCGAATGCCGATGGGGCCGGAGCCCCAGTCGTTCACGCAGTCTGTTCCGCTGGTGTACAGCGAGTACCCCGTCCTATTGAGTCCGTAGGACGGAAACCACTCCCAGCGGTACGAAATGGAGCCGCGGGTCGTCGAGCTCAGGATCGGCTTGCCCTGCGCGGGATCAAAGAAGATCGATTGGTTCCGAACATACGGCAGCAGCGATCCGACCCATGTGTCCGATGAGCTGTAGGGCCGCGAGCCATAGAGCCGCACGGTAGTCTCATCGTTGTCGGCCGCGTACATGAGCAGGGCGTAACCGATCTGGCGAATGTTCGAGAGTGAAGTTGCGGCTCTGGCACGAGCTCGCGCCTGCTCGAAAACCGGAAACAGGATCGCGGCCAGAATGGCAATGATGGCGATCACGACGAGCAGCTCAATCACGGTGAAGGCCTGTCGCTGGGCGCGTGGCAGGCTCTGATGCATGAGCATTGCGGCGTACTCCGAGGCGTTCTGGTAGGAGATTGACCTTCCCGGAGCTATTATGGCCGCAGAACCGTAGGCAGGCGAACATTCCCCGCGCGTCTGTCGGGATCATGGAGGATTTCGCTTTCGTCTGCCGAATAGTAGATAGGTGCAACACAGGGCCGCGCGGGCCAGCAGAATAGCGAGTTCGGACGCGGCGTGGCCGCGGTGGGTGTTTCAGAAAGCGTAGAGAGCTTTCTTAGGAGGTCGCCGCAGCGCCCATGCGGTGACATGTCGAGGACAATGCCTTTGAGTGAACAACGTCACATAGCCGACTCCGCGGAGGGTGCATCCGCTTCGAACCCGACAGTGGATGCGAGCCGAGCGTTGCGCCGCGCCCAGCGGCAAGCTCAGCGAGGTCTGTATGCGGAGGCGATCGGCACTCTCAACGCTGCCATGAGCCTCGGCGCCGATCCCTACGAGTGCTATCTCCGCCAAGCCCGTCTCTATCAGTCGCTCGGGCAGTGGGGCGATGCCGTCGCGTCGGCCGAGAAGGCCATCGCGCGCAAGCCCCACAATGTCACGGCCCGCGAGACGATCATCGCGCTTCTCATAGAATCACACGACTTCGGCCGGGCGGTGGAGGCAATCAGGGATCTCCTGCGCATCGCGCCTGACCATGTGGGCGCTCGCGATGCGCTCGGTACGGCCTATGTGGGTCTTGGCGACCTCGATGCGGCCTTGCGCGTCATCAACGAGACCATTCGGTTGCGCCCCTACGATCCGATTCAGCGCTTCAGACGTGGTCTGATCTATGAGCACAAAGGTGAGGCGAGGCTGGCGATTGCTGAGTTCTCGCTGGTGGCGGACCTGTCGGAGGATGAGGACCTCGCCGATTCGGCACGCGAGCATCTCGATGACCTCGATATGGCGCAGCTCCACGACATACTGCTGCTCGCCGGCGATGATCCCGTGTTTCGCACGAAGCTCATCACCAATCCCGAAGTCGCCATCGCCGAGCGCGGATTCGGACTGAGCGAATGGGGACTCCGACGACTGGCCGAGTTCGCCGCCGAGGGCCTCACGCAGTACGGCGGGTCAGGGACTCCGCTCACGTATCACTGACCGCCATGGACCGCTGCAAGCCGGCCGTGTCGGGAGTTTCCTGCCACCCATGAGACTGGCGGTCTCGCGCGCGCTCGACGCGCTGATGGAGGACACTCGCTCAGGACGCCGCACTCTGGTTATGGGCGTGCTCAACGTGACGCCCGATTCGTTCTCCGACGGAGGACGCTATCTGCAGAAGGATGCGGCGCTGCGGCGAGCCCTGGACATGGCGGCCAGCGGGGCCGACATCATTGACGTGGGCGGCGAATCCTCTCGACCGGGCGCAGAACCCGTCCCCCTCGAGGAAGAGCTCCGACGAGTTCTGCCGGTCATCGCGGATCTGGCCCGAGAACCCGGGCTCATTGTCAGCGTGGACACGCGCAAGGCCGAGGTGGCACGGGCCGCCATCGAAGCAGGCGCAGCGATGGTCAATGACATCTCCGCGATGACCGCCGATCCCGACATGGCGCCGGTTGTGGCCGCCTCAGGCGTAGCGGTGTGTCTCATGCACATGCAGGGCACTCCGCAGACCATGCAGGTTGCGCCGGCATACGGCGATGTGGTCACCGATGTGCGAGAGTACCTGCGCGAACGTGCCGCAGCGGCCCGGGCCGCAGGCATAGCTGAGGATCGGATCATCGTGGATCCCGGTTTCGGGTTCGGCAAGACGCTCGAGCACAACCTCGAGATGCTGCGCCGCCTGCGCGAGTTCACCGATCTGGGCTATCCGATCCTGGTGGGAACGTCACGCAAGAGCATGCTGGGCGCGCTTCTGGGAGGCGCTCCTCCTGAAGACCGGACGGAGGGCACCGCGGCGACGGTGGCGCTGGCCGTTGCCAACGGCGCCTCCATGGTCCGGGTTCACGACGTCCGCGAAATGTGGAGGGTTGTGTGCGTCGCGGACGCCGTGGTTCGTGGGTTCAGTCCGCTTTGACGGCGCGGATCCTTCCCACCCACAGCGTATTGGCTCCTGCGCCTCCCCCCATGAAGCTCAGATCGGCGATGACGATCTGCTTGATCTTGTCGCGATCCAGCTTGCCGTTGTCGTCCTTCGAGTCGTTCGAGGGGGTGAAGTCGGCCAGTTTCAGCGTGAGGTTCTGAAGCTTCTGGCCGCCGTCGAGGGACACGATGGTGTCGTATTTGCCTCCGCTGTTCTCCTCGACCTGAACCAGGACCGACGTCGGCTTGGCGGATGCCATGGTGAGCAGCAGACGATCGGCCTTGGCGAGCGCTCCGGGCATGACGGTCTTCATTGCCGCCGCAATCTTGCCCTCCTCGAGGTCGTATTCGAGTCGCATTCCCTTGCCGTCGAGCGGCTTCTCTTCGACGACCTTGGCTCGCACCGGTCCTGTGACGACCCAGGACAGATGAGGACGAGCAAAACCGTCAATGAGCGCCTCGCCGGCGGCCGCCACGGGCTCAGGCAGCGCGGCGGTGGATGCCTCGATGTCGTCCACGTAGAACAGGCGGGCGCCGGTCTTGATGCCGAGCATGTCGAGCGTTTCAGGCTCGAGCCCGCCGACGAGCATCTGCGCAAGGTCAGCGAGCGCTACAGCCTCAAGCCGGTCTATGTCGAGCTTGTTGTTCGGGTCTTTGGGGTCATTCGCATCGGTGCCGAGCGAAAAGTCGCTGAGAGCAAGCTCGACCCGTTGCCAGACGCCTGCCGGCACCGCGACCGTCGCCTGGTACCGCCCGCCGTCGCGCTCCTGCAGTACCACGATCAGCGGCATGGCGACCGGCGACTTCACCCAGAAGCGAATGGACTTGAGAGTGGTCGGAGGCGCCTGCGTGACCGGGAGCATGAGCGCTGCTGGCTCGCCCGCTTCCACAAGGTACTCGAACTTCAGAGCGCTCTTCCCGTTCTTGAACGTGCCCTCGGATGTTGTGAGCGTCAAGCGGGCCGTTTCGCCCAGGGCCGTCCACCCGTGATCAGTGCCTTCAAAGTCGTGCTTCACGATGGCGGTGTCGGGGGCCTGGGCAAGTGAGACTGCGGTCAGTGCCGTGAGCGCGGCGCACGCCATCCATGTGTCTGGAAGTTTCATGGCGGAATCCTCCTGGAGATGCCAGAGATACGAAGAGGCGGCAGGGAGGGTTTCGGCGATTCGCGCCGCACCAGTCGGTATCTGGCGCGCCTACTCGGCCCGGATGGCGTCCACGATCCGCCCCGAGGTCGCTCGGTATGCGGCCATTACGCACGATGCTAGACCCACGCCAACCGTGCCGATCAGGACGGCGCCGAGAGCCGCCCAGTTGACGGCCGCTTCGCCCGAAGCAATCCGGGCTGCGTTTGCCGCGGCTGCAGTGACCGCGCCGAGCGCAGCGCCGTACAGCAGAAGCCCTGAGCTTTCCATAAGGATCATCGCTGCAAGGTCACGACGTGTGAGGCCGACAGCCGTCATGATGGCCAGTTCCGATCCTCGCTCGTATGCAGACCGGAGCTGCACCACGCCAAGGCCGAGGCTGCCGAGGGCAATGCCGAGGCCCCCCAATAGCAAGAACGCAGAGAGATAGGTGTTCTGTACCGCCAGTACCTCGATCAGCAGTTCGCGGGTTGAGCGCACCTCCATCCCCGCATCGCCGAGATTGCGGCGCAGGGCGTCGGCGACGGCACGCTCCGAGCGTTCAGGAGTGCGGATCAGGAAGTAACTGGGCGCGCGCACGTCGGGGAACATGCGATGAAAGTCCCGCTCTGATACGAGAATGTCACCGGCGAATATGGAAAACGCGACCAGACCATCGAACCTGAGCCGGTAGGATCCGGTCGCGGTCTCGCGCACGATCGTCTTGCCGAGGCCAGACTGCAGTATCCAGCGCACGCTCTCAGCGTCGCCGAATGCCGGGATGGTCGTGGCTGCTCCTGATCCTGCGCGCCGGTCGCCCGCCAGCAGCGACCACGGACGGTCGGTACGTGCGAGGGTGCGGACGCTGAAGCCGCCCCGGCGCACGAATGCGTCCGAGACGCCCAGTATGCGAGGGGCGACCGGTTTGGCGAGGTTCAGGCAGCTTGCGTCAACGCCGGGGCTAATCAGGAAGGGAACGATCTCGACCCCATCGAACGCGGCTTCGTCCTGAGGGTCGAAGCCGAGGTTGGCCCGGCCTGTCGGCGTATCGAACCCAATGGCCAGAGGGCCGCTGGTCCGCGCGATCAGGTTGAACCCGCCTGCGCCTGATGAGCGGTCGCGGACGTTGAAAGAGGAGCCTGAACGAACGTTGGCAGCGACCACCACGAGCAGGAACGCAGATCCCGCGATCATGCCGGCGATCAGCACACTCTGACCGCGGCGGAGCGCCGCATTGCGCGCCGCAATGCGCCGCAGGCTCAGCGCCGATGCAGGTTGCCGCCTGTCCAGGACGCTCGTTAGGTAGGCGCTCAGCAGGCCCAGACCGGCGGCGAGCAGGACCGCTCCACCGCTCAGGGCGGCCGCGGCTTCCGGAATGCGACCGACTCCTCGCCACACGACGAGCGCAGCGCCGACCGCCGTCATCGCCCACCAGATCAGGGGCGACCGACGGGCAGGCCGACTTTCGAGTGCGGCGGACGGATGCAACGCTCCGTCGCCGCTACCGAGATGGCCGGCCATTGCGGTCGCACGCCAGCCTCCGAGGAGCCGGAGCGCCGGTGCGGACGCCATGCGTCGGGCTGTTAACCACGCCGCCAGCGACCCGAGAGCGAAGGCTCCCATCGCACCGGACGCCAGGCCCACGGCGTCAGGCACAAGCTCGATGCGATGCCGGGCCACCGCACCCGCCCACCATGAGTTGAGAGCCGTTACCAGCGCTCCCGCGAAGGGTATGCCCAGCGCCGAGCCGACCACGGAACCTGCGAGGGCTGCCAGAGCGCCCTCTGCCGCCACCGACACCGCCGCAACCTTCGGCGACAGACCGGTTGCCAGCATGATGCCAATCTGAGAAGCGCGGCGTTCGGTGGACAGCCTGAGCATCATGGAGGCCAGGGCAATACCCGAGGCCACGATGAAGATGCTCATGCCCAGCATCAGCCCACGGAAGTCGGAAGACCCCTCCGCGGCGCGCAGCGCCTCGGCACGAACGTGTCGGAGCGTCGGTCCGTCGCGGCGAATATGCTCGCTCGCCATGATGGCCTTCTCGACGTCATCGCGGGCGTCGCTCAGACTCCGGGTAGGGCCAACCCTGAACCGAACCGCCGAGGCCCATCCGCTTGAGCCGTCACCCCACATGCGCCTCGCCATCGCCTGGGAGATGAAGGCCTTGGGAGCCGTGCGGTAGCGCTCCCAGTACGTCTCATCCCTGGACGTGATCCGTGACAGATCGAGCGGGAAGGGCGGGTCCCAATCGGATATCCGCGCGGTGTCGGTGATGCCCTTGAACTCCGGCACTGCCCACATCTGATCGCGCGCTGCGGCGATTGGGACGATGCCATGGACGCGCAAAACGGCCGTTCGAGAGGGATAGGATCCGTCCGGCGCTGGCTCCAACCACTCGATGGTGATAGCATCGCCGATGCGCGCCTGTAAATCGTCGGCGATCCACCGGTTGAGCACGATCCCATCATCCGGCACGGCGATGTCAGGTACCGATGCTGACAGGACATAGTGCTCGGCAGCGCCCGTGCGCTGACACGCGATCCGAGAGGCAAGCATGATGCTCGCAGGATCGACGCGGCCTGCGGCTCCCGGGTCGAGTCGGGCGAGCGCCTCGAGTTGACTGTCTGAGAGCGTGACGCTCGAACCGCGCACCACTACCTGCAGTATCGGCGTTTCATGGGCGGCAACCGTCAGACCGAGGTCGCCCAAACGTACCGACGAGCGGAGCGCGCGCTCGATCCCGCTGAGATCGGCTCCAGGTCTGACGTGAATCAGCACGACGTCGGCCGAGCTATCTGCACCGATCTGCTCGGCGAGCCATGCCCGATCCACGATCACATTGCGCGGCTGCGCCGTCTCAGCGTACAGCGCAAAGCCCCCTGGGCCGTCAGCCGGCGCGACGGCGGCGCATTCGAGTCGCAGAGGTCGGATGGCTTCGCTGAGCTTGCGACGCGCAAACACCGATGCCGTCGGCTCAGTCGTCTGGGATGCCACATGGAGAATCAGCGTGTCGCCGGGCTGCAGGGCGAGGTCCTGGGCGAGCGCCTCGCTCACCAGCGCGGCTCGACCCTCGAAGCGTGGAAGCCGTGCGGATCGCGCGAACAGACGGAGGAACCGCTGATCGGCGCCGATCACCTGAACACCGGCGGCGGTTACGTCGGTGTCGGGATTGGCGGCGGAGGCTGGCCGCAGCAGGAGGGGAGCCGTGATGACCGCGCCCTGAACCTGGCTCATGGCCTCCGCGACATGGGCGCCGAACGGCCGCGACGAGATGATTGCGACGTCCGTCGAACCCAATCGCGCCAGCGCCGTGCGCCGTACTGTGGCCGCAACCGAGTTGCCTGCGACCAGCGAACCGCTTATGACGCATGCCGCGACAGCAACGCCGGCCGCCGTCGCGAGCGCCGTTGCCCGGTAGTGCCACAGGCTGCGAAGGACCAGTCTGGCGAGTGTCATGGTCCAGCGCGTCTGCCTTGCATCACGTTCCGGCGACGAGCACGCCAGCGTCCAGCCGATAGTTTCGTGCAAAGCGCGCGGCGTGCTCTGCGTTGTGGGTGACCATCACCACGGCCATCCTCGCGTCTGAGGCCTGGTCGGCGGCGACCCGGAGCAGCAGATCCACGATCTGCGAGCCTGTCTCGCGATCGAGGTTGCCGGTGGGTTCATCGCAGAGATGCACGGCATGCCGGTTGATCAGCGCCCGAGCGACCGCCACGCGCTGCCGCTCGCCGCCGGACATCTGCCAGGGAAAGCCGTCCCTGCGATGTGCCACGCCGACCTGTTCGAGAAGCGATAGGGCCCGCTCCTCGGAACGATCTGCGCGTGCCGCCAGGGTGGGCAGCAGCACGTTCTCGATGGCGGTGAGCTGGGGCAAGAGATGGTGCTCCTGAAAGACGAAGCCGACATGCGACGCCCGATAGGCTGCTGTCTCGGCGGGCGCCAGATCAGCGAGGTTCGTGCCGCCGAACGCCACTGTCCCCGAGGTTGGCGTGTCGAGCCCGCCCATGATGTTCAGCAGCGTGCTCTTGCCTGACCCGGAAGGTCCCATGATTGCGACGGTGTCGCCGCTCTCCACCGTCAGACAAGCGCCGTCGAGGACGCGGCGTTCGCCGAAAACCTTGCACACCTCGCGCACTTCGAGGACGGACATGGCTACGCGTCGGCGGCAACTGATGGGTCGGTGTGGACCTTCGAACTGGCGGCACAGTGAGCGCCCTGCCGTTTGAGCGCAGCCTCGATCAAGCCGCGGAACAGCGGATGGGCACGGTTCGGGCGCGACTTGAACTCGGGATGGAACTGAGTGGCAATGAAGAACGGGTGACTGGGGATCTCGATGATCTCCACGAGCCGATAGTCAGGAGAGATGCCTGAGCACACCATGCCGTTGCGGTTCAGCGTGTCCCGGTAGTCATTGTTCAGCTAGTAGCGGTGGCTGTGGCGCTCGAAAACGTGGGGGGCCTCATAGAGCCTCTCTGCCAGCGTGCCGTTGACAAGCTGGCACCGGTAGCCGCCCAGCCGCATCGTTGCGCCTTTGTAGGTTACCTCTTTCTGCTCCGGCAGGATGTGGATCACCGGATGCGGCGTGGCCTCGTCCATCTCCTCGGAGTTCGCGCCTTGCAGGCCGCACACGTTGCGCGCGAACTCGATGACCGCTACCTGCATGCCGAGACACAGTCCCAGATAGGGCACGCCGTTCTCGCGGGCATAGCGCACGGCGTGGATCTTGCCCTCGATGCCTCGGTGGCCGAAACCTCCCGGGACTACGATGCCGTCGGCCCCGCAGAGACGCTCGCCGGCGTTCGCTTCGGAGAGTTCCTCGCTGTCCACCCAGTCGATTTCGACCCTGCAATCGTTGGCGATGCCGCCATGACCGAGGGCCTCGGCGATGGAGATGTATGCGTCGCCATTTTCGGTGTACTTGCCCACCGCCGCCACGCGCACGTGGCCGCTCGGACGCTTGATCCTCTCGACCAGCGCCTCCCACTCGGTCATGTTGGGCGGGTTGCTGGGCAGACCCAGCCGCGAGATGACGAGATCGGCCAACCCCATCTGCTCGTACTTGATCGGGACCTCGTAGATCGTGTCGGCGTTGCGCGACTCTATGACGGCCTCTCGCTGAACGTCACAAAAGAGCGAGAGTTTGTCGCGCATATCCTCGGACATCGGGTGATGGGTCCGGCAGATCAGCACGTCGGGCTGAATGCCCATCTCGCGCAGCTTGATCACCGAATGCTGCGTGGGTTTGGTCTTTAGCTCGTGCCACGGGCCGACCTCGGGGATCAGCGTCACATGGACATACAGGGTGTTGCCCAGGCCCGCCTCCTTGCGGAACTGGCGGATGGCCTCGATGAATATCTGACCCTCGATATCGCCCACCGTGCCGCCGATCTCCGCGATCACCACATCCGAAGGCGGGTCCTCAGCCACGCGGAGGATCCGCTCCTTGATCTCGTTGGTAATGTGCGGGATCATCTGGACGCAACCGCCGAGATAGTCGCCCCGGCGCTCTTTGGCGATGACCTCACTGTAGACGCTGCCCGTGGTGACCGAGGAGTGCTTGGTGAGGTTGACGTCAATGAACCGCTCGTAGTGGCCGAGGTCGAGGTCGGTCTCCGCTCCATCCTCGGTGACGAACACCTCGCCATGCTGGTAGGGGTTCATGGTGCCCGCATCCACGTTGATGTAGGGATCGAGCTTCTGGACGGTGACGGTGAAGCCTCGATTGCGGAGCAGGCGTCCCAGACTCGCGGTGGTGATGCCCTTGCCCACGGAGCTGACCACGCCGCCTGTTACGAATATGAACCTGGCCATGACAAGACCCCTTCGCTTGGTGTGGAGGGGTCCGACCGCGCAGAGACGGGCTCGGCTCACACGAGGAGACTGCCCGCCGGTGCGTCGTGGCCCTTTCCATTATATCGCACCGACGCGCCGATCTGCGCAGACGCAAACGATGCCATCAGCGCTCCGGAACGCGCGAGCGAGAAGGCCGTAGGCGGGGCCGTCCGCGTCTACGCGTAGCCCTCGACGATTCGCGAGCCCAGATCACGCAGGCGTTCGACGTTGCCCGGGTCGAAGCCGGAACCGCCAGCGCAGACATCGGCCATGTGCCCTACGAGCACGCATGCGCCTTCCCAGAAGAGACGCTGGACGGATTGCGGAACCGGCGCGCCCCCTTTGCAGCGAGGCGTGATGGGGATCCGGTCGCGCGTGTTGTGTTCCGTCCCGGCGGTGATTAGAATGCCGGCTGCCCGTAGCGCTGAGGCGTAACGCTCCAACTGCTCGGGACTGTTGCGTTCGGGGATGAACTCGGCGCAGGCAATGCTCCGCGCGCGTATACGCTCGATCAGGTTCTCAGGCGTGTCCTCGAACTCACATACAGGATCGGCGCCATCGGCGAGAACCGGGTAGCAGGCGATGCCGCCCAATGAGGCGATCAGCCGGCGGGCATGGTCGAAGTCCACGAACGTCTCCGGCACGTAGCCGGGCTTGCCCGCCTTCATCAACCGCGAACGTATCTCGTTCTGCGTGGCGACTGCTTCGGCCGGACTGGCTTTGGGAGGTCCGCCGTAGGCTCGTGTCAGGAGTGCCGTCTGTTCTTCGTCGTCCAGGCGCTCCGCCATCCTCTCCTGAAACGCCTGCGCGATGTGCCGCTCCTGCAGATACACGCTCTCACGCGGGCAACCATGCCGGCGCACCACCATGTCTTTGACCTGGGTCTCATCCAGATCGCTCTCGAACCCGGCCAAGCGAAACACCTCTCCCATCCGTCCGATCATGTCGGCCATGCGCGCCGAGTCCTTGTCCCTGATGGTCTGTAGGAGCGCCGCGGCATTCTCCGAAAGCGGATCGAAAGCTGTGACGGCCTTGCCGCAAATGTACATCTTGCCCGGATTGGCCGGGTCGTTGATCCGCACGCCGGCGCGGACAAGATCGTCGAGGGGGCAGATGATCTCCGTCCCGAACAGCGGAAAGATCCCCGCTGCCATGGCTCGGTTCGCGAAGTCCGCGTAGACCCCGTAGTGATAGTAGTTGCTCACCCCGAGGAGGCGGATGCCCTCGCGTGATGCCGCCTCGACGGCCTCGGCGACTGTGTCGAACGCCGAGAAGTTGGGCGGCAGATGGATGTGCGTATTGTGCGGGAGGCCATTGGCCGGCGCAGCGCTCTGCGCAGAGGACTGGGAGCGCTCAATCGCGGCGCGGACAGGTTCGGAAACGGTCATCGTGGAGCCTTTCGGTCTATTGGAGGCACGGTTCATATCTTCCCACTGGAATCGTACCCTGCCGATGCAGGAGACGGGACTTCGAGACGAGAATTGCTGCGCATGCCGGGCGTGCCTAACGCCGGCAGCAAGAGACAGGGCCGTGCGGGTGTCATGTGGCTCCGCAGCGCAGCCTGCACTGAGGAGGAAGAACCGTGAAGATTGGCGTGAACAAGTGGACGATGCCGCCGGACTGGTCGCTCGACAAGGCCTTCGAGGCGGCTGTCGAGGCGGGGTTCGACACCATCGAGATTAACGTCGGCGAGACCGGTGAGCTTACGCCGGATACGAGCGAAGCCGAGGCGAGGTCCATCGCGGCACGCGCCCGGGATGCCGGCATCGAAGTATCGAGCCTGTCCACGGGTCTCGGCTGGGCGTATCCGCTGACCGATGGCGATCCTGCCAAAGCCGGCAGGGGCGTCGCCAACACGGAAGCGCAGATACGGCTCGCGCGGTGGATGGGCCTTGATGCGATCCTCTGCGTGCCCGGCATGGTTACTCCCGACGTCCCCTATGACGTCGCCTACGAGCGCGCTCAGGCTGCGCTCCGGCGGCTCGAGCCGGTAGCGGCCGAGAACCGCGTCGTCATCGGCGTCGAGAACGTCTGGAACAAGTTCCTGCTGTCGCCCATCGAGATGGCGCGGTTCGTGGACGAGATCGGCAGTCCGTGGGTACAGGTCTACTTCGATGTCGGCAACGTGCTCGTGTTCGGGTACCCGCAGCAATGGATCCGCATCCTCGGCAAGCGCATCAAGAAGGTGCATGTCAAGGACTTTCGGGCGAATGTCGGCAACATCACGGGCTTTGCCAATCCCCTGCAGGGCGACGTCCCGTGGATTGACGTCAGAGAGGCCTTCGCCGACGTCGGCTACGACGACGTTGTGACCGCCGAGGTGGAGGGCTACCGCGTACAGCCTGAGATCGGCCTGCGCCACATCGCCGAGGCCCTAAGGAGCGTATTCGCGTAACGAGTCGTAGAGGTATACTCTGCGCGGCATTTGCCGAAGGGGAGTAGCATTCCCGTGCGCAGGCGCGGGATGGGCGCGTCGTCAGGACGGGGCCAATCGGCCTCCGGTGCGCCCGGAGCTCCGGCTGACTGGTCGCCCTGTGCGACCCTGTGCAGCGCTGTGATGCGAGACCTTCGGTCCGCGTGTCGTTCTCGGCACGGGGATCGAAGGTCTTTCGTTTTCGGCATGGCAATCCTTGTAATGGGACGATGACACCAACGTGAATCACGCGGGGATGTGGCTCGGTTTCGGAGCTCTGGTCGTTGCCGTGCTTGCGATCGATCTGGGGCTGTTCAACAGGAAGGCGCACACGCCGTCGTTCAAGGAAGCAGCCGCGTGGTCGGCTGTATGGGTAAGCCTCGCGGTTCTGTTCGGCGTCTGGGTGTTCGTTCGAGAGGGCCACGACCTGGGCCTGCAGTTTGCGACAGGATATCTCGTGGAGCTGTCGCTATCGGTAGACAATGTCTTCCTGTTCGCCGTCCTCTTCACCCATTTCCAGGTGGCCCGGCGCTACCAGCACCGTCTCCTGTTCTGGGGAATCATCGGCGCTGTGGTCATGCGCGGGATCATGATCGCCGCGGGCACGGCGCTGATCAATCGGTTCCACTGGGTTGTCATCGTGTTCGGCGTGTTCCTCATCTGGACCGGCATACGGATGTTCCTGCATCGCAATCGGGAGATGGATGTGTCCGAGATGGCGGTGCTGCGCTGGCTTCGCCGCCACGTGCGGATTTCGGAGACCTATGACGGGCAGAGGTTCTTCACGCGCAAGGATGGCGCACTCTACGCAACGCCGCTGTTTGTGGTGCTGGTGCTGGTCGAGCTCACCGACCTGATGTTCGCGGTCGACAGCATCCCCGCTGTGCTTGCCATCAGCCGGGATCCCTTCATTGTCTTCACATCGAACGTGTTCGCGATCCTCGGCCTGCGATCGTTCTACTTCCTGCTGGCAGGCGTCATGGAGATGTTCGAGTATCTCACCGTGGGTCTTGCGGGCGTGCTCGTGTTCGTTGGGGTGAAGATGCTGGGCATCTGGCACATCCCCACGACGTGGTCGCTGGCGGTGATCGTTGCGATCCTCGCCGCCGCCATCGCTGCGTCGCTGCTGAAAGCCAGAAAACGAGTGACCGTCGCCTGACGGTCACTCGCCGATGATCTTAACCAGGACCCGCTTTCTTCGACGACCGTCGAACTCGCCGTAGAAGATCTGCTCCCACGGCCCGAAGTCCAGACGGCCTTCGGTCACCGCCACAACCACTTCTCGACCCATGATCTGCCGCTTCATGTGAGCGTCAGCATTGTCCTCGCCCGTTCGGTTGTGGGCGTAGCGCTGAGGCGAAGCATCGAACGGCGCGAGACGTTCGAGCCAGGCCTCGTAGTCGGCATGGAGACCCGTTTCGTTGTCGTTGATGAACACCGAGGCCGTTATGTGCATGGCGTTCACCAGCACGAGACCCTCCCGGATGCCGCTTTCTGCGACACACCGCTCCACTTCACGGGTGATGTTCACAAACCCGCGCCGTGAGGGCACGTTGAACCAGAGTTCCTTGCGAAAGCTCTTCATCCGAGGTCTACATCTTGACGAAGGTGTCGCCCTTGGCCTTGCAGATTGGGCACGCTTCGGGAGCCTTGCCGATCTCGATGTAGCCGCAGATGGGGCAGAGGTAGAAGTCCACGCCCGAGAGGTCCTGACCCTTCTTCACGGCTTCGAGAGCCATGGTGTAGAGCCTGGCGTGCACTTCCTCGGCTTCGACGGCGTAGCCAAACATGCGCGCTGCCTTGTGGCCTTCGGCATTGGCCGCTTCGAGCATGGGCGGGTACATCTCGGTGTACTCGTAGGTCTCGCCTGCGATGGCGGCTTCGAGGTTCTCGCTGGTCGAGCCAATGGCGCCGAGAGCTGCGAGATGGCCGTGGGCATGGATGGTCTCGGCTTCGGCCGTGATGCGGAACAGGCGGGCGACATTGGCGAAGCCCTCCTGCTCGGCCTTCTTCGCAAAGGCCAGGTACTTACGATTGGCCTGGCTCTCGCCTGCAAACGCTTCCTTGAGGTTCTTCTCGGTGGATGACATGGCTAACACTCCTTGCGGGGATGGTGGACCCGAACTTCAGGGCCATATTCGCGGCAGGAGGGCGTGCTTCCTCTATCGGGCTCGCCTGTCGGGCGACTGTGGCCTGGCGCCGGGAGCATACGAAATGGAGCCGTGGGAGGCGATCTCGTAGCCGAACTTCGTCAGGTAGTACCGGCGCGGATGGAACGGATCGCCGATCCGATCCAGTTCGGTCTGGACCCGCCGGTCGAGATCGGCCCTCAGGCTGTCGTGCCCCGGCGCGCCGATCAGGTTCCTCATCTGATAGGGGTCTCGCTCGTCGTCGTACAGAAGCCATGGCCCCGTTATGTTGCGGACATAGGTATGCGTCCGGGTGCGGATGGCTCGGTATTCCATGTCGTACGCCTTGTTGCCATGGAACGGCGAGACCAGCATGTAGAGCGCGGCGCGATCGGGCATTTCGCGACCGCCTCGTACGAGGGCCGACAGATCGTCGCCTTCCATGGTGCGGGGCTGCCGGATGCCCGCCATCCCCAGCAGCGTGGGCAGAAGGTCGGGGGTGTTGATCGGCGCTGTCACGCTGCGAGCCGATACGCCGGGGGCCCGAATGAGCAAGGGGACACAAGCCGACTCGCTCCATGGCACCTGCTTCGTGTAGGGCGTGCATCCGTGCGAGCCCATCATCTCCCCGTGGTCCGACGTGAACACGAGGATCGTGTCGTTGGCGAGACCCGTCTCGTCGAGCGTTGCCATGATCTCTGCCACGCAGCGGTCGAGTGCCTCGCAATGGGCGTAATACCCGGTCGCCTCTTTGCGTGCCCTCTCCTGCAGGTCCGGCGGCACGTTGGGAGGCAGCTTGATGCGATCGGCGACATACAGAGTGTCATATCCGGGCGGCAGCTCGAAATGCGGAAAATGGGGCGTCCCGTACGAGACGAAGAGCAGGAACGGGCGGGGATCTGTGCGGTATTCGCGGAGAAGCCGCCTCGCCTCGGCCGTCTGTGCGAAGGCATCGTAGCCCGCCCAGTAGCGCTTGTCCGGCGAGTTGCCCTCGTAGTAGTGCGAATGTAGATAGCTGTGGTCACACTCGGCGGCTTTCCAGTAGTCCCACCCCTGCCTTCTCTCCGGCGGAATGTAGGTCTCGCGCCCGTGGCCGTCAAGATGCCATTTGCCGATGTAGGCCGTCCGGTATCCCGCGCGACCGAATATCTCGGCCATGCAGAGCTCCGTTGCGGGCAGATGGAGGTCATTGAGGAACATGCCCGTCGAGGTGGGATAGCGTCCGGTCATCAGTGCGGCGCGGTATGGCGTGCAGACCGGACACACCGAGACGGCGTTGCGGAAGTTCACGCTCTGCGTGGCCAGCCGGTCTATGTTCGGCGTTCGGACGTTGGTATCGCCGGCATAGCCCGTCGCAGATGCGCGCCATTGATCGGCTAGCAGAAACACGATGTTGGGACGGCGTGCGGTGCCGTCGCATGTCACGCTCATGGCAAAGCGTAATCCTTCTGAGGCTCACCGGTGCGTACCAGCCCGCGCATGCGCAGGGAAGCCCTGGTCGCCGACGCCCCAAGGGCAACCGTTGCCGCCTCATCGTAGGGGGCGTTGATGAGTATGTTCGAGACCTCTATCGTCGCGTCGCCGTCTATGAGAAAGACCCGGCCGCCCGCACGGCGGCTGTCGCTCGCCGCCTCCGCGAAGCGCTCGGGGTCGTGAAACGAACCGACCGAGACGTTGGATAGGAGGAGTGTCGGCACGATGCCGATGCCATTGGCAACCACGTGCGTCGACTCGACCAGGATCGCCGCCTGACGCGCCACGGGGCCAGCGCCAGCCTCTCGCGCTTTGAAGGCGCTTCCATCGGTCAGCGCCGTATGGATGGTCACGTTGCTCATCCGGTTGGTCAGCGGCGTCGGCCAGACAAGGTGGATCCCCACGACGCACTGGTCGGCCATGAGACCCGACACGCTGCCCCACGGACCCTGTGCCGTGTAGGGCGCCGAGAAGCCGCTAACGGCCCTGCTCCCGGGTTCTTCGAAGGCGTTCTGGCCGGTGACGGGATCATGCACTGGGAACGCAGGCGACGCTCCCAGACGGAGCGCCGTGTGAACGCCGAAGAACATCAGATCGGTGAAGACGTACCCGTCGCTGCGGCCCACCTGCACGCCCACATTGTCGGGATGCGAGACGACGATACCGTAGATCCACGAGTACGTCTTGCCGGGTAGCGCCTTTCCCGGACAGGCGGGGCCCACGTTGGGCACGAGATGGACCCGCGACAGTCGGTTCACGTCGAGGCATTCGACGAACACGAACCCGCGCCGATAGCCGTAGAGGCTGATCCGATCGACATACGTCCTCGCCCCGCGGGCTTGCACGAAGAAGTCGTAGTAGCGGTCGCAGACGATGTCCTCGATGACAACATTGGGGCCCGTCACGTAGAACGTGGGACCGCAGGGCTTGACGTGCTCTCTGACGAACCGGCTGCGCGCTTCGGCGAACGTCGCGTAGTGATAGGGAGAGCGCGGGTCCTTGAACTCCTCGTCGGCGGGCCACGGCTGACGATCATAGAGGATGTAGAGCCCGCGCACCGATGACCCGCCCGGCAGGTCGAACAGGGGTTTCCGTTGGGGACCGGCGTACTGGTCCGGAGCCGGACGCGCCAGAATCTTCGATCCGACGATTAACTTCTCGGGCAGAGGAAACGCTGACCACGCATTGTTGGCGAACCCGGCCGGACTGCCCAGCAGCGCGACGCCAGCGGGGATGCGCAGGGTGCGCGTGAGCACGTAGCCCTTGCCGGGCCCAACCGACGGAATTTGTACTACGCCGCCGCTCGCCGACACAGACGCTATCGCGCGAGCGAAGGCGGCCGTGTCGTCCGTGCGGGCGTCGCCCTTTGCGCCGTAGTCGCGCACGGAGACCACCGTCGGGGCGCCCGGCGCGGAAACTGGCAACAGGAGCATGGCGCGGAGTAACGCCAGCGCTGTCAGCATCATGATCATGGCTGTCTGGTTCCATGGTACCGCGTGCGGCGGCGGTTGCAGGGTACGATTCAGGGGAGCATGCGTTGCCGCAGCAGTCCCTGGAGGTTGATGTGAACAACCTGGCCCTCCCGCGCCGGCTTCCGGCGCTTGTCTATCTGGCTCTCTACCTTGCTGCAGCCTCATCGGCGCAGCCGCCCGGTATCACGGAATGGCACCCCGCTTTCGTCGGCATTGAGTATGGCCGAACTGCCGTAGAAGACCCGCGTCCGCTGCGCGTCCATGCCCTGCGGATTGACCTCAAAGCGCCCGGCCTGTCCTTTCTGGCGACGCCGCGTCGAGCCGACGGTCAGATGCATACGACAGGCATGACCACCGGCACATTCCTCAGCGCCTACGGCCTGCAGGCAGCCATCAACGGGGCGCCGTTCGGTCCCATTCATCGCGATGAGGGGAAGCCAGTCAACGTCGTGGGCCTGACAGTTTCCGAAGGAGTGCAGGTCTCTCCGCCGACCGATCTGCCGGCGCTGGTGATCACGCGCACCAACGAGGCCCGGATCGCCGAGCCGCCGTTTGACCTCAAGGACGTGCATACCGCCGTAGCCGGATTCGGCGTAGTGCTTCGACGAGGCGAGATCGTGGGCAAGGACGACGCTCTGCACCCGCGAACCGCGGCAGGCATATCGCAGGACGGTCGCACGCTGTACTTGATGGTGATTGACGGGCGCCAACCCGGCTACAGCGAGGGCGTCACAACCGCGGAAGTCGGAGCATGGCTGCGGGCGCTCGGGGCATGGGACGGTATCAACCTGGATGGCGGCGGCACCAGCACCATGGTGATCGAGGATGCCCGGCGAACGCCGTGGATCCTGAATCTGCCCATTCATGCCAACATGCCGGGGTGGCAGCGCGTTGCCGGCAGCCACCTTGGCATTCGAGCTCGGCGGCTGCGCGGAGGCCCCAGGATACCCATTGCCCAGAGCGCTATCGAGGCTGATTTGGGATTGTTCTGCGTCGCCGGGCTTCGATAGACCCGAGAGAATACGGAGGGACCGATGATTGACCGATATACCACGCCTGAGATGCGCGACCTGTGGAGCATGCACGCCCGCACACAGCGGTGGCTTGAGGTCGAGATCGCCGTCTGTGAAGGGCTCGAACAGGCTGGCCAGATACCGTCCGGCGTGACCGAGCGCATACGAGCCGGCGCGCGCTTCGATCTCGCCCGCATGGCGGAGATCGAGAAGGAGACGCGCCACGATGTCATGGCCTTTGTCAAGAACGTCCAGGAGAGCCTTGGCGACGAAGGCCGCTTCGTGCACTATGGAATCACGAGCTATGACGTCGTGGACACGGCCCTGTGCATGGCGCTCCGGGATGCTGCCGACATCATCATCGGGCGAGCCGAGAGGCTGACCGAGGTCATTCGCAGGATGGCGCGCGAGCATCGGCACACCCTGCAGATCGGCAGAACGCACGGCATCCATGCGGAGCCCATCACGTTCGGTTTCAAGCTCGCCGGATGGTTCGACGAAATGCAGCACAACATCGAACGGCTTCGCGCGGCGCGGGCCATGATAGCCGTCGGGAAGATCTCGGGGGCCGTTGGGACGCATGCCAACATCAGCCCGGAGGTCGAAGAGTTCGTGTGTCGCAGGCTCGGTCTCGGCGTTGCGCCGGTTTCTACACAGATCATCGCGCGGGACCGCCATGCTCAGCTCATCACGACGCTGGCCATCGTGGCTGCCTCGCTGGAGCGCTTCGCCACCGAGGTGCGCAACCTCGCGCGCACGGAGATACTCGAGGTCCAGGAATACTTCGCCGCAGGCCAGAAAGGCTCGTCGGCGATGCCGCACAAGCGCAACCCGTGGAACTGCGAGACGGTTACGGGTCTCGCGCGCGTGGTTCGGGGAATGGTGGTCCCCATGCTCGAGAGCATGACCACATGGCATGAGCGAGACCTGGCCAACTCGTCGGTCGAGCGGATCGTCTTCCCCGACACCACCACCCTCGTGGATTGGATGCTGTGGAAGTTCGCCGATATCCTGGATCGTCTGATCGTGCATGTGGACCGCATGGAGCGCAACCTCGGCCTCATGGGCGGGCTCGTGTGTTCGGAACAGGTGATGCTCGCGCTGGTCAATGCCGGCATGTCGCGTGAGGAAGCCTACGCCGTCGCGCAGAGGAACGCGGCACGCACGTGGGACGAGGGAATGGACTTTCGGCAGGCCATCGAGTCGGATCCCGATGTGCGGCGCTGCCTCAACGATCGGCAGATCGCTGAGTGCTTCGATGTCGAGCATCATCTGCGCCACCTGGATCACACGTTCGAGAAGCTCGGGATTTGAGCGAAGATCCGCTGGCTGCGAGCCGAGGGCGAACCTCATGGCGATGGCCGGCCATGGTGACCGCCATCGTCCTCGTGGTAAGCACGCTTCCCTATCTATTCGATCGGTGGCTGCAGGGCGCGTCGCCGCTCTACGGCTGGTACTCATGGTTCGCCTTCAACGTGACCGACAACTGCGTGTACCTTGCCTGGATGCGTCAGTACGCTGACGGAGCCTGGTTCCAGCGCAATCTGTTCACGAGCGAACCTCAGAGCGGGCACATGCTGAACCTCTTCTTTCTTGCGCTCGGCAAGATCGGAGGATGGACAGGCCTGCCGCTAACCCTCCTGTACCACGTGGCCCGGCTGGCTGCCGGGGCTGCCTTCTTGACGATGGTGTGGCGCCTTGCGGGGATGGTTTTCGACGCCCGCGACCGAGCGGTCCGACCCGAAGGGGCCGATACGGCTCGGCGCATCGCGTTTCTGACGGTGGCGTTCGGCAGCGGATTGGGCTGGGTTCCCGGGCTCTGGGAGCGGGGCTTCGCGGGGCCGGTGGATACCTGGCAACCCGAGGCCGTGAGCTTCCTGAGCATCTACCTTTTCCCGTTGTTCACCGTCTCGTTGGCCCTGATGCTCGGTATCCTCGTGAACCTGCTTGAGGCCGAGCGCACGTCGAGCCGGTGGCCAGCCGTCCGCGCGGGCCTGTGCGGCTTCGTGCTCGGCAACATCCACACCTACGATGTCGTGACGCTGACGGTCATCTGGCTGTGCTATCTGGCGGCCCGGGCTGTGCGCGATAGGGGACTGCCGCGCAAGGCTATCGGTGATGCCCTGATCGCCGGGGCGCCGACCGCGCTGTCCACGGGCTATATGCTGTGGGTGTTCCGGACCGAGACGGTCTTTGCACAGCGCGTGGCCGTGCCAACCCTGAGCCCCGACCTGCGGTGGGTGCTGCTGGGATTCGGACTGATGACGCCGCTAGCGCTCGTGGGGGCGTGGGGGCTGGTGCGCCGCCGGACCGAACCGCTGACCGGGACTGTCGGGAGTGGCCTGGCCTTTCTTGTGATCTGGGCTGTGGCGAACGTGGCGGTAGCGTATCTCCCGGTCAGCTTCCAGCGGAAGATGCTCATGGGAGCGCACGTGCCCATCGCGCTGCTGGCGGGCGCAGGGCTCTGGCGGCTCACGCAGGGGCTGGCGCGGCCCGTACGTCCGGCGATCCTGGTTGCAGCGGTGGCTGCGCTCAGCCTGACCAATGTACGCTTCATGCTGCGCGACCGCGGATCGCTCCGCCATGGAGGCGAGACGGTGCGCGCCTTCATGCTGCCGGGCGAGCGGGCGGCTCTCGACTGGGTACGGCGGAATGTCGAGCGGGACGTGATCATCCAGCCGCTGCCATGGATTGCGGCGGGTGAAGACGGTCGCCTGGTGTTTGCCGACACCACGCTGGCATGCTTCGCGCCGGGCCTGACTGGCAACGCGGTCCACGCGGGGCACTGGGGCGAGACCCCCAGCTTCGGCGCGACGATGGGGGAGTGGGTCAGGTTCCTTTCGCCCGGCGTAGAAGACGCGCAGAGGCTGGAGATGCTGCGCCGCACCGGCGTCCGTTACCTCCTCTTCGGCCAGAAACGGCCCGAGACACGCGACGAGCGGGCCTCGGCATTCCTCGCGAGGTCGCCTGTCGCCGTCGTGCCGTCGTACCTGCGCCGCGTGGATGAGGCCTGCAACGAGGACGTTGACGTGTTTGAGGTTGAGGCGCCGTAGTGGCGCTCGCGGGCGGCTTCGATCGCTGCCGGCGCCTCTGGATGGCCCCTACAGTCCGCAGACCTCCCTCATCGCCTCAGCCGCGTACACGAAGTTGTCCCACGGCACGTCGGGCGGGATGAGATGGTCGAAGCCGGGTATGTAGCGCCCGTGGACCACCATCCGGCGAGCGATCTCGATCTGCTCCTTCACGGCATGGCGGTCCGCTGCAAGCGCCCGCTTGTCCAGGCCTCCGACGATGCCGAGCGACGGATAGGAGCGCCGGACCTCCTCGATGTCGTTGCCGGCCTGCACCTCGAATGGGAACATCATGGTGATGCCGTGCTCCATGAAGATCGGCGTCAGGAGCGAGCAGTCGCCATCGGTGTCTACCGAGACGATCGGCACATGCCGCTCTCGTGCAAACGCCACGATCCGGTCGTAGCACGGCATCATGAAACGCCGGACCATGCGCGGCGATATCAGCGGCCCGTCGCGTCCCGACATGTCCTCCCAGATGTGGATGTGATCAATGGGGACTTCGTCGGCCACCTGCGCCCAGAGGACCAGCCAGAGCCCGGTCAGATGATCCATCATATCCCGCACGAGATCGGGCTCGTCGTGCATGGCATAGAGCAATGCCTCGACGCCCATGAGATCGCGCGCCGTGCCGAACACGCCGTAGGGGAACCAGCCCACCTGCACTGCCTCGCCGGTACGCTCGATGTGGTCCCGGAAGGCGCGCCAGTCCTGCATGAACCTGCCGGGCGTGGTCGGGTCGAGCCTCTCGGCCTTCAGAATCTGCCAGTCTTCGGCGCTCGCCACGGGGTGCCGTAGGAACTCGGGCATTGAATGTCCGTCGCGCCGATTGCGCATGACGATGCCGCGTTCATCGCGATGGACGATGAAACGGTCATCTTGATCGAGCACCTCCGGCGCGAACGGCGGGAATATGCCAGCATGGAACGCCGGGATGGCGAAGCTGGGTTCGAAACCCAACTCGCAGGCCGGATTGAGGTCGCCGCGGCCCGTTTCGGCTCGCCACCGTTCCAGCGTCTCGCCCCACGGAGCCCAACCGATCCCCACGCCGTACGGCACGTGATCCACGGGTTGGCCCAGCAGACAGCGTACGACGCGCTCTCCCGGTTTCATCGTGGCCGGGCTCACTTGCCGGTAGCCAGCCGAATGTACTCGCGAGCGATGAGAAGGTCCTCGAGGGCTTCCGCGGCTTCGCACATAGGCGGACCTTCACCCTTGACAGCGCGCACGAAGTTGATCGCCTGCTGCCGCATGGCGTGGACCCAGGGCAGCATGGGCACGATCGTCTCGGGCGTCTTGCCGCCCGGATCCCGCAGCAGTTCGACGGCGCCGGGCCGATTGGATGCTAGCGGGGCGGGGAGCGTGAGCTTCACATACCCGTGCTCGAAAGCAACGAGGGCAGACTCCTGCCAGTCAATCGTGGTCGTGTAGGGCGACATTTCGATTACGCCGCACACGCCCGATGCACTCGTCGCGGCCAGCATGACGCCCGACGGGTCGGCGTAGGTCACTGAATAGGGCTCGCCGAGCAAGTGGCGCAACAGGTTCACCTGATGGATGTAGTAGTTCACGAAGGCGCTGTAGCGCTCGTAGGTTTCGGAGTCCATGTCGCTCGGTGCGGGATCCCACTCGATGGGAGGCATGGGCTCGTCACTGCCGATCAGGTCGGTGAAACCGGCTGCCACCCAGTCGCCGGCTGGCATGATAATCCGCACATACGTCATGAGGCCAAGCTCGCCGGTCGCCTTGAGTCGCTCGATCTCGGCCTTGGCGAACATCGTGGCAGGATCGCTCCGCTTGTGATAGCCCACCATATGCCACGTCCCGCTCGCCTGAAGCGCGTCCAGAATCCTCTGTCCGACTTCAACGCTGCCGGCCAGCGGCTTCTCGGTGAAGATGGGTACGCCGGCTTTGAGCAGTTCGGGCACGAGCACGCCGTGCCGGGTGAACGGCTGGGACGCGACGATGGCATCGAGCCGCTCCGACGCCAGCATCTCCTCGGCATCTCGGTAGACTCTCGGAACGCCGTAGCGCTGAGCCACGCGCTTGCCCAGCTCCGGGCGAAGCTCCGCCAGCGCCGTGACTTCGCAGTCGGGCAGCGACGCATAGTTGCGCAAGTGCGCGCACTGGCCCATGCCACCGACACCCACAAACCCGATCCTAGGCCTCTCCATGGCCGACGTATCCTCCTCGGTCGCCAGGCTCGGTGGCCGGACTCATTTGCAGGAATAAGGTTTGCGGCGAAGCTCCCGTTCTCCTCCAAAGGCAGGGAATCCGATGGGCGCTGCCGAAAACGCTTCCACCGGGGGCCAGAAAGCTGCCGCCATGTTCCACATGCTGGGAGGATGAACCGATGCCGCGCGACTGTGACTGTGCAGGAGGCAACTGCAAGCCGAACCTCGCGATGTCTCGCCGCGACTTCGTGGCGATGATGGGCGCAGGAGCCCTGGTGACCATGCAGCCCGACCAGACGGAAGCCGAGCGCTTTGCGGTATCTGCGCAGTCGCTGGCGCAGTGGCGCGCCGATCTGATGAAGCCCGGCAAGCCTCGCCTCTATCGCTCCGACAAGCACACCGATGCGCGTATGCATCTGGGCGGCATCGGCACCGGCAATCTGGAGATCGGAGCCGACGGCCAGATTACGACCTGGCAGCTCTTCAACACCTGGCGGGACGGCGTTGTTCCGTTCTACTTCGCCGTCCGAGCAGGCAAGACCGCCAAGCTGCTCCAGACTAGCGGCGGGCCAGCGTGGCCCAGGGTCAGGCGGATCGAGCTGCGCGGCGAGTACCCGATTGCATTCCTGAAGTACGAGGATGGCGACCTTCCGGTCAGACTGGAGCTCGAGGCTTTCACCCCGTTCGCGCCCTTGGAGACGCGACTCTCGTCCATGCCGACGGCGCTCTTCATCTTCCGTGTGCACAATCCCACGAAGGAACCGCAACGCGTCTCCCTGGCGGCGTTCATGCAGAATCCTGTCGGCTATGAGGCAAGCGGTGCGCCTGACGGCAACAGACACCCGCAGTTCGGCTGGAACATCAACGACGTTCGGCACGAGGGCAAGGCGCTCGTACTGCACATGGGCGCCCGGGTAGGCAAAGCGCCGACGCTCGACCGGCCCGTCCGGATCGCGACCAACCTCGACATCGGCGCTCTCAACAACCCGTTCAACGACCGTCCGCAGGACCTCACGGTGGTCTCTCTCAGCGAAGCGACGTCGTCCAGGGACGAGCGCCGCGCCGAGATCATCTGGCTGGAGGACCCGCCGTCGGACATCGCTCCCGGTCTGTTGCGCGGAGCCGCCGACGCCGTGCGCGCAGGCGCGACCCTGGTGCTGGCCGGCCTGGACGTGCCCCTGCTGAAGAGTTATGGCCATGCTACGCAAGGGAAGGCGCTTGAGGCGGCGGAGATCCGCCCGCCCATCGTGTTTGAAGACTTTGAGAAAGGCTACGGCAACTGGAAGGTTGAGGGAGCCGCCTTCGGATCGGAACCGGTGCGGGGGACGCTGCCCAATCAGCAGCCGGTGTCCGGTTTCACCGGTCAGGGCCTCGTGAACTCCTATCTAGGCGGCGATGATCCGACAGGCAAGATGGTCAGCAGGACATTCACCATCGAGCGACGCTACATCCGGTTCCTCGTGGGCGGCGGCGCATCCAATGCCACACAGATCCGGCTTGTGGTGGACGGTCGCGTCGTACGCGCCGCTTCGGGCCGCAACGAGGAGCGGCTGCTGCCTGCCGCGTGGGACGTGAGCGAGTTCATGGGGCGCGAGGCCCACATCGAAATCGTGGACGAGGCGTCGGGCGGCTGGGGGCACATCAATGTGGACGACATCGAGTTTGCGGATTTGCCCGCCGGCACGGAGACGCTGAAGGCGCTGGATGAACTGCTCCCGATTCGCTTTGCCGAGGTCAAGGCGGAGCCGCGAGACCCTGTGACCGGTCGCGTCGCCACGACCTACACGCCGTGCGAACCCGTGGCGGGCGCCGAGCGCCGCGTTCTGGCCGATGGTACGGCATGTTACGTCAGGAAGCTTGGCTCGGGACAGGTGATCCTGATGCTGGCGGGCCTGCTTCCGGCGGCGGCGATCGGATCGGTGCGGGCTCGGCAGGAGGCGTACCGGCAGTTGTGCTCGCTGGTGGGAGCCACCTACTCGGCCCCCGAAGGCCATCATCCTCAGGCTGCCGGCGTCGGCGAGCTGGAACTGACGGCCGTTACTCCGGGCTCCACGGCAATGCGCGACTTCCGGGACTGGCAGGCGGCCTGGTCCCGATTCGCATCGGGAGGCCGGTTCACGCTCGGTCCACAGTCTCCATCCGAACCATCCGGACCAGGCGAGACCATCAACGGCGCGGTTGCTTCCACGGTGACGGTAGCTCCCGGCAAGACCCTGGAGGTCCCGTTTCTTCTCACATGGCGCTATCCCAACAAGTACATGCGAGGGGTGACGCTGGGTAACCACTATGCTCGCGAATGGTCCTCGGTCGCGTCGGTCACGGCGGAGGCGTGTCGCGAGTTCGCGGGGCTCCGGCGCATCACTGAGCTCTTCCGTCAGACGTTCTATGACAGCACGCTGCCCTACTACATGCTGGATTGCCTGACGTCGCAGGCAGCGATCATCCGCCACATCGGCATCGTCTTCCGCATCGGCAACGGGGACGTGTATGGGTGGGAGGGCTCCAACGCCTGCTGTCAGCCGACCTGCACACACGTTTGGGGCTATGAGCAGACCCTGTCCCGCCTGTTCCCGGATCTGGAGCGGGAAATGCGCCGCATTGACTTCAAACATCAGCAGCGCGCCGACGGAGGGGTGAACAACCGGACGGAGGTGCCGTCGCCCCCCAGGCCCACGGGCGAGTTTCCGTTCGTGGACGGGCATTCGAGCTGCATTCTCAAAGCATATCGCGAGGCCCTCAACAACCCGGATCCCGCATGGATGAAGGAGTACTGGCCCCACATAAAGCGGGCATGCGAATACCTCATCGGGCGTGACGCTGCGACCAAACAGGGCACGCCTGGCGGCTACCTCGAGGATGACCAGTGGAACACCTATGATCAGCCGCTCCACGGAGTGACAACCTTCATGAGCGGCTACTATCTCGCCGCGCTGCGCGCAGGCGAGGAATGGGCGAAGCGTGTGGGCGATACAGAGGCCGCCCAGCGGCTCCGCGAGGTGTTCGAGAAGGGCCGTGCGAAGCTGCAGGAGCTCTGCTGGGAGGGAGAGTACTTCCGCCAGAACCTGCCCGGCTACGAGCGGATGCCGGGCGAGGTGGGTCCCGGCTGTATGGCGGATCAGCTCATCGGCCAGTGGTGGGCCCATCAGTTGGGACTGGGCTACATCCTGCCCGAAGACCGCGTGAAGTCGGCGCTCAAGGCCGTGTTCAAGTACAACTGGATGACGGACCTGACCGGCTGGCGCCACGCTCCACGGGCCTTCGCCGGCGCGCGGGACAAGGGTCTCATGATCGTCACGTGGCCCAAAGGCGGCAGGCCGGGCCACGTTATGCTCTACTCCGATGAGGTGTGGACCGGCATCGAGTATCAGGTGGCCGCGCACCTGATCTACGAAGGGATGGTGGAGCAGGGCCTTGAGATCATCAAGGGGGCCAGGGATCGTTACGACGGCGTGCCGCGGCCGCCCATCACGCGGAACCCCTGGAATGAGATCGAATGCGGCGGCCACTACGCGCGGGCCATGTCGTCATGGTCGGCGCTCCTGGCAGCCAGCGGGTTCCTCTACGATGCGCCGGCACGGGCGCTCTCGCTTGCGCCGAAGATCACGCCCGACAAGCACCGGTCGTTCTTCTGCGCCTCGGAAGGGTGGGGCTCCGTCAGTCAGAGCCGCGGCTCGACGGGCCAGCGAAACGAGATCCGTGTCGCTCACGGCAAGCTGGCGCTCAGCAGCCTGGCCCTCGAGACGACCGGAAGCGCTCAGAACGTCGCCGTCACACTGGGCGCTCGACCGGTGAAGATTAGCGTCGAGCGCGTACCGACAGGCATTCGCATCGTGTTTGCCGCACCCGTGACCATCGCTGCAGGGCAGAGGCTCACCGTCGCCATCGGACCATAGCTTCCATCGGCCCAACATCAAGCAAGGAGAACCATACAGAATGAAGATCGCCATCATCCCCACCACGGGCGGTGCAGACCCCTACAAGGGCATGGAGATAGCGTGCGAGCTCGGCGTCGAGGGGGTCCACATCGGCGCTTTCGGCGGCCCGCTGGACCTCGAGAACAAGACCACCGCAGAGCGCAAGCAGATCCTGGCCCACATTCACGGCATGGGCCTCGAGGTGTCATGCCTGATCGCGTGGGGCGGCAACGTGGACCTTGGCGAGGAGGAGGGCCTCGCAGAGAACATCGCCTGGGGCAAGCGGATCAACGAGACAGCGGCCGATGTGTCCGGCGGGCTATGGATGGCCCACGTCGGGGTCATGCCCGAAGACACCGGCTCGACCCACTGGCGCAGGTTCCGCGACGCTCTCGGCGAGATCGCGACACATGGCGAGCGGGTGGGAGCCAAGCTCGCCATGGAGACCGGACCCGAACCGCCGGCCCTCGTCAAGCGGATGATCGAGGAAGTCGGCAGTCGGTCGCTTCGCGTGAACTTCGATCCCGCCAACCTGCTCATCTGGCCGCCGTATCTTGCCAAGCGCGACGGCAAGCCATTCGATTACGACGCCGCCTGGGAGCGCTTCAACCCCGTCGAGGGACTGAAGACGCTGATACCCTACGTGGTGCATGTCCATGCCAAAGACTCGGTGATGCGCCGGGACTGCACCTTCGATGAGGTGCCGCTGGGAACCGGCATGACCAACTGGCCCGAGCTGCATCGCGTCTTCCGGGAGCATGGCTACGACGGTTTCTACGCCATCGAGCGCGAGTGCGGCGAGGACGCCATGGGCGATGTGCGGCGGGCGGTGGACTACCTCCGGAAGCTTGCGACCGGATAGCCCGCGGCTGCGCTGCGCGTCATGAGAAGGCCTTGACAGAGATGGACTACACCACACTGGGCCGAACGGGGCTGCGCGTGAGCGTGATGGGCCTCGGCTGCAGTGGACACAGCCGGCTCGGACTTGCTCAGCGCAAGGGAGGAGAACGCCGTCGCGATCGTGCGTCGGGCCATGGAGATGGGCATCAACGTCGTGGACACCGCCGAGAGCTACGGCACCGAAGAAGCGGTCGGCAAGGCCCTTGATGGTGTTGCGCGTGACAGCGTGATCCTCTGCACCAAGGCGGGAGTCACCGGCAGCGGCGCATTTCGGAAGGCGAGCGACCTTCGCCAAAGTCTCGAAGCCAGTCTCCGTCGTCTGCGCACCGACCACGTTGACGTCTACCATCTCCACGGCGTCACGCTGGACGAGTACGACTACGCGGTCTCCGAGCTGGTGCCGGAAATGCTCAGGATGCGCGATGCCGGCATGATCCGCTTCCTTGGCGTCACCGAGCGCTTCGCCGCCGATACCGGGCATGCCATGCTACAGCGCGCTCTGCAGGATGACTGGCTCGATGTGATCATGGTGGGCTTCAACATGATCAATCAGTCGGCCCGCGACCGGGTGTTGGCCGTGACGCGGCAGCGGGGCATCGGCACGTTCTGTATGTTCGCCGTCCGCCGCGCCCTCAGCCATCCCCCCACGCTTCGCGCGCTGATTGACGACCTTCGGTCGAAAGGTTACATTACCGAACCTCTGAATCCCGAGGACCCGCTCGCGTGGCTGCTCGTCGAGGGCATGGCGTCGAGCATTCCTGAGGCGGCCTACCGCTTCTGCCGCCATGAGCCCGGACTGGACGTGATCCTCTCGGGCACCGGGAGCATCGCGCACCTGGAGGAGAACGCGCGCTCGATTATGGAAGGACCGCTCCCGAGACTCGGGATCAGGCGGCTTATGAGGATTTTCGGCAGCGTGGATTGCGTGTCCGGCAACTAGACCCGGCAACAGCCCGTACAGGTGCCTAATGCCGGCGTCCTAACGCCATCACGGGAGGCCACCATGGCCGACGTCATCAACTGGTTTCAAATACCCGCGCACGACCTCGATCGAGCCTGCGCGTTCTACGCAGCCGTTATCGGAGCGCGCTTCGACCGTCATGCCGAGATGCCGAACAGCGCGTTTTTCGTGGCGGACGGCGAGGGCGTCGGCGGCGAAATCACATGCTGCGACGACATGAGCCCCGGCCCGAGCGGAGTGCTCATCTACCTGAATGCTCCCAGCGGCGTTGCGGACGCCGTCGCACGAGTGCAGGCCGCGGGTGGTCAGGTCGTGATGCCCTGCACCTCCATTGGTCCGCACGGGTTCATCGCCGTCATCCGTGACACCGAGGGCAACAGCGTGGGCCTCCACAACATGGAAGGCTGACCTTCACGGTGTCCGGGTTAGGTTGCAGCGCCCATGCTCGCGTGCTGTTGGCGGTTATCCTTGTCACTTCGCTACAGCCCGCGGCGCCGGCGCAGAGGAAGAGGGAGCGCGCCATGGTTTTCATGTTCTTCGTGGCGGGTAAGCCGCGCGGCAAGTTTGACAATGACCAGATACAGCAGATGCAGGCTGCGCACCTTGCGAACCTCAGGGCGCGCCACAGAGACGGCGTGCTGAAGCTCGCCGGGCCTTGCGCCGATCCCGACCAGAAGAAGCGGGGGATTGTGTTGCTCGATGTCAAGGATGCGCAGGGCATCGAGAAGCACTTCGTGGAAGACCCGTTTGTCGAGCATGGACTGCTCACGATCGAGGCCGTGCCGGTGTCGGCGCCGATTCTGGATCTCGGCGAGCCTGAGGAGACCGGCATCGAGGAGCATACGATCGTGCTTTTCCGTGCCAGGGATCGGGCGCTTAAGGCGAAGCCGAGCGAGGCTTACTATGCGCAGCTCCCTGCCTCCGAAAGGCCAGCGGTGGCTCTTGTGGCGACCAAACCGGGCACGCTCCGCATGGCGCTGATCTTCCGTGAAAAGGACGTCGAGGGCATCAGGAAGCTGGTGGCTCTCGATCCGGCGGTGGCAAGGGGCGACCTTACAGCCGAGGTCTGGCAGCAGTGGCTCCCGGCGGGCTCCCTCGCCAATCCGAAGTAGCTCCATCGCGCGCTACATGGTTGGCCGATGGCTGCTGAGCCGCCTCACTCTGGCGGGTACCATAGGCGCGGACCGGATTGGTCCGAGAACACCGCTCAGGAAATCGCCATGCAGCGTCTGCAAGGGAAGGTCGCCATTGTCACCGGCGCGAGCCGCGGCATCGGTGTGGGCATCGCGCGCATGTTCGCCGACGAGGGCGCCGCGGTCACGCTGGCTGCCCGCACCCAGGATCGCCTCGAGAGCCTAGCCTCCGAGATCGTCGGGAAGGGCGGCAACGCCATCGCCGTGCCCACCGACGTGTCATGTTCGGAGGATCTCCGCCGAATGGTCGAGGCTACAATCGAGCGCTTTGGCGCCCTGGACATACTCGTCAATAACGCCGCCATCGCGTCGTTTTCGCGACATCTCGATGCCGACGACCTGGAAGCCGAGTACGACCGCTTGATGGACACCAACGTCAAGAGCGTCATCATGGGCACCCACTGGGCATTGCCCCACCTGATTGCCCGTGGCGGGGGATCGGTGATCAACATATCGTCGGTCCACGGCATTGCGAGCGGCGACCACATGTCGGCCTACGCGGCAAGCAAGGGCGCCCTCATCGCCGGCACCCGGGCCATGGCGGTCGAGCTCGGAAGGCACCGTATCCGGGTCAACTGCATCTCGCCGGGAAGCATCTGGCTCGACGATCGTCCCAACTGGCTCGAACGTCGGTTCGGCCCCGAGCTGGCCGCCGAGTTCCGCGAGCGGTTTCCGGGATGGCCCGACCGACAGCGAGAGTTGCAGCAGCCCCTGCCCATAGCCGGGAGCGCTCAGGACGTCGCTGCCTGCGCGGTCTTTCTCGCGTCGGACGAAGGCCGGTTCTGTACCGGAGCCAACTTCGTCGTCGATGGCGGCATGACGGCTGTGCTCGCCGATCCGTCCTTTCTGTATCCGGGCGCTGCCGAGGTCCTTCAGACGCGGGCCGAGATGCGCGTGTGGTTCGAGGAGGCCCGGCGGAGGCGGGAGGGTCAGCAGGAGTCGGCGTAGATACCGCATCAGCAAGGAGGTACTTGGCCTCATGCGTCGCGTCGTGGAAGCAGTCATCCTGACAACGCTGCTCGCCTCCGGGATTGCCGCCGAGCCGGCGGACCCGCTCGACGCCTACAACGTTGTCTGGAGGAGCCCGAGCCGCGATTCGAACGGCTCGATGCCGATCGGCAACGGCGACATCGGCCTCAACGTGTGGGTTGAGGAGGACGGTGATCTGAGGTTCTACATCTCCAAGACGGATGCATGGGATGAGCACTGCAGGCTGCTCAAACTCGGAAGGGTCCGCCTCCGCTTGAACCCGAACCCCTTCGTCAAGGGCGCGCCATTCCGTCAGACGCTGCGCCTCCGGCAGGGCGAGATCGAGATCGTCGCCGGGCCGCCTGGCTCCACGACGACGCTCCGTGTCTGGGTGGACTCCCATCGCCCTCAGGCTCATGTCGAGATGGCGTTCAAACGTCCGACGGGAGTCGCCGCCGCGCTGGAGGTCTGGCGCACGGAGAAGCGTGCCCTTGCGGCCGGCGAAGATATGGGCGTAGACGGCTTCGCCGCGAATGAGCCGCCGCATTCCTATCCCGACACGGTTCGCCCGGATGCTCCCACGAGCATCCTCTGGTATCACCGCAACGCGGCTTCCCTATGGCCGGTCACGTTGCGGCATCAGGGCCTCGGGGATCTCATCGCGTTGCAGAGGGACCCCCTGCTCCATCGCACGTTCGGTGGCCAGATCTGCCTCTACCCCGGCTCAGGACGGGTTGAGAAGCCATTGGACCGTGAGTTGCGCACCACCGACGCCGTTCGATCGGCGCGCCTGACCGTCACGTGCCTGACGGCCCAGACCGAGACCGAAGACGCGTGGCTGGCAAGGCTGCGCAAGGTCCGCTATGAAGCCGAACGGGTCTCGGTGGCTGATGCCCGTCTCGAGCATCGGCGATGGTGGGACGCATTCTGGAACCGGAGCTGGCTGCGCGTGACCTCATCGCGTGGGCAAGCTCGTGGGATACCCATGCAGCGCAACATGCTGCCTCTGCGCATCGGAGCCGACAGCAATGGCGACAACCGCTTCCGCGGGTTGATCGCTCAGGTGTCCCTGTACAAACGCGCGCTCAGCGCCACAGAGATCGCGGAAGCCGCACGGGGCGGGGCATGGAAACCGGGCATTGTAGGCCGATGGCCAGTGGGCATTCTCAAGAACGGCCTCCTGCCGAGCTATGGACCGCCGGGTCCCTCGCTCAAATCCGTCGGCGACATCCCCATCGAGCCGGTCGCGCCGTGGCCCTCCGGTCACTCCGGACGATTCGGCGGCAGCGCATATCTTGAGGGGCCCCACTCGGACGCGTTCGACCTTACCGACGCAGTCACCATAGAGGCGTGGATCAAGCCGGACAAGCTCCCTCCCGGCGGCGGCAGAATCCTGGATAAGTCCCACGCCGGCAGCGATGACGGCTACCTGCTGGACACCTACCCGGGCAACTCGCTGCGGTTCATCGTCGCGGATGGGACGCTGAGCTATGATGCCAAACTGCCTACCGACCGCTTTACCCACGTCGCCGGCGTGTATGACGCACGAACGGGCCGCAAGGAACTCTATGTCAATGGCAAGCGGATGGCATCCGGCAGGCGCTCGCAGGACGGGCGGCCCGAGCACCTCACAGTCTCGCAGGGGTATGCCCTCCAGCGGTTCATCACGGCGTGCGCCGGGCGCGGAGCCTACCCGATCAAGTTCAACGGCAGCATCTTCACCGTAGACACGGATCGCCGCTTCGACCCTGACTACCGCGCATGGGGCGGCATGTACTGGTTCCAGAACACGCGCCTGCCCTACTGGCCCATGCTCGCCTCGGGCGATTTCGAGATGATGCGCCCTCTCCTTGCCATGTACCGCAGCGCCCTCGACCTGGCCACCCATCGGACCGCGCGTTACTTCCGCCATGGCGGTGCGTGCTTCCCCGAGACGATGTACTTCTGGGGCGCCTATCACAACGGGGCCATGGGATACGGATGGGATCGCGCAGGCAAGGGGCTGTTTCCCGGAGACAACGAGTACATACGGTACTACTGGTCGGGAGCGCTTGAGCTTGCCGCCATGATGGCCGATCACTACGAGTACACCGGCGACCGACGCTTCCTGAAGGACACGATGCTGCCCGTTGCCGATGCCATCGTGGCGTTCTATGATCAGCACTATCCGCGGCAGGCGGACGGCAGAATCCGATTCGAGCCGGCGCAGTCGCTGGAGACGTGGTGGGACTGCGTCAACCCGCTGCCGGAGATTGCCGGACTGCGGTTTGTGCTCGCTCGCCTCCTATCGTTGCCGGTTCGCGATGTCGGGCCGACGCGTCGGGCGCAGTGGGCCCGCCTGCAGACGTCCCTCCCGCCGCTGCCGATGCGCTCGGCCGACGGCAAGCGGTTGCTCGCTCCGGCGGAGCAGACAGGCCGCAAGTCCAACATGGAGAACCCCGAGCTCTACGCGATCTTCCCCTATCGGCTCTACGGTGTCGGCAAGCCTGACCTTGCGCTCGCGCGAGAGACGTTCGCACGACGGCTCCATCCGGGCAACCGCGGCTGGCAGCAGGACGACACGCAGGCGGCCTACCTGGGACTGACCGGCGAGGTCCGACGGGCGGTAGTGGACAGGTTCGGCACCAAGCACGACGCCAGCCGATTTCCGGCGTTTTGGGGGCCGAACTTCGACTGGGTGCCCGACCAGGATCACGGAGCGAACGGAGTCATGGGCCTGCAGACCATGCTCATGCAGTGCGAAGGGCGGCGCATTCTGCTGCTTCCCGCATGGCCTGCCGACTGGGACGTCGAGTTCAAACTGCACGCACCCTATCGGACAACCGTTGAGGGCGTCGTCCGACGGGGCAAGGTGGTGCGATTGAAGGTCAGTCCGCCCGAACGCCGCAAGGATGTTCAGGTCATGCCGGCATCGTGAGTGCGCCGCTGGCGCGTCTCTGCTGTACCGACGACAGGAGCCCGTAGGGGCGTATCAGCCGGAGAGAAGATGCGGGGCACAGAGTCGCCGATGTACCAACCGGCTGGTACGCCCTCGTTCCTATTGGCGGCAGGCGTCACCGGTTGGCCTGGGCGAACCAACCGCACGATGGCGCGTTCCTCTTCGCACCGCTTCGGCTCGGCGGTTGATCCGCCCCTACGGGCGCTCGGATCGGGCTGCCCATGGCAAACGAGCACCCGTCAACGTCATCGCGAGACGCGGCGTGGCCGCGGTGGGTGTATCAGAAAGCGTAGAGAGCTTTCTTAGGAGCGCAGCGACGCGATCCCGAACAGGCGTTACGGGTGCTTCGTCGGTGCGCCCTGAAGGGGCGCGATTGTTCAGGCCGGGGCGTCAGCCCCGGTCAGGCGACGGGCGCCACCACCTCACCCACCGTTGATGATGGGGAGGAAACGCGGCGCGCCATCCCCGGCCCTGCGGGCCGGTCTGAACAATGTCGGCCCTTCAGGCCGAACCACCGCCATCCGGACGAACATCGCCCGCCTTGATTTCGACACGGCGCTTCGCGCCCGCCCTGATTTCGACACGGCGCTTCGCGCCCGCCTTGATTTCGACACGGCGCTTCGCGCCAGCTCAATCACCGGCGGGCTGCGTGCGCACAATGGCGAACGACGGTCACAAGCGCCGCAAGAGGCGCCGGCGGGACGCTCACAAAAAACCGCGAATCAAGTATGTCGCTAGCCTTGACACATCCGGGAGAAGACTGTAGAATGTACTAGGGAAACGTTTACTGTCTATCGTTTACTTTTCGGGAGACCGATGTGAGACGGATGACCATCCGCGACATCGCCCAGGCGGTCGGCACTTCCCCGGCCACGGTGTCGAAGGTGCTGACGGGGCGAGGCGACAGTCTCATCAGCGATACGACGCGCCAGAAGATTCGCGACACGGCACGCGAACTGGGCTATAGCCCGAATCTCGCAGCGCGCGCCCTCGTCACGGGCCGGACCCACTGCATCGCGCTCTGGGCTGAGACTCTGGCAGATTTCCACGCGATGGTGGCGAACGTGCTGCTCGACGTTCTGCGCCCGTCACGCTACGAGATGGTGATCACCGACGTCGTCAAGCATCCCGACTGGCACGCCTACTTTCAGCGCAACGCGCCCTGGCCCGTGGACGGCATCATCGCGCTGGACTCGCCGCACAGCGTGGAGTCGTATCTGGCCAGCGGCGCGGGCCGCAACGCTCCCGTGGTAAGCGCCGGCGCCTACTTCTGGCCCGAGACCGACCATGTCGGGGTGGACCTCGGGTCTGGCATCCGGGAGGCGGCATTCCATCTCGCCGAACAGGGCTGCGTGCGCATTGCCCATCTGACCTGTCAGCACGGCATGCGGCCCGGCGATTCCCGACGGCTGGCCTACGAGGCCGCCATGCGCGACCTGGAGCGCGAGCCTGAGCTCCTCGTTACCGAGCAGTCGTCGCGCGAAGATGCCCGGCTGTTGATCCACGACCTGGTCCGGCGCGGCGACCTGCCCGATGGTCTGCTCTGCTTCAACGATGAAGTTGCCATCGGGGCCTATCGTGGCCTCCGCGAGATGGGAGTTCGCATCCCCGAAGACGTGGCGCTGACCGGCTGCGACGGGATCGCCGACACGGCCTATTTCGATCAGCCCATAACAACCATTGTCCAGCCCGTGGATGAGCTGTGTCACGCAGCCTGGCAATGCTTGCAGAGACGGCTGGACGAACCCGACTGCCCGCTGCAGTCCCGCATGCTCAAAGGCAGCTTGACGGTCCGCGGATCGTCGCTCCGAAGAGAGGTTCATGGACCATGAGACCCGTCGTTCACTCGATCATCGCCGCTGCGGCGCTCGCCGTCGTTCTGCCTGCCGTCCTCGGAGGATGCAAGCGCGAAGGGAAGCCTATACCGCCTCCCACACCCGAGCAAGTGCAGACCGGCGTCGAGCAAAGCAAAGAGCGCGTGCGCAATAACCCGAACCTTACGCCCGAGCAGAAGGAGAAGGCCTTGCGCATGCTCGACGACATGGCGGCGGCAGCGCGGATGCAACCGCAACAGCAGACCGATGGCAAGTAGCCGCCGGACACATTCTCCACGAAGCCCGCTGCGACCAAACGATCCACAGCCACGTTCGCTATCCGAACCCGGAAAGGAGACAGCAATGCGAAGGAAAGGCTTTACCCTCATCGAGCTGCTAGTGGTGATCGCCATCATCGCCATCCTGGCAGCCATCCTGTTCCCCGTCTTCGCTCAGGCGCGCGGCAAAGCGCGACAGACCATGTGCTTGAGCAACTCCAAACAGATCGGTCTGTCGGTCTACATGTACGCGCAGGACTACGACGAGACCCTGCCGAGCACGTTTCGGCGCGTTCCGCCCCAGCCCTACAAGACGATCGACTCCTATGTCGTGCTCGTGCCCTACGTCAAGAGCATCAACCTCTGGTACTGCCCGGATCGGTCCGACACGGGCTGCGATGAGCCGGAGGGCGTGGGGGTCAACACCTCGGGCAAGTGCCTCGGCTACGGCTACAACTGGGGCGCCGACCCCAACGCAGGCGGCGGCCTGCTGATGCTCCAACAGATCGCGGCCGATGGGACCCGGTACTCCGCCGGCAAGCCGCTGGCGGCTCTCGTGAAGCCGGCCGAAGTCATGGCGTTCGCAGACACCTATGACTGGGCGTCGAGCTCCTACACCATCGGCGTGACCAGAATCCTGAACCGCTACACCGGCGGCCAGAGCACCGGCTCGCTGCGTCACGGGTCCCGTTTCAACGTCGTCTTCGCCGATGGCCACGCCAAGAACATGAAATGGCGCGGCGGTCTCTATGTCGGCGCCTACCCGGCTGCCATGCCCGCCAGCCTGCAGGATGCCCTCATGTACTGCGCAGACCCGAGCGAGATCATCTACCCGGGTCTGTACAACATCCCGTGCGGCGACCTGATCACCATGACCCACAGCGCGCTCATGCTCTGGTGGCCAGAGTAGCTGTCGGATAGCGCAGGCCCCGACAAAGGCCTGACAACCACCCTGCAACCCGAATCGGGGGGCGAACGTGACGGTTCGCCCCCCTCCTTTTCGGCGGCTTCCGTGATATCTCCGGGCGACCGTGCGTACGGAATGCCATAGCGACTACGGGGGCAAACGAATATGCGGTATCTACTCGGCGTGGCTGCCATGGCCATGGCGTTGCAGGGGAGTGCAGCAGTGAAGAGCGAGACGGCGGTCTACAAGGCCGGCGAGCTGGAGTTTCGGGGCTACGTGGCCTACGACGATGCCAGGACGGGCAAGCGGCCCGTGGTGTTGATCGTGCATGAGTGGTGGGGTCTGGGCGAGCACGTGCGGAAAGTCGCCGATCGCCTGGCCCAGGCCGGATATGTGGGGTTCGCCGTGGACATGTACGGCGAAGGCAAGCTCACGAAAGACCCGCAAGAGGCGGCCCGATGGGCGGGAGCGGTCCGCGGCAATCCATCGGTGGCAGAGGAGCGCTTCCGCGCAGCTCTCAACCATATCCGCAAGCACCCGCTGGCAGACACTTCGCGCATGGCCGCCATCGGCTACTGCTTCGGAGGCACGGTGTGCCTCGAGATGGCCCGATTGGGGGTTGACCTGGGCGGCGTGGTGAGCTTCCACGGCGGTCTGGCCAGTCAGGTCCCGATGGAGCGGCGCAAGCTGACTGCTCGGGTGCTCGTGCTGCACGGCGCCGACGATCCGTCGGTTCCGGCAGAACAGGTGAAGGCGTTCGAAGACGAGATGCGGGCCGCCAGGGCCGATTGGCAGCTGGTGGCCTACGGCAATGCCGTGCACAGCTTCACGAACCCGGAGGCCAACTCGCCCACGGCGCGCTATGACGCCAAGGCGGATCGCCGGTCGTGGGAGGCGATGACGGCATTCCTGCGGGAGCTGTTTGAGGGGTGAGCGAGCGCCGGCTTCACGCGTCCATGAAGCCGGCGTTGAGGCCCAGATCCTCCAGCAGCAACCGGGCGGCATTGCGCGCGCCCTGAAAGATCAGCGGAAGTCCCGAGCCCGGCTGGGCGCTGCCACCGACCACGTAGAGTCCATCGGCCTCCTCGAAACGGTTGTGGGGCCGCAGGTGCAGCATCTGCCCGAGATTGTGGGCCAGGCCGAACGCCGCGCCTTTGTAGAGTCGCGCATCCCTCTCCCAATCGTCGGGGGTGGCAATGCGCTCGAAGCGCACGCGTGACTCGAGGTCGCTGAGGCCCACTCTCTCGAGTTGCCTGATCACGGCCCCACGGAATCGCTCGCGCATGTCGGACCAGTTGACGTTGGGATTGCGGTGCGGCACGGGCACCAACACATGGAGCGTGCTCATGCCATTGGGAGCCAGTCCGGGATCCGTGACGCACGCGTTCTGAAGGTAGAACGACGGATCATCCGAGAGCACGTGGTCCTCTTCGATGTGGCGCTGGTTGCGGGCATATTCGCGGCTGATGTAGATCGTGTGATGCGCGAGATGGTCGTAGCGGCCTTCGATACCCAGATAGAGCATGAACGCCGAGCAGGAATGGCGCTTGCGGCGGAGATGCTCGTCGCTCCACCTCCGCCGGAGGGTGGCGGGGACCAGATCCGTCATGGCTTGCGCGAAGTCTGCATTGATCACCACGGCATCTGCCTGGGTGGATCCGCTCGATGTCACCACTCCCACGGCGCGGCGTCCGTCGAACAGGATGCGCTCGGCCTGCTCGCCCAACCGCATGCGGACCCCCATCTCGTCCGCGATGCGCGCCATGACTTCGCTCACGCGATGGCATCCGCCCATGGGATGGTAGACGCCATGCTCGTACTCGATGAACGGGAGGATGGAGAACAGGCTGGGGCACGTGAACGGCGACATGCCCAGATACCTCGACTGGAAAGTCATCGCCAGTCTCACCCGGGGATCCCGGAAGAACCGCTGGACGTCATCGCTCAGCGAGCGCCACGGAGCCAGCCACGGCAGAGCCGCAACCATCACCGGCGACAGCAGATCGCGCACGGACAGATAAGGCTTCTCGAGACACGGCTGCACGCGCTGGAACTTGGCCCGGTTGCTGCGCATGAAGCGCTCGAACTGCGGGGCGTCGCGCGGCGAGAGCCGGCGAAGCTCCTCGCGCATGGCCGCCGGATCCGGCGTCGCGAGCAGTTCGCCGCCGGCGCCGAACACGATGCGGTAATGGGGGTCGAGGCGGCGCAGGTCCACTTCGGCATGGAAGTCGCGACCGACCGCACGGAATATCCCCTCGATGACCTGAGGGTAGAGGAAGAAGGTCGGGCCGACATCGAAGGTGAAGCCTTCGCCGACGATGCCCGAGGTTCGCCCGCCGACTGTCTGCCTGCGTTCCAGAACGGTGACATCCAGACCGGCTCGTGCCAGCAGCAGCGAAGCGGCCAGACCGCCCGGCCCAGCGCCGATTACGATCACACGCTTCGACATAGTACGCCTCCGGTGCTCCGCGGTGCGTTCATTGTATCCGAAGTGCGCGCTCGGCCCGTCCATACGTGGTACAACGGCTCCATCGAACGCTCCGGCGCCGCACGCCGGGCGTACGCATCAGGGAGGTTGCTATATGACCCGTCGCAACGTGCTGCTCGCCGTTCTGGCGCTGCTCTGTGCGCCGTTGACGGCCCGTGCCGACCAGACGCACATCAAGGATGTCGTCTATCGCCACAAGCTCGGCGTCGCGCTCACCATGGACGTTTTCAAGCCCGAGAAGCCCAACGGCATCGGCATTCTCTGGATGGTCAGCGGCGGCTGGGTATCGGATCACAAGGGCATCAATCCCGATCTGGCGCGGCCGTTCACCGATAGGGGCATGACCGTGTTTCAGGTAGTCCACGGAACGCAGCCCCGGTTCATCCTGCCCGAGATCGTCGAGGATATCCATCGCGCGGTGCGCTTTGTGCGCGCCAACGCCCCAACCTGGGGCGTGGACCCCAACAAGATCGGCATCGCCGGAGGGAGCGCCGGAGGGCATCTCTCGTTGATGATGGGCGCCTACGGAGCGCCCGGGCCATCCGATGCGCAGGACCCCGTTGATCGCGAGTCGAGCCGCGTGCAGGCGGTCGCCTGCCTCTTCCCGCCCACCGACTTCCTCAACTACGGCAAGGAAGGCCAGGCGGCCATGAAGTTCCCCATGCTCCGCGTCTACTGGCCGGCCTTTGGCGTGACTGAGAAGACCACCGATGAGGAGCTCGAGAAGCTGGCGCGGTCGCTGTCGCCCATTTACGGGGATCTGGCCAACATGCCGCCGACGCTCATCATCCATGGCGACGCCGACCTGCTGGTGCCCATCCAGCAATCCCAGAGGCTCATCGCCAAGCTTGAGGAGCTGAAGCGGCCCTGCAAACTCGAGGTACGCCCCGGCAAGGCTCACGGCTGGCCGGGCATCGAGCAGGAGGCGAAGGTACTGGCGGACTGGTTCGAGACGCGCCTTAAGTAGGCGCTTGCCGCCGCCATTCAGCCACGTCGGGATCACGATCGTCATTCCCGGCGAAGCGAAGTCCATACGGATCCGTACCGGATAACCCCGACGGTTAATGACAGTCACATCGGATAGGCGTGGACTGATCGGGATCGCGTCATCTGGGTGGTATGGCGCGAATCGGAAGTTGAGGTCACATCGGATAGGCGTGGACTGATCGGGATCGCGTCGCTTCGCTCCTAAGAAAGCTCTCTACGCTTTCTGATACACCCACCGCGGCCACGCCGCGTCTGAACTCCTAAGAAAGCTCTCTACGCTTTCTCATTCACCCACCGCGGCCACGCCG
>JAAYVH010000113.1 GCA_012517255.1 Chthonomonadales bacterium
CCGCCTTGATTTCGACACGGCGCTTTGCGCCGGCTCAATCACCGGCGGGCTGCGTGTGCACCAGCAACGCCGTGCGCCCGCCACGTCATCGCGAGTTCGGACGCGGCGTGGCCGCGGTGGGTGCATGAGAAAGCGTAGAGAGCTTTCTTAGGAGCGAAGCGAAGCGATCCCGGCCCTTCAGGCCGCCCGCCCACCATCCGCCCGAACATCCCCCGCCGGTGATTGAGCCGGCGCAAAGCGCCGTGTCGAAATCAAGGCGGGCTGCATACACACCACGTAGGGGCGTATCAGCCGGACGACCGTGACCTCGCTGACGACTGCGGGCGGAGGACCTACGGCCCGTAGCACCGCACCCCGAACAGCGCCGGGGGAGCGTTGCCGTGGGTCTCGAGCAGCTCGACTGTGATCCTGCCCGTGCGCAGGGGCGGGTCGAAGTCGAGCGCGGCTCGCGTCTGATGGTTGTCTGAGGCATCCGCAACGACGTGGCCCAGACCGTCCAGCACGCGGAACCGCCGGACGCAAAACGGCGCCGCGCGCTCGGGGTGGCCGTGCTGCACCGATTCCATGGGATGGTCGAAGTCCGTATCGAACTCCAGAACGATCCGCTTGACCGCTTGAGGGGCGCCCCATGCGAGCGTCAGAGAGGGCCGCGGGTCTGCCGGGTCGGCCACCCACGCGTTGGGCATGACCGTCGGACGACTGATGCCGTTCGCGGCATTCCCGGGCCCGAACACATCGAGCGCCGGTTCTAGCTCGATGGCCATGTTGTGGCCTCCGGGCCTGCGATCGGGACACCACATCTCGACGACCTCCACGCCAATGTCGCCGGTCGGCTGCTGAGTATAGCGATGCCTCAGCGAGAGAACGCCGGTCAGGCGCATGTCGGAGCCGTGCAGCGCAACGTCCGGGTTCTTCATTGCGCACAGGTAGACATAACGCGGCGTTGCGACGGACACCCCGAAATCGAGTCGCACGGGCAGGTTCTGGCCCGCGGGAAGCGCCACCTCCCTCGCGGCAAGCGTTCGGTCGGGCACGTGGTTGCCCGCCCGTTCCGTCTCCCGCAGTTCCATGCGGAGCGTCGTTGGCCTGTCGGCGTGGGCAAACACCGTCATCGCCGGCACGGGACCCGCAGGTACGGGGATCATCTGCGCCCACGAGCTGCTCAGCGGAATGAGCGGGCCATCCGACGGGAACCCGGCGAATCGCAGGCTGCTCGAAGCCGTGACACGCGCCGAGGCTTCGAGGCCTGTGGGCTTCGGATGAACCTCCGGTATGTGCTGCCCGGACTCGACCAGCGCCGTCTGCAGTTGCCGGAGCCCCTCGCCCTGAGATAGGGCTGCAGGGTCCGTCTTGAGGCCCTTGCACAGGCTCGCCGCCATGCCGACCGCCTGAGCCGCCGCCGCGCACGTCGCCATGACCCGCGTCGAGCCGAACGCCACGTGGGACGCGCTTATGATCCGCCCGGCGAGGAACAGGTTTGGCACGCTGCGGCTGTAGAGACACCGATAGGGGATCCCGTACACGCCTCGCGCATGCCACTGGTTGCATCCGGGCTTCGGGCTGTAGATTCCGTCGGCAGGGTGCAGGTCGATGGACCAGCCGCCATGTGCGACGGCATCCTCATGCTGCCGCTGTTCGATGATATCTTGCTGCGTCAGCATGTACGTTCCCTCGAATCTCCGGCTCTCTCGCTTGCCGGGAATGAGCCCTGCCCACTCGAGGGTCAGATTGGCAGCTTCGGGGAACTTGCCGGAGTTCTTGACGTAGTCCCACACGCCGAAGACGACCTTCCACAGCTCCCACTTGATCTTCTCGGTGTCGTGGACCGTATCGAGCCTGCCTCCCCACTCGATCCACCAGAGGCGGCAACCGTGCGACTGGGCGTTGAACTGGCCGAAGCGAGGGATCTGCGTGATGTCCTTGAGCGCATAGGTCGGGGCAACGTAGGTGACCGGCTTGCCGGTGTCCTTGCTGTAGAAGTAGATGGAGTGGCCCAGCAGCTCGCCATACGCTTCGGGGTCCGGCGCGAACTTCTCGCCGAACTCATCGGTCTTCTCAGCGCCCACCCGAAAGGGCGCTCCCGCCAGGAAGCCGACGATGCCGTCGCCTGAGGCGTCGCAGAAAAGAGGGGCGCTGATCTCATACGCGGTGCTGTTCTGGCTGCAGAAGGCGCTCACCGAGGCGATCCTGTCGCCCTGTTTGCGGACGCCATGGACGGCGGTGTTCAGCAGGAGCGTGATGTTCTTTTCGGCAATCACTCGTTCCAGCAGGATGGTATCGAAGATCACCGGATTGCCCTCGCGATTGCGCCAGAGGTTCTCGACGAGCAGCTCATCGAGGACGCCTCCCTCGCGGGCCCACCGATTGTTGTTCGTCATATGGGCCGTCGCGCCCAGCACCCATAGCCGGACCTCCGAGGAGGCATTGCCGCCCAGAACAGGCCGATCCTGAATCAGCGCCACGGATACTCCCTGACGCGCCGCCGTGATGGCACAGCATACGCCAGCCATGCCGCCGCCGACTACGGCCAGGTCCGCCTCGATCCGCTCGGTACGGAGCTGGCGCGCCTCGGATGCAGGGTATTTCCTCATGCGGTCCCACCTCCCACGGTGCGTTGAGCCGGGCTGCCGGATGCCGAGCACGGCTATGGGCATTGCGCCGGCACGCACGCCGAGCATTATACGTCAGCCGTGGCCCCGACGCCAGACCGCGCGACGCTTCGCCCCTCTCCTCGACGAGACCATGCGGCGGTTCAATGGCCCCCGTGCGCTGCGCATTCAGGGTTGGGTAAGGGGATGCGACGCGCACGACCGGGGCTGACGCCCCGGCCTGAGTACGATCGGCCCTTCAGGCCGAACTACCGCCATCCGGCCGAACATCCCCCGCCGGTGATTGAGCCGGCGCGAACCGCCGTGTCGAAATCAAGGCGGGCTGCGTGTGCACCACGCAGGGGCGTATCAGCCGGACCGGCAACGTTCGCCGCAGCGGTACGGAGGTCCCAACCGGCTGGTACGCCCTTGTCCTCATGCA
>JAAYVH010000114.1 GCA_012517255.1 Chthonomonadales bacterium
ATCCTCTCAACACCCTCCAGCAGGACATCATCGCTCTTGTGATTAATAGACATTGTGGAAAGCCTCCTCCTTGTGTTGTGTTTGCACATACACACTTCGGCAGGAGGCTTTCTGTCTCCTTCAAGACCCACAGACAAACTACCGCCAATATATGTACACATGTGTGAGTCACAAAACGTGACTCACACGGCTTGAGGCTATGGCAGCCACGGCCGAACGAAGAAGCGGTACAGAAAGCCTGCCATGCCGTCGCGTGTCGCCGGCTTGATCCTCGGCAGAAGATGCAGGTCCATGCCGGCGCGCGCGAGGCCGCTTCGCGTCGTGCAGGCGCCGTGCATCCCCGCCTCCCGAACGAGGAGGGGCGTTCTGTCGTTGAACGAGCCGCCCGGGTAACAGAACGTGCTGGGACGCTCGCCTATCACCGTGCTGAGGTCATCCGCGCCGCCGATGATCTCATCCGAGGCAGCCGCATCGCTGAGCGAACCCAACAGGGCATGACTCCGCGTATGGCCCGCGATCTCCCATCCCTGAGCGACCAGCGACCGGAGTTCCTCGGCGTCCATCACGCGATCCGTTTCATTGGCCGGCTTGCCGCCCGGCGCATAGATGCACCCCAGCCAGTCCGATGCCACGAACACCGTGGGAGACCAGCCGAGGGGACGCAGCACCGCCAGAGCGTGATCCGCAGCACACCGAAAGCCATCGTCAAGCGTAATGCAGAACGGGCGCGGAGGCAACGGACCTTCGCCGCGCAACCCGATGACGGCCTCTCTGAAGGTCACGGCACGGTAACCGAGCCTTGCCAGCAAACGCATCTGCCGTGCGAAATCGCGCGCGGGAACGTTCAGACAGGTGCCCGACGAACGCGCCTTCTCGGCGCCGATGTTGTGATACATCAGAATGGGTACAGCCGCTCTGCGCGTCATACCGCCGATGGTACCCGTCGGCAACGGTATCTCCGGTCAGTCGAGGCGCTTGGCAAACCGCGTGACGGCCAGGGTCATGATCGCGACGGTGAGCGCCGACAGCGGCAAGAGCTGCCCGACGATATCGGGCAGTCCGACGCCCTTGAGGAAGATGCCCCGCACGATGACCAGAAAGTAGCGCAGGGGAAGGATCGTCGTGGCCCACTGAAACGCCTGCGGCATGTTCTCGATCGGAAACATGAACCCCGATAGCAGAAAGTTGGGCATGAGGAAGAAGAACGCCGTGAGCATGGCCTGCTGCTGCGTCCGCGAGAGCGTCGAGATGAGCAGACCGATTGCCAGCGAGCAGACGAGGAACAGCGCCGTGACCGCCATGAGCAGCGCCAGGCTTCCGCGCAGAGGAACATGGAAGAGGAGCGCGTTGGCGAGAAGGATGGCCGTCGCGTTTGCCATGCCGACGCCGAGGTACGGAAGCGTCTTGCCCAGCATGAGCTCCCACGAGCTGATCGGCGTGACGATGAGCTGCTCGATGGTGCCGATCTCGCGCTCCTTGACGATCGCGAGCGCCGTCGCGATGGTGGCCGCCAGACCGATGATCACGCACATGGCGCCGGGCACCATGAAGACCGCGCTGGCAAGCGTCGGGTTGTACCAGACCCGCGTTTCCACGCGGATGCCGGGGCGATCGGGCGCGTTACCGTCGGCGAGGCTCTCCGACTGCGCCATGAAGAACCGGGACAGATAGGCGATCGCCACAGTACCCGTGTTGGCATCGCTGCCATCGAGCAGCGCCTGAACGCTCGCTCTCTGCCCTTGGTCGAGCTTCCGGGCCATGCCAGGAGGTATGGAGAGCGCCACCGCGGCGTGCCCGCGATCCAGCCATCCGTCGAGGTCACGGGGGCGGTCTACGTGCGCCACGACATCGAAATGTTCTGAGGAGCCCAGCGCCCGAACCAGATCACGGCTCGCGGCTGTCCGATCCATGTCACAGACCACGACACGCAGGTGCTTAATGTCGGTGCTCACGGCATACCCGAAGAGGATGAGCTGGATCACCGGCACCACCAGCATGAAGCGCAGCATGTTGGGATCCCGCCTGAGCTGGCGGAACTCCTTGCGGACGAGTTCGATCACGCGCTCCACGGCTTGCTAGACCCTCTTCTTGAACGAGCTGATGCCTGCCGCCATGATTACGACGCTCAGCGCAGCGAGCGACAGAATGGGGGGCCACAGCTCGGCGAGACCGATTCCCTTTAGGAATATGCCCCGGGTGATCACCATGAAGTAGCGCGCCGGCACAACGGTCGTAATCACCTGGACGACCTTGGGCATGGAAGAGATCGGGAAGAAGAAGCCCGAAAGCAGGATGCTGGGCACCATCGTCGTCATCAGCGCAGCCACGATGGCGGTCTGCTGGGTCGGCATACGGGCGGAAAAGAGCAGGCCCAATCCGAGCGCTGCCATGAGGAAGACGCCGCTCGACAGCACCAGGAGCAGGGGGCTCCCTCGGAAGGGAACGCCGAACCAGAGACGTCCCACCAGAACCACGAGCACTACATCTGCGAAGGCCAGGGTGACGTAGGCAGCGATCTTGCCCAGCATGATCTCGCGGGCGGAGGCCGGCGACGCGGCAAGCTGCTCGATGGTGCCGCGCTCGCGCTCGCCGGCGATCGTGCCTGAGGTGAGCAGCGCCGACGTCATGGCCAGAATGACCGCAATGAGACCGGGAACGATGAAGTTGGCGCTGCGGAGGTCCTCGTTGTACCAGACCCTCACCTCGGGCGTTAGCGCTGCCCGGCTGCGGCGCGCGCCGCCGGAGCGCAGGGTCCGCTCGCGCACGATGATCGCCGAGCGATTGCCGACAATCCCTTCGGCGTAGCCGGCGGCAACAGTGGCGGTGTTGGGATCGGATCCGTCGAGCAGTATCTGCACGCTCGACGCGCCTTTCCGTGTGATGTCCGCGGCGTAGGCGGCAGGCACCACGAGGGCCGCGCGTATATCGCCGGCATCGAGCGCTCGCTCCATATCCGCATACCGGTCGCTCCGGAGAACGACGGCGAAGTAGCCCGAGCTGGTGAACGCGCTGATGAGCTCGCGCGATTCGCGCGTTCGGCTCCAGTCTACGACGCCGAGACGGATGTCGGTTATGTCCGAGGAGACGCCGTAACCGTAGATGAAGAGAAGCGCCACGGGCATGATTACCGCAATGAGCAGGCTGCGAGGGTCGCGCCGAATGTGGATGAACTCCTTGCGGAGGATTGCCATCGTGCGCGATCGGCTGCGTGTCATGGCGGCGCCTCACCCATGGCAAGTTCCATGAACACGTCCTCAAGCGTCGCGCCGATACGCCGAACCTCCGTGCATGCATGCCCGGCACTGGTAAGCTCGGCGTCAAGCCGCTCCGCCAGGCCGTCGTCCTCCGCAGCAACATGCAACCGTACGCCTCGCACTGCGGCTCTGCGGACGCCCGACGTCTTCTGCACGATCGCCAGAGCCTCCTGGGGGCGGTCGCAGCGAACCGACAGGATAACCGGCGGCGCGTGCGCGACGATGAGGTCGGCGGGAGTTCCCCGGGCAACCACGCGCCCGGTTCTCATTAGCACGAGTTCGTCGCATCGCTGCGCCTCGTCCATGTGGTGGGTCGTAACCAGCGCGGTGATCCCTTCGGCGCTGAGTTCGCCGATCAGCGTCCAGAACCGCCTTCGGCTGATAGGGTCCACTCCCGACGTGGGCTCGTCAAGGAATACTATGGCTGGACGATGCAGCAGCGCTGCTCCGAGCGCGAGCCTCTGGCGCACTCCCACGGACATGTCGCCAGCCAGCGTCCCGGCGTCGGCAATCACTCCCGTTCTCGTCATCACCTCCTCGATGCGAGCCTGTCTCTCGCGCCGCGGTATGCGATAGACGCCTGCGTAGAACTCCAGATTCTCGCGCACGGTCAGGTCCTGATAGAGACTGAACCGCTGCGACATGTAGCCGATCTGCCGCTTGACGCCTTCGGGATTGCGAGCCACATCCACGCCTCCCACGGCGGCTCGGCCCGACGTTGGCAGCAGGAGACCGCACAGCATGCGGATGGTGGTGGACTTGCCCGAGCCGTTGGGGCCAAGAAAGCCGAACACTGTGCCCGGTTTGACTTCGAAGCTCACCCGGTCCACGGCCGTGAATGCTCCGAAGCGTTTCACCAGGTCCCTGCAGAGGATGGCGGCCTCAGACACGCAGCCCTACTCCTGGCCGTGACCGATGATCAGGTCCATGAAAGCATCCTCCAGCGACGAGCGCTCCGAGGCAATCTCGTCCGGAGTACCCATGGCCAGCATCCGACCGCGGTGCATCAGGCCGATGCGATGGCAGCGCTCCGCTTCGTCCATGAACGGCGTGCTCACAACGAGCGTCATGCCCTGGGCGACAAGCTCGTAGAGGATCGTCCAGAACTCCTGGCGACTGACCGGATCGACCCCCGTGGTCGGCTCGTCGAGGAAGAGCGCCTCGGGAGTGTGGATGAGCGCGCACATCAGGGCCAGTTTCTGCTTCATGCCTCCAGAGAGATCCCGGGCCAGCCGCTCCGTGAGCGGCTCCATGCCGCTCGCCGCCAGAAGCCGCCGCGTCCGTTCCAGACGTCCATCGAGAGGGACCTGGAACAGATCGGCGAAGAACTCGATGTTCTCGGCGACGGTCAGATCGCCATACTGGCTGAACCTCTGCGCCACATACCCGATCCGCTCCTTGATGGCGTCGGGCTGGCGTCTGGTGTCGAAACCGAGCACGGTCGCCGAACCCGAGGTCGGCTCCATGATCGCCGTCAGCATGCGCATGGTGGTGGTCTTGCCCGCGCCGTCGGGACCGATCAGGCCGAAGACCTCGCCCCGTCCCACGTCGAAACTGAGCCCGTTGACCGCAAGCGTCTGTCCGAAAGACTTCGAGAGGGCCGCGCATTGCACAACCGCACCGGATGGCTTGCCGTCATCGGGGGCGTCCCGACCGTCCATGCCTGCTACCGCACGGCGATGACGGCATCGGCCGGCATCCCGGGCTTCAGGGCGTCGCCGGCGTTGCGAAGGTCTATCTTGACCCCGAACACGAGCTTCACCCGCTCCTCGGGCGACTGAACGTTCTTGGGCGTGAACTCCGCTTCGGACGCTATCTCGACGACCCGGCCCTCGAACTGCCGGTTGGGGAAGCTGTCCGCTGTGACGGTCGCCCGGTCGCCGATCTTGATGAGACCGTAGCGAGACTCGGGGATGAACACGCGGAGCCAGGGCCGCGTCGAGTCGAGAAGCACCGCCACCGGGCTGCCGATGGTTACGGTCTCGCCAGGCTCTGCCATGCGGGTCTTGACCACGCCATTCGTGGGAGCGTAGAGGAAGCAATGGCTCCGCTGCACGCGCGCCAGGCGCAGGGTCTCGCGCGTCTGCTGCGATTGCTCGGTGGCTGCCCGCACCTCCTCAGGCCGCGTTCCCGCCAGCAGCAGGTCCAGTTGCGCGCGCGCCGCCCTGGCCTGCGCCCGGGCTGTCTGCAGGGTCGTGTTGGCAGCATCGAGAGCCGACCGCGGAGACAGGCGATCGGATAGCGCCTCTGCAGCCGAGCGCTCGGCCAGCCGCGCCGCTTCGAGGTTGGCCTTTGCCTGCACCACCGCCAGTTCGGCGCGCCTCAGTTCCTCCGGTCGGGCTCCGGCCTCGAGATCGGCGAGAGCGGCCTTCGCCTGATTGAGCTGGGCAGCGGCAGCATCGCGGGCAGCCGTGGCCGCGTCGCGTTGCTGGTCCGAAACGGCTCCGTCGCGTGACAGTCCCTCCACGCGTCGAAGGTCGGTCTCTGCCTTGCGCAGGGCAACCTCGGCCTGCTGCACGGCGGCGCGTGCCTGGTCTACCTGCCTGCTGCGGGCGCCTGATCGCACAAGCGCCAGCGCCTGCTCGGCATCGGCAAGTTGCGCCTCGGCGGCCTTGACGCGCATGGTGGCGGCATCATGCGCCGCTCGAAGCTCCGTGGTGCGCTCAAACCCCGTGCGAGCCGTCCTCGAGGCCGCCTGGGCGCCCGCGATGGCGGCATTGGCCTGGGCCAGGGCGGCGCGGGCTGCTTCGATCTGCTCGGGGCGGGCGCCGTTCAGGGCGGCCTCAAGACGAGCCTCTGCCACCTTCACGGCGGCTTCAAGCTGTGCGACCTGCGCATCCAGTTCGGAGGTGTCGAGCCTGGCGATCAGATCGCCGGCTTTGACGGTGTCGCCCTCGTTCACGACCACTTCGGCAAGCCGTCCCGATATCCGAGGGGCGATGATGACTTCGGTCGCTTCGATGACACCGCTGCCTCGCACCGCGCCGTCGTCTACGTCTGGCAAGCGTGTCCGCCAGACCGCGTACCCGAAGGCAGCAAGGACGACGGCGGCTCCGAGGACAGGCCGTAGTTTCGCCAACCGCATCGCACACCTCCTGGCCGGCTCGACGCCCGCTCGCTGCGCCAAGCCGATCGCTAGTCCAGAATACCACCCTCCGGCAGACCTCGCGCAACGCCGATATGCCACACTGTGCCGTTGATGCTACTTCGCTGTGGGAGGAAAGCTCGGTGACAGAAACGTGTCCGGACACACACGATCGCTTCATCGGGTGCCTGCTCGGCCTTGCCGTGGGCGACGCCGTCGGCACGACACTCGAGTTCAAGCCGCGAGGGTCCTTCACGCCCATTGACGACATGGTGGGAGGCGGGCCCTTTGGCCTTGAGCCCGGCCAGTGGACCGACGACACATCGCTGGCGCTCTGTCTGGCGACGAGCCTGAACGAGCGGGACGGCTTCGACGCCCGTGATCAGATGGAGCGATACTGCCGTTGGTACGAGAGGGGCTACCTGTCCAGTACCGGCGAATGCTTCGACATCGGCACCACGACGGTGTCGGCCCTGCGCGCCTTCCGGCGCACGGGAGAGCCCATGGCCGGCAACCCCGACTCCTATTCGGCGGGCAACGGCAGTCTCATGAGGCTTGCACCCGTGCCGATGTTCTTCTACCCTGACCTCGATGAGATCGAGCGCATGTCCGGTTTGAGCTCACGCACCACCCACGGAGCCCCGGAATGCGTCGATTCGTGCCGGCTGTTTGGCAGGATGCTGGGTCGGGCGCTTCTCGGCTTGTCCCGGGATGATGTGCTGTTCGGCGACCGAACCGGTTTCGAGGCTGTTCCGGCAGTCGAGGCGATCGCTCGCGGCGACTGGATTTCTCGATCTCGCGCCGACATCAGGGGTACCGGGTATGTGGTGTCGAGCCTCGAGGCGGCGCTCTGGTGCTTCCATCGCACCGAGACATTTCGAGACGCGATCCTCGAGGCCGTGAATCTGGGCGACGATGCCGACACGACCGGAGCCGTGTGCGGGCAGATTGCCGGCGCTTTCTACGGCGCGTCCGGTATCCCGTCTGCGTGGCTCGATCGTCTGGCGATGCGCGATGAAATCCAGAAGCTCGCAACGGACCTGTATGCGCGCCATGCGCAGGTATGATGATTCCCATAGGCCATGCAGACGGGAAGCCGGGGCTGCTCTTCGCATAACAGGAGGTAATGCCATGTACCATCCGCGATGGGGAACTCGCGGCGTGTGGATGTGTGTGCTTCTGCTGGGCTTGACGCAGCTCCTCGGCTGCGGATCGGGAGGAGGTTCGGGCCGCCGGATCGTGGTCACGTCGCTGGCCGATGAACCGCTCCCGGGGAGAGCCGGTCTCACTCTGCGTGCCGCGTTGGACCAGGCAGAGCCCACGGACACGATCGTGTTTGATCGGTCGCTCAACGGCGGAACCATTGACCTTACCATTGTCGGCGAAGAGCACACGAAGCTCCTGGGCGAGGTGTATGCCGGCAACGCGTTCTCGGGCTATGAGGAGCGCGACTATGGCCCCTCCGCACTCTACGCCCGCAAGGATGTCACCATGGACGCGTCCGACCTGCCCGACGGCATAGCGCTCAGGTGGGCGGGCGGCGACGCGCTGAAGGCACGGGTCATGGCGGTGTTCGGCGACCTCACCATGCGGAACGTCACGGTGATGGGCGGTCACTCCGAGGCGGTGCCCATTGCCGGAGGAACGCAGCCCTACCCGCTGGCGCGAGGAGGAGGCCTGGCTGTCTGGGGCGTCGCGAAGCTCCAGCGCTGCGCCGTGATCGGCAATCGGTGCACCGGAGAGACCGGTGCCAGTCGCGACAGCGGTAGCTACGGCGGAGGCATCTACGCCAACGGGCTCGACCTCGCCGACACCGTGGTGAGCGGCAACGCTGTGATCGGCTACGGGGCAGCGGGCGGCGGCATCTACTCGGTAGGCGGCGCGGATCGTGCGGGCGGCATCGGCAACGATACGAAGCTGG